>NZ_JBYTDD010000009.1:0-176380 GCF_058791055.1 Pseudomonas sp. EU05-FHT14B02 | reverse complement strand
TGTGTTTGCTCGCACGAACATCATCAAACAAATCGGCGTTCTTGTTTCTGTGTTTCCCAGGATTCCGTGAAGAACCATAAAAAAGGCCTCCCGAAGGAGGCCTCTTTTTGTCACGCCGCGTGCCGCGGCGCTACTGGATCAGCAGCTGTAGTACAGCTCGTATTCCAGTGGGTGTACGAAGGTACGTACCTTGATTTCTTCTTCGCTTTTCAGGGCGATGTAAGCGTCGATGAAGTCGTCGCTGAAAACGCCGCCTTTGGTCAGGAACGCACGACCTTTGTCCAGCTCTTCCAGGGCTTCTTTCAGGCTGCCGCAAACTTGTGGGATCTCTTTGGCCTCTTCAGGCGGCAGGTCGTACAGGTTTTTGTCAGCGGCGTCGCCAGGGTGGATCTTGTTCTGGATGCCGTCCAGGCCAGCCATCAACAGTGCGGCGAAGCACAGGTATGGGTTGGCAGCCGGATCCGGGAAGCGTGCTTCGATACGGCGGGCTTTCGGGCTCGACACGTAAGGAATACGGATCGAAGCGGAACGGTTGCGAGCCGAGTAGGCCAGCATCACTGGAGCTTCGAAGCCTGGAACCAGACGCTTGTAGGAGTTGGTCGCCGGGTTGGTGAAGCCGTTCAGGGCCTTACCGTGCTTGATGATGCCGCCGATGAAGTACAGGGCGGTGTCGGACAGGCCGGCATAGCCTTCGCCAGCGAAGGTGTTCTTGCCATCTTTCCAGATGGACATGTGTACGTGCATACCCGAGCCGTTGTCGCCGTACAGAGGCTTAGGCATGAAGGTCGCGGTGCGGCCGTAGGCATCGGCAACGTTGTGCACGACGTACTTCAGGGTTTGGGTTTCGTCGGCTTTCTTCACCAGAGTGTTGAACTTGACGCCGATTTCGTTCTGGCCGGCAGTCGCCACTTCGTGGTGGTGAACTTCGACGGTCAGGCCCATTTCTTCCAGTGCGTTGCACATGGAGGTACGGATTTCGTGGTCGTGGTCGAACGGCGGAACCGGGAAATAGCCGCCTTTGACGCCTGGGCGGTGGCCTTTGTTGCCGCCTTCGATGTCCTGGTCGGACATCCACGAACCTTGTTCAGAGTAGATCTTGAACATGGAGCCGGAAATGTCGGACTTGAACTTCACCTGGTCGAAGATGAAGAACTCTGGCTCCGGACCGGCGTATACGGTGTCACCGATAGCGGTGGCTTTCAGGTGCTCTTCGGCACGCTTGGCGATCGCACGTGGGTCGCGGTCGTAGCCTTGCATGCTCGAAGGTTCGATGATGTCGCAGACCAGGATCAGGGTCGGTTCTTCGGTGAACGGATCCAGGACCGCGGTGGAGTCGTCCGGCATCAGGATCATGTCGGAGGCTTCGATGCCTTTCCAGCCAGCGATGGAGGAGCCGTCGAACATTTTGCCGACTTCGAAGAAGTCGTCATCCAGCGCATCGCGAGCCGGCATGGTCACGTGGTGCTGAGTGCCTTTGGTGTCCGTGAAGCGCAGATCAATCCACTTGACGTCATGATCTTTGATGAGTTGAACCGACTTCGACATAGTGTCCTCCGGGTGTATTAGGGCTGGTAGTGGATGCCCTTAAATGTTTGTGATGCCGGCGCGAATACTCTGCCAAGGCAACCTGCCTCACAAGGGAGCAAATTGCATGCCAGTGCCCCAGCATGGGTTTTTTGCCCCAAAAGCACGCTTGTGAGGACATATTGCGCTTTAAAGCAGAAAATCTCGCCCTGTAATGTGGCGTTATATCCAATAAATGACCTGTTTTGGTGCGCGCAAAACCTTCTGTACATTAACTGGTTAAACCTTGAGCAATTTCCGCTATAATCCGCGCCCCCCTTTTTCGGCAGGCCATGCGCGCGCTGTTTCCATGAAATTAATCGTAAAAGTCTTCCCCGAGATCACCATCAAGAGTCGACCTGTCCGGACGAAATTTATCCGCCAGTTGGCCAAAAACATCCGCGCCGTGCTCCGTGATCTGGACCCGGCCGTGGTGGTGAACGGCGTGTGGGACAATCTCGAGCTGGAAACCCGTGTTACCGACCCGAAAGCCTTGAAAGAGATGGGTGAGCGGCTGACCTGCATGCCGGGCATCGCGCACTTTCTGCAGATCGACGAGTACCCGCTGGGCGACTTCGACGACATCACCGAAAAGTGCAAACAGCACTACGGCGATGCACTGGCCGGGAAAATTTTCTCGGTGCGCTGCAAGCGTGCGGGCAAACACACGTTCAGCTCGATGGACGTCGAAAAATACGTCGGCAGCAAGCTGCGTCGCGAGTGCGGCGCAGCCGGGATCGACCTGAAAGCGCCGGAAATCGAAGTCCGGATCGAAGTTCGCGACCAGCGGTTGTTCGTGATCCACAGCCAGCACAACGGCATCGGCGGATATCCGCTGGGCGCGCTGGAGCAGACCCTGGTGCTGATGTCCGGTGGCTTCGACTCCACCGTGGCGGCCTACCAGATCATGCGCCGCGGCCTGATGGCGCATTTCTGCTTCTTCAATCTGGGCGGACGTGCCCACGAACTGGGCGTCATGGAAGTCGCGCATTTCATCTGGAAGAAGTACGGCAGCTCCCAGCGCGTGCTATTTGTCAGTGTGCCGTTCGAAGAAGTGCTGGGCGAAATTCTCGGCAAAGTCGATAACAGTCATATGGGCGTAGTATTGAAGCGTATGATGTTGCGCGCTTCCTCCAAAATTGCCGATCGACTGCACATCGACGCACTGGTCACCGGTGAGGCGATCTCCCAGGTGTCGAGCCAGACGCTGCCGAACCTGTCAGTGATCGACTGCGTGACCGAAAAGCTGGTGTTGCGTCCGCTGATCGCCAGTCACAAGCAGGACATTATCGACACGGCAATCGAAATCGGCACCGCTGATTTCGCCCGGCATATGCCGGAATACTGCGGCGTCATCTCGGTCAATCCGAAGACCGCGGCCAAGCGCTATCGCGTCGAGCATGAAGAGAAAGAATTCGATATGGCGGTACTCGAGCGTGCGCTCGAAAACGCCAAGCTGGTGCCGATCGATCGCGTAATCGATGAACTGGGCCAGGACTTGCAGATTGAAGAAGTCAGCGAAGCGCTGGCCGGTCAGATCGTCATCGACATCCGTCACCCGGATGCCGCTGAAGACGACCCGCTGGACCTCGCTGGCATCGAGGTACAAACGATGCCGTTTTATGCAGTGAACGCTCGTTTCAAGGAACTGGACCCTACTCGCCAGTACCTGCTGTATTGCGACAAAGGCGTGATGAGTCGCCTGCATGCCCACCATTTGCTCAGTGAGGGGCATGCCAATGTGCGCGTTTATCGACCGAGCTAAGTGCCCGGGGCTGTTTGCCTGTGGCCTGCGTCACCGGCCCCCCGATGCCACCGTCAAGCTGTAACGGCTTTCACGGACGCTACTGTTAATCGCTGCCAAGACTTGTCAGCACACCGAATCCTCTGATCGAGATACACAAGTGATCGAAAATCTACGCAACATCGCCATCATTGCCCACGTTGACCATGGTAAGACCACCCTGGTAGACAAACTCCTGCGTCAATCCGGCACCCTGGAGCGCAACGAGCTCAACGACGAGCGCGTGATGGACTCCAACGACCAGGAGAAAGAGCGCGGTATTACCATTCTGGCGAAAAACACCGCCATCAACTGGAACGGCTACCACATCAACATCGTGGACACCCCGGGCCACGCCGACTTCGGCGGCGAAGTTGAACGCGTAATGTCGATGGTCGACTCCGTTCTGCTGCTGGTTGACGCTCAAGACGGCCCTATGCCGCAAACCCGTTTCGTGACCAAGAAGGCTTTCGAAGCCGGCCTGCGTCCGATCGTGTGCATCAACAAGGTTGACCGTCCAGGCGCGCGTCCGGACTGGGTTCTGGACCAGATCTTCGACCTGTTCGACAACCTGGGTGCCACCGAAGAACAGCTGGACTTCAAAGTCGTCTACGCCTCGGCCCTGAACGGTATTGCCGGTCTGGACCACACCGAAATGGCTGAAGACATGACCCCGCTGTACCAGTCGATCGTCGACAACGTACCGGCGCCGGCTGTTGACCGTGAAGGTCCGTTCCAGATGCAGATCTCCGCACTGGACTACAACAGCTTCCTGGGTGTTATCGGCGTTGGCCGTATCGCCCGTGGTCGCGTCAAGCCGAACACCCCGGTTGTGGCTATCGGCGCCGACGGCAAGAAGCGCAACGGTCGTATCCTGAAGCTGATGGGTCACCACGGTCTGCACCGTGTAGACGTTGAAGAAGCTGCTGCAGGCGACATCGTGTGCATCAGCGGGATGGATTCGCTGTTCATCTCCGACACCCTGTGCCACCCGGACACGGTCGAAGCGATGAAGCCGCTGACCGTCGACGAGCCAACCGTTTCCATGACCTTCCAGGTAAACGACTCGCCATTCTGCGGTAAAGAAGGCAAGTTCGTGACTTCCCGTAACATCAAGGAACGTCTGGACAAAGAGCTGCTGTACAACGTTGCACTGCGCGTTGAAGAAGGCGACTCGGCTGACAAGTTCAAGGTTTCCGGCCGTGGCGAACTGCACCTCTCGGTACTGATCGAAACCATGCGTCGCGAAGGCTTCGAAATGGCTGTAGGCCGTCCGGAAGTGATCATCCGTCTGGTTGACGGCGTGAAGCACGAACCGTTCGAAAACGTCACCATCGACCTGCCGGAAGAATCCCAAGGCAAGGTGATGGAAGAGATGGGCCTGCGTAAGGGCGACCTGACCAACATGGTGCCGGATGGCAAGGGCCGTGTACGTCTGGAATACAACATCCCTGCTCGCGGTCTGATCGGTTTCCGTAACCAGTTCCTGACCCTGACCAACGGTGCTGGCATCCTGACCTCGATCTTCGACCGTTACGACGTGATGAAGTCCGGCGACATGTCCGGCCGTCAGAACGGCGTTCTGGTTTCGGTTGAAACCGGTAAGGCGCTGACCTACTCCCTGGAAACCCTGCAGGCGCGTGGCAAGTTGTTCGTAGAACACGGTCAGGAAATCTACAACGGTCAGATCGTTGGTCTGAACAGCCGTGACAACGACCTGGGCGTTAACCCTACCAAGGGCAAGAAGCTCGACAACATGCGTGCTTCGGGTAAAGACGAAACCATCGCTCTGGTTCCACCTGTTCGCTTCACTCTGGAACAGGCTCTGGAATTCATCCAGGACGACGAGCTGTGTGAAGTAACTCCTAAGTCCATCCGTCTTCGCAAGAAGATCCTGGACGAAAGCGAGCGTACCCGCGCTGCCAAGAAAGCCAAGGCATAAGATTTAGCCCTGGCTGAACGAAAACGCCCCCGGTCGAGAGACCGGGGGCGTTTTTGTTTGTCTGGGATTTATGCGGTGTTTGTTCGGGCCTCATCGCGAGCAAGCTCGCTTCCACAGTGTTCGAGGTGAACCACAAATTGTGTGAACACCACAGAACCCCTGCGTTAGCGGCCGATCAGCCGCCACTGGTTTCAGGAAATATCAGAACCGCTCGATACTCCGCGAACTCCGCTCGCGCTCCACTTCCTTGGGCTTGTACGCGCAATACCCTGGCCGCGGGCCGATTTTCGGATGATTGCGGCAGGTATCCGGGCGCTTATCATAAATAGTGCACAGACGGCTCTTACGATCCAGGTACAGGCAATCGTTGTTGCTCATGCGTTGGAGGGTAAAGATCCCTGACTTCTGATTGAAGCGTTCGACCAAGCCCTCCTTTTGCAGGCGCTTGGCGATGTTCTTCGGCGGATCACCCAGCTCGAACTCATCGACCACGCCGATGCGGATCAGATCCTTGATCTTGACCTCGACGGGCAGGGTGCAGCAGCTGGACATGCACGAGCCGCACATCGGGGCAGAGTACTTGGCCCAGGTATCGAGGCGGTCGATCTCTGCGGCAGCGATCAGGTTCGGCTTCATCATCGTTTGTTACCAGCGTGTGCATCAGGGCGCGCGATCATACCGGGACTGGTGGATTTTTGAACAACCTTTCGCCAGATTTTTTCACAGCTGGCCAATAAACCGCTAATCCGGCACGGCCCCTGCATTGAATCAGGTACACGACAATGTATTGCCGACCCGATTCGCACTTACAGGAAAAACTGCCGAACCAGAGCCTCTACCGCCTGTCAGACCGTCTAGGCTCAGACAACTCCAAGCTCGCTCGAGGTCCTATCGATGACTCAAGAACCACTTGTTCGAGAAGCAGAGGTGGCCGCATTCCGCGATGCCGTCTTGACCAAACTCACTTATGCAGTAGGTAAAGACCCGGATCACGCCTTCGACCACGACTGGTTCGAAGCCATTGCCCTGGCCGCGCGGGATCACATGGTCGAGCACTGGATGGACCACACGCGGCAGATCTACCGCAAAGGCCAGAAGCGCGTTTATTACCTCTCGCTGGAATTTCTCATCGGTCGGCTGCTGTTCGACAGCCTGAGCAATCTCGGCCTGCTCGACGTGGCCCGCGAAGCTCTGACCGAACTCGGCGTCGACCTTGAGCGCATCCGTACGCTGGAGCCCGATGCGGCCCTGGGCAACGGTGGCCTCGGGCGCCTGGCGGCGTGTTTCCTGGAAAGCATGTCGACCCTCGGCATCGCCGGTCATGGCTACGGCATCCGCTATGAGCACGGGTTGTTCCGTCAGGCGATTGTCGATGGCTGGCAGCAGGAGCAGACCGAACACTGGCTGGATTTCGGCAACCCTTGGGAGTTCGAGCGGCCGGAAGTGGCTTACACCATCGGTTTCGGCGGCAGTGTCGAGACCCTGACCGACGACACCGGCAAATCCCGACAAGTCTGGTCCCCGGCGGAAACTGTGCGGGCGATCGCCTACGATACGCCGGTGGTCGGCTGGCGCGGGGCGAGCGTCAACACCCTGCGCCTGTGGCGTGCCCGGGCCATGGAAGATCTGCATCTAGAGCGTTTCAACGCCGGTGACCACCTGGGCGCCGTGGCTGAAGTGGCCAGGGCCGAAAGCATCTCCCGGGTGCTGTACCCGGCGGACAGCACCGAGGCCGGCCAGGAGTTGCGCCTGCGCCAGGAGTACTTCTTCGTCGCCGCCTCATTGCAGGATCTGCTGCGCCGCCATCGCAACATGCACACCTCGGTGCTGACCCTGGGCGATCACGCCTCTATCCAGCTCAACGACACTCACCCCTCGATTGCCGTGGCTGAACTGATGCGGCAACTGGTCGACGTGTATGACGTGGCGTGGGATGCCGCGTGGCAGGTCACCGTCGATACGCTGTCCTACACCAACCACACATTGCTGCCCGAAGCGCTGGAAACCTGGCCGGTCGGCTTGATGGAACGCATGTTGCCGCGGCACATGCAGATCATTTACCTGATCAACGCCCACCACATCGACTCCCTGCGGGCCAAAGGCATTCACGACTTCGACGTACTGCGCGCGGTGTCGCTGATCGAGGAAGACAACGGTCGCCGGGTGCGCATGGGCAACCTGGCGTTTCTCGGTTCCCACAGCATCAACGGTGTGTCCGGGCTACACACGCAGCTGATGCGTCAAACGGTGTTCTCCGAACTGCACAAGCTCTACCCGGAGCGGATCAACAACAAAACCAACGGCATCACCTTCCGTCGCTGGTTGTATCAGGCCAACCCCGAGCTGACCTCGATGCTGGTCGATGCCCTTGGCCCCGAGGTGCTGGATAACCCGGAAGAGCGTTTGCTCGCCCTTGAGCCGTTCGCCGAGAAAAGTGCATTCCGCAAGGCGTTTGCCGAGCAACGCCTGCACAGCAAAAAAGCCTTGGCGTACCTGATTCATGAGCGACTGGGCGTGGCGGTCAACCCGGCGGCGATGTTCGACGTGCAGGTCAAGCGAATCCACGAGTACAAGCGCCAGTTGCTCAACCTGATGCACACCGTGGCGTTGTACCAGGCGATTCGAGCGGAGCCTGAAATCGACTGGGTGCCACGAGTGAAAATCTTTGCCGGCAAGGCAGCCGCGAGCTATCACCAGGCCAAACTGATCATCAAGCTGACCAACGACATCGCCCGGGTGGTGAACAACGACCCGACCGTGCGCGGCTTGCTCAAAGTGGTGTTCCTGCCCAACTACAACGTCAGCCTGGCGGAGAGCATCATTCCGGCGGCGGATTTGTCCGAGCAGATCTCCACCGCCGGGTTCGAAGCCTCTGGCACCAGCAACATGAAATTCGGCCTGAACGGCGCTCTGACTATCGGCACCCTGGACGGGGCCAATGTGGAAATGTGCGAGCGCATCGGCGACGGGCACATGTTCATCTTCGGTCTCAGCGCGCAACAGGTGGAGGCGCGCAAGCAGAACCATGAGTTCAGTGCGGTGCCGGATATCGCCGCGTCCCACCGTCTGAACGATGTGCTGCAAGCGATTCGAGGCGGGGTGTTCTCGCCGGATGATCCGTCCCGTTACACCGGGTTGATCGATTCGCTGGTGGACTACGACCGCTTCCTGGTCTGCGCTGATTTCGATTCCTACTGGCACGCCCAGATGCGCGTCGAAGCCCACTGGCACGATTCGAAGGAGTGGTGGCGCTCGGCGGTATTGAACACGGCGCGGATGGGCTGGTTCTCGTCGGACCGGACCATTCGCGAGTACGCCACGGAAATCTGGAAAGCACTGGAGTAGTTTTCGGTCAGAACTGCGAGCAAGGCCCGGTTGTTGACGGGCTGGGTCGATATACTAGGCGCTGGATTACCGGGCGGCAGGGTTGATCAGATTCTGAACACACCACAATCCCTTGTGGGAGCGAGCTTGCTCGCGATAGCGCACTGACATTCAACATTAATGCTGAATGTTATGGCCTCATCGCGAGCAAGCTCGCTCCTACACTGGGTTGTGGTGTTTTCGCACTAGACTGATCAGACACTGTACCGCTTGGACTTGCCTCATGATGGGGCCGCTTAGGGATATCGACCATGCAATGGATGTTCATGCTGATAGGGCTGGTGCTCGGCTGGATACTCGACGAGTCATTCAGCGATGCGCTGCTGGGCGCGTTGTTCGGATTGGGTATCGGCCAGGCCCTTCGCATGGCTCGCATGGACTCGCAGGCAGTCGAGCAGCAGCGTTTGCTGGAACAGGCGCAGGTAGCGCTGCAGGCGGTCGAGCAACGGCTGGCGCTGCTTGAAGCATCGGGCGTCAAGGCGCCGGAAACCCGCGAGCCACTTGTCTCACCTGAAACCATCCTCGATGAAGCACCTGCCGCAGCCCCGGAGTTGGTCTGGGAGCTGCCGCCCGAACTAGAGCCGATCGCCGCAGCGGCCACCGAAACCAACCGTTCGCAGCCCGCCGATGCCTGGAAGTCCGAGCCGATCGCTCGCCAGGCACAACCACCTGTCCCTCCGCGTGGCCCGAACCTTATCGATCGCGCCATCAGCCGTGCCCGGGCCTGGTTGTTCGGTGGCAATACCGTGTTGCGGGTCGGCGTGGTGCTGTTGTTCCTCGGCCTGGCCTTTTTGCTGCGCTATGCCACCGAAGGCGTGGTGGTGCCGGTTGAGTTGCGGTACGCAGGCGTTGCGGCGGCAGCCTTGGGGTTGCTCGGGCTGGGCTGGTGGTTGCGGGCGCGCAACAGCAGTTATGCGTTGATCCTGCAAGGGGCCGGGATCGCCGTGTTGTACCTGACGGTGTTTGCCGCGATGCGCCTGCATCCGCTGCTCGATCCCACGGCGGGGTTTGGCCTGCTGGTGGCGGTGACAGTCTGTTCGGCGATTCTCGCCATTACCCAGGACTCCCTGGGGTTGGCCGCCGCTGCCGCACTGGGCGGATTCGCCGCGCCGCTGCTGGCCTCCACCGGCGCCGGCAGCCACGTCGCGCTGTTCAGCTACTTTGCCCTGCTCAACGCCGGCATCTTCGCCATCGCCTGGTTCAAGGCCTGGCGGCTGTTGAATGTCATCGGGTTCAGCGGCACCTTCGGCATCGGTTTCGCCTGGGGCCTGCGTTCCTACTCGCCGGAGCAGTTGTGGAGCACCGAGCCGTTTCTGATTTTGTTTTTTCTGATGTACCTGGCCATTGGTCTGCTATTCGCCCGTCGCAGGCTGCTGGAAATGAGCGATGCACCGGCAGAGAGCAGTCGCGAATCGCTGCTGCAATGGTCGGCGCGCAAGGGCGATTACGTCGACGGTACGCTGCTGTTCGGTCCGCCGCTGGTGGGTTTCGGCTTGCAGTTCGCACTGGTGCAGCATCTGGAGTTCGCTGCGGCGTTCAGTGCCTTGGCGCTGGGCATGATTTACATGGGGCTTGCCCGTTGGTTGATGGCCGGGCGCACGCTGTTGCTGGGGGAAACCTGCCTGGCCTTGGGCGTGATCTTCACCAGCCTGGCGATTCCGCTGGGGCTCGATGCACGCTGGACGACAGCGGCGTGGGCGGTGGAGGGCGCGGGGATCTTCTGGCTCGGTCTGCGTCAGCAAAGGCCCCTGGCCCGGGCGTTTGCCTTGCTCCTGCAGCTGGGCTCGGCGCTGGTGTTTCTCAGCGAGCTGCACAACAGCGAGAGCAGCCTGCTCGGTGGTGTACCGCTAGGCGCGCTGTTACTGGGCGTTGCGTTGTTGTTCAGCTTCTACCAGTTGCGTAAAGCCTTGCCGGAGCAGATCAGGCCTTGGGAGCTAAAAGGTCTGCCAGTCCTGGCGTGCCTCGGGTTGGCGTTTCTCTATTTGCTGGCGCCGTTGTTTTTCTTCAGCCACGGCACGGTGATCAGTTGGGCCTTGGCCGGGGCGTTGACGTTGTTGGTTGGCTTGCGCCTGCCATCGCGCACATTCGTGTTCACCGCGCTCACTGTGCAACTGTTGGGTGGTGCACTGTTCCTGGCGACGGGGCCGCTGTTCAGTGAAGGACTGAGTCCACTGGCTCATGCCGGATTCTGGGCGCCGCTGGTGTTGGGGCTGGCAGCGATGGTCGGGGCCTGGCGTTTGCAGATGGGTCATTCGCCCGAAGCATTCGAAGGGCTGAGCCTGTTGCGATTGTCCCAGGCGTTGCTGGTGTGGGGCGCAGGCTGGTGGGCGTTGGCCTGGGTCATCGAAGTGCTGCATTTTGCGTCGCTGCCGATGCAGGCGACTTTGTTGTTGAGCGTCGCAGCTGTGAGTGTTGCGCTGTGGACGGTGTTGGCGCTGCGCCTGAAATGGCCGTCACTGGGGGGGCTCAGTACGGTGTTGATTCCCGCGGCGGCGCTGGTGCTGCTCGCGGCCTGGCACTCGCGTTACCACCCGGCGGCCAACGTCGGCTGGCTGGCGTGGGCCGCCGTGTTCGTGGTGCATTTCATGTCCCTGCGACGCCTGGCACCCATGCTGCCAGCACACGTGACGAGTGTCGCCCATGTGCTCGGCTGTTGGCTGTTGATGGGGGTGCTGGCGCTGGAGCTGCGTTATGGCCTGCTGGTGTTGTCCGAGCAATACAACGCTTGGCGCTGGTTGGGTTGGGCGATTCTGCCAAGTCTGTATCTGGTGCTGATGGCGTCGCCTCGCGCGTGGCCGTGGCCGGTGGCGGCGTACTCGAGGGAGTACCGTGTATACGCCGCCGCGCCGCTGGCGTTGCTGATGCTTGGTTGGTTCTGGCTGGCGAATGTCGCCAGTGACGGCAACGCCGAGCCATTGCCCTACGTGCCATTGATCAACCCGCTGGAGCTGGGCTTGTTGTTCGCGCTGTCCGGCGTCTATGTCTGGTCCCGCAGCGCCATGACACAACTGGCGCTGTACAAGGATTACGCCGCCATCGTCACGCAAGGGGTCGCAGGTGCCTCGCTGTTCGTGTTCTTTACGGCATTGGTAATGCGTACGGCGCACCATTGGGGCGGGGTGCCGTTCGAGCTGGACCTGTTGCTGGCGTCGATGCGTGTACAAGCCGGCCTGTCCATCGTCTGGACCTTGATGGCCCTGAGTCTGATGATCGGTGGCCATTTGCGTCGCCACCGCGAAGTCTGGTTGATCGGCGCCGCCTTGATAGGTGTGGTCGTGGCCAAGCTGTTCTTTGTCGAATTGAGTAATCGCGGCGGGCTGGCGCGGATCGTGTCGTTTATCGGTGTCGGCGTGTTACTGCTGGTGGTGGGCTATTTCGCCCCGCTGCCGCCCAAGCGTGCCGAAGCTGTGCCGGATAACGAGAAACCGGTCCCGGAGTCCGAAGGAGTGTCGTCTTGAGTCAGAAGCTGAACCTGGGTTGGCTGGGCGCTGTTGCCATGGGCGTAGTGTTGTCGGCGGTTGCCCAGGAAAAACCGGCGGACTTCACCACCCAAGTGCCTTTGTCGGTGACGGGCGAAGGGCCCTGGTATCGCCTTGAGCTGCCCCTGAACGTACAACTGAATGCACGGCAGGCCGATCTGAGCGATGTGCGTGTGTTCAATGCGGCGGGCGAAGTTCAGGCTTATGCCCTGGCCCGGGAAACGGCGCGGAGCAATGAAGCGCGCACCTTGACCGAGGTGAAATGGTTTCCGCTGTACAGCTCGGTGGACGCCACTGAAACCGCGCCGAGTGTGCGGGTGCAATCGAGCACCAACGGCACATTGGTCGAGGTGCAGCCCTCCAGTCAGCTGGAGGCGGGTGAGGAAGAACTGCGCGGCTGGTTGCTCGATGCTTCGGCAATCAAGGCGCCGTTGCAGCAGTTGGTTCTGGACTGGAGCAGCGAGCGCGACGGCTTCCAGCGTTTCACCGTCGAAGCCAGCGACGATTTGCAGCATTGGCAGTCCTGGGGCGAAGGGCAGGTGGCGCGCCTGACCTTTTCCGACGAGCGGGTCGAGCAGCATGAAGTCAACCTGCCGGGCCAGTCGGCACGCTACCTGCGGTTACTGTGGATCACGCCGCATTCGGCACCGACACTGACTTCGGCGCAACTACAGAGCGCCAGTACCCGCAGCCTGCCGCTGCCGTTGGTCTGGTCCCAAGGGTTGACCGGCAGCAGCGTGAAGGCGGGTGAATACACCTGGCAGTTGCCGATGGGGCTGAATGTCGAGCGGGTGCAGATCGAGTTGAGCCAGCCCAACAGCCTGGCGCCAGTGAGCCTGGCCGGCCGTCGCGACAGCAGTCTGCCATGGCAGTCGTTGGGCAGCGGTTTGCTCTATCGCCTGGCCCAGAACGGTCAGGATGTGGTGCAAAACGAATTGCAGTTGTCCGGGCAGATCGTCCAGCAATTGAAGCTGACCGTGGACGAACGCGGTGGCGGCCTGGGTGATCAGGCGCCGACGCTGAAGTACGCCGTGCGCGTCACACAACTGGTGTTCCTGGCGCGCGGGTCTGGGCCTTACACGCTGGTCGTGGGGAATGCGACGGCGAAGGCGGCGAACCTGCCGCTGTCGACGCTGATTCCGGATTACAGCCCGGCGAAGCTCGCGACCTTGGGCAGGGCCATTGTGGATGTCGGGGCGGTTGTCTCGAATGCATCGACAGAGAAAACGCTGGCGACGACGGATACCCAGTGGAAGAAGTTCGGCTTGTGGGCGGTGTTGTTACTCAGTGTCCTGTTCCTGGCGGCGATGGCGTTCAGCTTGCTGCGCAAACCCTCTGTCAAATCCTGAAGAAGGCTGGCGCTTCGCGCCATTCGCGAGCAAGCCCGCTCCCACACTGGATCTGCTTCGTGGCACAAATGGTGTGTGTACAGCTGGTCCAATGTGGGAGCGGGCTTGCTCGCGAATACGGACTGCCGATCACCAAAGTTATCGAAATCTGGTATCCATTCGAGCTCCACGCGCGGCCCATTTCCTACTACGCTCATCCCCGCACATGAACTCTCTTTGGCCGATCACGTCTGATAGGAGGAAATGCGCCCCGACTCGCGTTAAACTGCGCGGGTTTTTAGCCCCCCCCCATTCCACCGGAGCCTTCCATGTCCCGCGTTACCTTGAGTCGCTATTTGATTGAGCAGACCCGCAGCAACAACACTCCTGCCGATCTGCGCTTCCTGATCGAAGTGGTGGCGCGTGCCTGCAAGGAGATCAACCACGCCGTGTCCAAAGGCGCCCTGGGTGGCGTTCTGGGCAGCATGGGCACTGAAAACGTCCAGGGCGAAGTGCAGAAAAAGCTCGACGTGATCTCCAACGAGATCCTGCTCGAAGCCAACGAATGGGGCGGTCACCTGGCCGGCATGGCGTCCGAAGAAATGGACAATGCCTACCAGATCCCGGGCAAATACCCGAAAGGCGCGTACCTGTTGGTATTCGACCCGCTGGACGGTTCGTCGAACATCGACATCAACGCCCCGGTCGGCACCATCTTCTCGGTACTGCGTTGCCCGAATGAATACCTGAGCCAGAACGAGCCCTTGAATGAAAAGGCTTTCCTGCAGCCAGGCACCCAGCAAGTGGCCGCCGGTTACGCGATCTACGGCCCGCAGACCATGCTGATCCTGACCCTGGGCGATGGCGTGAAAGGTTTCACCCTGGACCGTGAGATGGGCAGTTTCGTACTGACCCACGAAAACATCACCATTCCTGAAGCCACCCAGGAATTCGCCATCAACGCTTCCAACCAGCGTCACTGGGAAGCACCGGTACAGCGCTACGTCAGCGAATTGCTGGCCGGCGATGAAGGTCCGCTGAAAAAGAACTACAACATGCGTTGGGTTGCCGCGATGGTGGCTGACGTGCACCGCATCCTGACCCGTGGCGGTCTGTTCATGTACCCACGCGACAGCCGCGAGCCGTCGAAGCCGGGCAAACTGCGCCTGATGTACGAAGCCAACCCGATGTCGTTCCTGGTGGAACAGGCAGGCGGCGCGTCCACCGACGGTCACCAGCGCATCCTCGACATCCAGCCGGAAGGCCTGCACCAGCGTGTTGCGGTGTTCCTCGGTTCGAAAGAAGAAGTTGCCCGCGTCACGGCTTACCACAAGGAATAAACCATGACCGCGCCCTGGCAGCCGTTGCTTGATTGGTGGTTCGGAAGTTTCGGGTCAGCGAAGGAAGTGGCGGCGCAGAAGGGCAAGTTGTGGTTTGGCAAGCGTGACAGCCAGGACCTCGAAGCGCGTGAGCGTTTCGGGGGCCAGGCCGAGCAGGTACTGGCCGGCGGATTGACCGAGTGGATGCAATGTCCCGAAGGTTGGCTGGCCCTGGTGCTGTTGCTCGATCAAATCCCGCGAATGATCTTTCGCGATACTCCCAAAGCATTCTCCGGCGACTCCCGCGCACAAAAACTGGTAGCCCAAGGTATTGCGGCGGATTTCGATCGCCAGTTGCAGCCGATTCAGCGGGTGTTCATCTATCTGGTGTTCGAGCACAGCGAAAACCTCGCGGTGCAAAACGAAGGTGTCTCGCGCTATATCGAACTCGTGGCGCAGCAGCCTGAGGCTGATCAGGCACTGTTCAGCGATTATCTGGACTATGCCGAGCGGCATCAGCAAGTGATTGCGCAGTTTGGACGTTTTCCGCATCGCAATGCGGTGTTGGGGCGGGAGTCGACGGCTGAGGAGTTGGAGTTTCTGTCGAAGCCGGGCTCTCGGTTCTGATTTTTCGTTGTAGCTAAGGCCGTCATCGCGAACATGCTCGCGATGAGGCCAGTGAGGTTGCCTTAGATCCTGAAACTACCCACCAACTGCTTCAACCGCGCCGCCTGCTGCTCTAGATCGGCACACGCGCGCAAGGTCGACTGCAGGTTCTCCACACCTTCCTGGTTCAGTGTGTTGATTTCGGTGATGTCGACGTTGATCGACTCCACCACGGCGGTCTGTTCCTCGGTCGCGGTGGCCACCGACTGGTTCATGCCGTCGATCTCCCCGATGCGCTGGGTCACGCTGCCCAGGCGTTCGCCCGCCTGGTTGGCGATACCGACGCTGCTTTCGCTCTGACGCTGACTGTCGGTCATGATGCCCACTGCTGCCCGGGCGCCGACCTGCAGCTCCTCGATCATCGTCTGCACTTGCTGCGCCGAGTCCTGGGTGCGGTGAGCGAGGTTGCGCACCTCATCGGCCACCACGGCAAAACCACGGCCGGCCTCGCCAGCACGGGCCGCTTCGATGGCGGCGTTGAGTGCCAGCAAGTTGGTCTGCTGGGAGATGCTGGTGATCACTTCCAGGATCTGCCCGATGTTGACCGTGTTGCTGTTGAGGGTCTCGATGTTGCCGCACGAGTCGCTGATCTTGGCCGACAGTTGCTGCATCGCCGCGATGGTTTTATCCACCACCTGTTGACCGTCTTCGGCCAGGCTGCGGGCATCGCTGGAATGTTGCGAGGCGAGGGCGGCGTTCTGGGCGATTTCCTGGGCGGCCGCACCGAGCTGGTTGATCGCCGCGGCCACGCTGCTGGTGCGCGAGGCTTGCTGGTCGGAGTTGAACATCGACGAGTTCGAGGCGGCGACTACCCGCAGCGCCACTTCGTTGACTTGGCCGGTGGCCGAGGAAACTTCGATGATCGAGGTATGGATGCGTTCGACGAAACGGTTGAACGACAGCCCCAGCGCGCCGAATTCGTCGTGGCCGTGAATGGTCAGGCGTTTGGTCAAGTCACCTTCGCCTTCGGCGATGTCATGCATAGCGCGACCCATGGTCAGCAGCGGTTGCATCAACAGGCTGATCAGCATGCCCAGCAGGGCGATGATGATCACCACCGCAATGACCATGGCGATGATCGCCGAGGTGCGGAATTCGCTGAGCATCGAGAACGCGGTTTCCTGGTCGAGTACCAGCGCTACGTACCAGTCCGCTGACGGCACGCCGTTGACGTGGGTGAAAGAGACAAACTGACGCTTGCCGTCGATCTCGACTTCCTTCATGCCCGGGCTGACTTTCGGCGCGCCGTTGGGGTAGGCCTCGCTCAGGTTCTTGAGTACCAGCTTGCTGTCCGGGTGAATCAGGATCTTGCCGTCGGCACCGACGATGAACGCATGGCCGTGACCGCCGAAGTTCAGCGAGTTGATGATCGCGCTGACGCTGGACAGGTCGATGTCGGCGCCGGCGACACCGATCATCTGGCCCAGGTGCTGCACCGGGGTGGCGACTGTGATCACCAGCTTGCCAGAGGAGGCGGCGATGTAGGGTTCGGTGACGATGGTCTGTTGCGCACTATTGGCCGCTTTGTACCAGCCACGGGCGCGCGGATCGTAGTCCGCCGCGCGGTTGCCCGCCGGAACCGAGAACATCACGCCGTCGGCGCCACCGAAGTAACTCAGCTGGAAGTTACCGGTGTAGGCGGGCAGATCGATGATTCGTTTCAGGCCAGCGGGAGCATTGCCGTCGGCGTTGATCTGTTGGGCCATCGACTGCAGCAACTGCATGCGGCTTTCCAGCCAGGTTTGGATGTTGCTGGTGGTCAGGCTGCCGAGCTCCTGCATCGAGGCTTCGGTACTGTTACGCAAGGTTTCGCGTTGGCGATAGTCGTTGAACAGGATGAAACAAGCGAATGCGACGGCCACCACGAGGGCGGCAGCCAGCAATATCTTGTGGCTGAACTTCATGTTTCTGGTCATGGATGAGCTACCGCAGAGGGGCTGTTCTACAAAATGAGGGAGCAAATGCCACTGGCGTGGCTTTGCGTTGCATTTATGTCGACTGAACGGCGCCAAAGATTAGGCGAATTCTCTGAAAAACGACGAATTGCCCGGTAAACAGGCAAAGTGGCTGATTTTCGGCAAAAGGTAGACGAGTGGCCCGATAAATAGCCTGCCGGGCAGGGAACCTGACAGGGGTTTTCTCTTCTAAGCTTCAGCTTGGCAGCCATGCCAATCCCCTACGCCCCCCGGAGTTTCACCATGTCGTTGCGTTCCATCGCCCTGCTTTCGTTCTGCGTATTGCTCGCTGCCTGCAGCAAGGTCAATCAGGAAAACTACTCGAAGCTCTCCGCTGGCATGGCCAAGGCCGATGTGGAGACCCTGTTGGGCAAACCCGCCGATTGTTCAGGCGCGCTCGGCATGTCCAGCTGCACCTGGGGCGACAAGAATAGCTTTATCAGCGTGCAGTTCGCCGGTGACAAAGTGCTGATGTTTTCCGGCCAAGGCCTGAAGTAAACCGGGGCGATCGCCCACGGGAGAAAAATAATGAAGCGGTTATTGATCATCCTTTTTGCCGGCCTGGTGTTGGCCGGCTGTGCCACGTCTGGCCAGGACCCATTGGCCCCCAAAACGGTCAATAGCGTCAATCTCAAGCGCTACCAGGGCACCTGGTACGAGCTGGCTCGTATGCCGATGTACTTCCAGCGCGACTGCGCGCAGTCCGAAGCCCATTACACGCTCAAGCCCGACGGCAACCTCGCGGTGCTGAATCGCTGTCTGACGGCGCAATGGCAATGGGAAGAGGTCAAGGGCACGGCTTATCCACAGGTGCCCGGCAAGAGCGACAAGCTGTGGGTCGAGTTCGATACCTGGTTTTCCAGGCTGATCCCGGGTTCGGCGAAAGGAGAATACTGGGTGCTGTACGTCAGCGATGACTACAAGACCGCCATCGTCGGTGACCCGAGCCGCAAGTATCTGTGGCTGTTGTCGCGCACGCCGACCGTGAACGGTGTGGTACGTGAGGAGTTGCTGAGCAAGGCACGTCAGCAGGGGTACGACACCACGCGGCTGATCTGGCGGGCCTCGGAAAAGCAGATGGCCGAGACGTCCAACTGATTACAGATAACACTGTGGGAGCGAGCTTGCTCGCGATAGCGGACGGTCAGACAACATCAATGTTGAATCTGATGGCCCTATCGCGAGCAAGCTCGCTCCCACAGTTGTTTTGTGTCAGCCCAGGAGTTCGCGCAGGACTTGAGTGAAGGCGCGGCTGCTTTCTTCCTCGTCGGCATGCCGCCCGTCACGCACTACCCACTGGCCATTGACCAACACATCCCGCACCTGGCGATCGCCGCCGGCAAACAACCAGCGGTTGAGAATTCCGTCGCCGCTGGCCGTTGCAAGATACGGGTCGTTGCCATCGAGCACTAGCCAGTCGGCGCGCTTGCCGACTTCCAGAGCGCCAATCGGCTGCCCCAGCGCCTGGGCACCACCATCCAGCGCGGCATCAAACAGCGTGCGGCCGACCATTGGCTGATCCGCGCCATACAGACGATTACGTCGTTGGTCGCGCAGACGCTGGCCGTATTCCAGCCAGCGCAATTCTTCCACCACACTCAACGACACATGGCTGTCGGAACCGATGCCCATGCGGCCGCCCTGGGCGAGGAAATCCACCGCCGGGAAAATCCCGTCGCCAAGGTTGGCTTCGGTGGTCAGGCACAGGCCGGCGATGGCGCGGCTCTTGGCCATCGACGTAACTTCTTCCGGGTTGGCGTGGGTCGCGTGGACCAGGCACCAGCGCTGGTCGACTTCGACGTTTTCGTACAGCCATTGCAGCGGACGACGACCGCTCCAGGTCAGGCAGTCGTCGACTTCCTTCTGCTGCTCGGCGATGTGGATGTGTACCGGGCATTGTTTGTCGCTGGCGGCCAGCACTTCGCTGATCTGTTGCGGCGTGACCGCGCGCAGCGAGTGGAAACACAGGCCCAGGGCCTGCGCCGGCTGCTGCGCCAGGAGCGGTTGCAGGCGCGATTGCAGCTTGAGGTAATTTTCGGTGCTGTTGATGAAGCGGCGCTGACCGTCGTTCGGAGTCTGGCCGCCGAAACCGGAGTGGCTGTAGAGCACCGGCAGCAGGGTCAGACCGATACCCGCGGAACCTGCGGCCTGGCTGATACGCAGGGCCAGTTCGGCCGGGTCCGCGTAAGGCTGGCCGCTGATGTCATGGTGTACGTAATGAAATTCCGCCACCGACGTGTAACCGGCCTTGAGCATTTCGATGTACAGCTGACGGGCGATGACGCCGAGTTGTTCCGGGCTGATTTTTCCGACGAGGCGATACATCAAATCGCGCCAGGTCCAGAAACTGTCGTTCGGATTTCCCGCCACTTCCGCCAGCCCGGCCATGGCCCGCTGGAAGGCGTGGGAGTGCAGGTTCGGCATACCAGGCAGCAGCGGACCGCTCAACCGCTCGGCGTCATCTGCATGGGAATCGGCCTGGATATGGGTCAAAACGCCGTCGGCGCTAACCTCAAGACGTACATTGTTGGCCCATCCACTAGGCAGCAGCGCGCGTTCGGCAAAGAAGGCGGACATGGTTCAGCACCCCATCGTGTGTTATTTGTATATACATATACAGACGTTTGCCTGCCCGGTAAACTCCGGCAAGCTAGCAATCTCTTTTCAACGAACAAGGATTAACCGTGCCGACTCCGCCTCCAGTCTCTCCGTTGGCCGCGAACATGGGCGACAGTCCGGCGCCCTTGTACGCCCGCGTCAAACAAATGATCACCCAGCAAATCGACAGCGGAAACTGGCCGCCGCACTACCGCGTGCCGTCGGAAAGCGAGCTGGTCAGCCAGCTTGGCTTCAGTCGCATGACCATCAACCGTGCGCTGCGCGAGATGACCGCCGATGGCCTGCTGGTGCGCATGCAAGGCGTCGGCACGTTCGTCGCCGAGCCGAAAAGCCAGTCTGCACTGTTCGAGGTGCACAACATCGCCGACGAAATCGCCTCTCGCGGTCATCGCCACACCTGCAAGGTCATCACCCTTGAAGAAGAGGCCGCCGGCTCCGAGCGCGCCCTGGCCCTGGACATGCGCGAAGGGCAGAAGGTGTTCCACTCGCTGATCGTACATTTCGAAAACGATATTCCGGTGCAAATCGAAGACCGTTTCGTCAATGCACTGGTGGCGCCGGACTACCTCAAGCAGGACTTCACCCTGCAAACGCCCTACGCTTACCTGAACCAGGTCGCGCCGCTGACCGAAGGCGAGCACGTGGTCGAGGCGATCCTGGCTGAGTCGTCCGAATGCAAATTGCTGCAGATTGAAAAAGGCGAGCCGTGCCTGCTGATCCGTCGCCGCACCTGGTCCGGCCGTCAGCCGGTGACCGCCGCCCGCTTGATCCACCCCGGTTCCCGTCATCGTCTGGAAGGTCGGTTCCATAAATGAATCAGTTAAAGGTTTTACGCGCCAAGGATTACCCGCGCATGCCGTGGAAAAACGGCGGCGGCAGCACCGAAGAAATCACCCGCGATGCCGGCACCGGTCTGGATGGCTTTGGCTGGCGCCTGTCGATTGCCGACATTGGCGAATCGGGCGGGTTTTCCACCTTCGCCGGTTACGAGCGAGTGATCACTGTTTTGCAGGGCGATGGCATGAGCCTGACGGTGGATGGCCAGGATACTCGGCCACTGTTACCGCTGGACCCGTTTGCCTTCAGCGGTGAAAGCAAGGTTTCCTGCACATTGCTTGGTGGTGCGATTCGCGATTTCAACCTCATTTACGCACCGCAGCGTTACGCCGCGCGGTTGCAGTGGTTGTCGGGCGAGCAGCGGTTTTTCAGTGAGGCGGGGACTGTGCTGGTCTTCAGCATCAGCGATGCGCTTGAAGTAAAGGTCGGTACCAGCGCTTCACAACTGGGTCGCCACGATTGCCTGCAACTGGTCGGTAACACCGGATTGCTGGAAGTCTCCAGCAATGGCGCCTGCTGCGTGATCGAACTCATCGCACGCTGATACACCATCCCTGTAGGAGCGAGCTCGCTCGCGAATAACCCAAATTCGCCGCTGGGCATCTGGTTCTACGCGTTATCCTTCACGACCATCGCGAGCAAGCTCGGCTCCTGCAGGGGGCCATGGTTGCCCGCGATGTTGTGCTACCCCTCAGACCGTTTCCGTCCGCGCACCAACTTGTTACCGAACGCCCCAGTGTGGCGCAAAACCACGCTCAAGTAACAACCCGCCTATCCTCCAAAAAATCCCCTCGAAAAATTTCATCTACGCCAAAACCCTTGTTCCAAGGGCTCTCCAGCTGTTTCCGAACTTTTCTTGAATGCTCATCCAACAAGTTGGCCGCTTGATTGCATATGCTTGTATGTACAAGTAAAGACGTATGCGTATGAGTCACGAAGACTCAACCATCGTCCACTGATTCGCCGGTGTGCACTGATGCCCATTGGCTTGCTCGCCCACTGCCTGGGTTGGTTTGGATTGATTGCTGAGGAGTTCTTTTCGTGACCGAGAATAAACGTACCAAGTTTCGCGACGTCGAAATCCGTGCCGCACGCGGTAACAAGCTGACCGCCAAGAGCTGGCTGACTGAAGCGCCGCTGCGCATGCTGATGAACAACCTCGACCCGGAAGTCGCCGAGAACCCTAAAGAACTGGTGGTTTACGGTGGTATCGGTCGCGCTGCACGTAACTGGGAATGCTACGACAAGATCGTCGAAAGCCTGACCAACCTGAACGACGACGAGACCCTGCTGGTGCAATCCGGCAAGCCGGTCGGCGTGTTCAAGACCCACAGCAACGCCCCGCGCGTACTGATCGCCAACTCCAACCTGGTTCCTCACTGGGCGAGCTGGGAACACTTCAACGAACTGGACGCCAAAGGCCTGGCCATGTACGGCCAGATGACCGCCGGCAGCTGGATCTACATCGGCAGCCAGGGCATCGTCCAGGGCACCTACGAAACTTTCGTCGAAGCCGGTCGCCAACACTACAACGATGACCTCAAAGGTCGTTGGGTCCTGACCGCAGGTCTGGGCGGCATGGGTGGTGCTCAACCTCTGGCTGCAACCCTGGCCGGCGCTTGCTCGCTGAACATCGAATGCCAGCAAGTCAGCATCGATTTCCGCCTGAAAAGCCGCTACGTCGACGAGCAAGCCAAAGACCTCGATGACGCACTGGCCCGCATCGCCAAATACACCAAAGAAGGCAAGGCGATTTCCATCGCCCTGCTGGGCAACGCGGCGGAAATCCTGCCTGAACTGGTCAAGCGCGGCGTGCGCCCGGACATGGTCACCGACCAGACCAGCGCCCACGACCCGCTCAATGGTTACCTGCCAGCAGGCTGGACCTGGGACGAATACCGCGCTCGCGCCAAGACCGAACCTGCCGCCGTGATCAAAGCCGCCAAGCAATCGATGGCCGTGCACGTTAAAGCGATGCTCGACTTCCAGAAGCAAGGCATCCCGACCTTCGACTACGGCAACAACATCCGTCAGATGGCGCAAGAAGAAGGCGTGGAAAACGCATTCGACTTCCCGGGCTTCGTACCGGCCTACATCCGTCCACTGTTCTGCCGTGGCATCGGCCCGTTCCGTTGGGCTGCACTGTCGGGCAACGCTGAAGACATCTACAAGACCGACGCCAAGGTCAAGGAACTGATCCCGGACGACGCCCACCTGCACAACTGGCTGGACATGGCCCGCGAGCGCATCAGCTTCCAGGGTCTGCCAGCACGTATCTGCTGGGTTGGTCTGGGGCTGCGCGCCAAGCTGGGTCTGGCGTTCAACGAAATGGTCCGTAGCGGCGAGTTGTCCGCGCCAATCGTGATCGGCCGCGACCACCTGGACTCCGGTTCGGTATCGAGCCCGAACCGCGAAACCGAATCGATGCAGGACGGTTCCGACGCCGTTTCCGACTGGCCTCTGCTCAACGCCCTGCTCAACACCGCGAGCGGCGCGACCTGGGTGTCCCTGCACCACGGCGGCGGCGTCGGCATGGGCTTCTCCCAGCATTCGGGCATGGTGATTGTCTGCGACGGTACCGATGAAGCAGCCGAGCGTATTGCTCGCGTTCTGCACAACGACCCGGCCACCGGTGTCATGCGTCACGCCGATGCCGGTTACCAGATCGCCATCGACTGCGCCAAGGAACAAGGGCTGAACCTGCCGATGATTACCGGCAAGTAACGCTGTACGGCTTTATGTGGGAGCGAGCTTGCTCGCGATGAGGCCGGCACATTCAACACTTGTGCTGGCTGACAGATTGCTATCGCGAGCAAGCTCGCTCCCACAGAAAAGCAGATCACAACGACGCTCAGTGAACTATTAGAACAATCCACAGAGGTTGAACCATGGCTGTTAACAGCGAACGTGCAGGCAACAAACCGTTGATCGAGAAGCGTTCGATCGACTACATCCCGGAAGCGGAAAGACACGGTCGTCTGTTTAGCCAGTTCACCCTGTGGATGGGTGCCAACCTGCAAATCACCGCGATTGTCACCGGCGCATTGGCCGTGGTCCTTGGCGGTGATGTGTTCTGGTCGTTGATCGGTCTGTTGATCGGTCAATTACTGGGTGGTGGCGTGATGGCGCTGCATGCGGCGCAAGGCCCCAAGCTTGGCCTGCCGCAGATGATTTCCAGTCGGGTACAGTTCGGCGTGTACGGCGCGGCCATCCCGATCGTGCTGGTGTGCTTGATGTACCTGGGCTTCACCGCAACGGGAACCGTGTTATCCGGTCAGGCGCTGGGCCAGTTGTTTGGCGTTAGCGACACCGTCGGTATCCTCCTTTTCGCCAGTGTCATCGTCCTGGTCACGGTGCTCGGCTATCGGGTGATCCATTGGATCGGCCGTGTTGCCAGTGTCATTGGCGTGATCGCCTTTGTTTATCTGTTCAGTCGCCTGATGAGCCAGGTTGACGTTGGCGCACTGTTGCAAATCCGCCACTTCAGCTGGAGCAGTTTCTTGCTCGCGGTATCGCTTGCGGCGTCCTGGCAGATCGCGTTCGGCCCTTACGTGGCTGACTACTCACGCTACCTGCCGAGCAATATTTCCTCGGTGAAAACCTTTTTCGCCGCAGGTGCGGGTTCGGTCATTGGCGCACAGGTGGCGATGGTCCTCGGCGTGTTCGCTGCCGCTTCGGCGAACGGGCAATTCGCCGGTCACGAAGTGGCCTACATCGTTGGTCTGGGCGGTACCGGTGCCACTGCTGCGCTGCTGTACTTCAGCATCGCGTTCGGCAAGGTCACCATCTCCACGCTGAACTCCTACGGTAGCTTCATGTGCATTGCGACCATCATCAGCGGTTTCCGTGGTGACCTGAAGGTAACGCACTTGCAGCGTCTGGTCTTCGTGCTGGTCATCGTCGGTGCTGCGACCCTGATGGCGTTGCTCGGTCAGCACTCGTTCCTCGGCGCGTTCAAGTCTT
This sequence comes from Pseudomonas sp. EU05-FHT14B02, assembly GCF_058791055.1. Classification (NCBI taxonomy): domain Bacteria; kingdom Pseudomonadati; phylum Pseudomonadota; class Gammaproteobacteria; order Pseudomonadales; family Pseudomonadaceae; genus Pseudomonas; species Pseudomonas sp. EU05-FHT14B02. The sequence goes on along the minus strand of NZ_JBYTDD010000009.1, from coordinate 151,542 downwards.
TCATCCTGTTCTTGCTAGCGTTCTTTACCCCCTGGAGCGCGATCAATCTGGTGGACTACTACTGCATCACTCGCGAGCGCTATGACGTACCGGCTCTGGCCGATCCGAATGGTCGCTACGGTCGCTGGAACCTCCTCGGTATCAGCGTCTATGTGTTCGGTGTGCTGGTGCAACTGCCGTTCATCTCCACTAAGTTCTATACCGGTCCGCTGGTGGCGGTCCTGGGTGATGTGGATATTTCCTGGGTCATCGGCCTGGTGCTTCCCGCCGCCCTGTATTACCTGTGCGCAAAAAAATGGCACGGCACAGTGCCAGATCGTTTGACCCTGCCGGTCGAGCAGGGCGCGATCACCGAACAAAAGCTGAATGTCGGTCGCGCTGCGGCGCAGGCCTGATTGGACGTGGACAGGGCTGGATGCCTCTTGACTGCCGTAAGCCAATTCATGATTAGGAGCGTCATAACAATGAAATCGAACAAGACCCTGCTGACCGCATTGCTTTCCATGGGCCTGCTTGCCAGCGCTGGCGCCACTCAGGCGGCGGGTTGGTGCGAGTCGGGCAAACCGGTGAAATTCGCCGGTTTGAACTGGGAAAGCGCCATGCTGCTGACCGACGTGATGCAAGTCGTGCTGGAGAAAGGCTACGACTGCAAGACCGACAGCCTGCCGGGCAACTCCATCACCATGGAAAACGCCCTGAGCAGCAACGACATTCAAGTGTTTGCCGAAGAGTGGGTCGGCCGCAGCGAGGTCTGGAACAAGGCTGAGAAGGCCGGCAAAGTCGTCGGTGTCGGCTCCCCGGTTGTTGGCGCAATCGAAGGCTGGTACGTGCCGCGCTACGTGATCGAAGGCGACGCCAAGCGTAAGCTGGAAGCCAAGGCTCCGGACCTGAAAAACATTGCTGACCTGGGCAAATACTCGGCGGTGTTCAAGGACGCCGAAGAGCCTTCCAAGGGCCGTTTCTACAACTGCCCGGCCGGCTGGACCTGTGAGCTGGACAACAGCGAAATGCTGAAAAGCTACGGCCTGGAAAGCACCTACACCAACTTCCGCCCAGGCACCGGCCCGGCGCTGGATGCCGCGGTGCTGTCGAGCTACAAGCGTGGCGAGCCGATCCTGTTCTACTACTGGTCGCCAACGCCTTTGATGGGCCAGATCGACGCGGTGAAACTCGAAGAGAAACCAGGCGTGAACAAGACAGTGACCATCAAGGTCGGCTTGTCCAAGACGTTCCACGACGAAGCGCCTGAACTGGTGGCCGTGCTGGAAAAGGTCAACGTGCCAATCGACCTGCTGAACCAGAACCTTGGGCGCATGACCAAAGAGCGGATCGAATCACCAAAACTGGCCAAGATCTTCCTGAAGGAACATCCTGAAGTCTGGCACGCATGGGTGAGCGAAGACGCAGCCAAAAAAATCGACGCGGCCTTGTAGGTTGGGCTTCTCCGGCTGTCGGCAACGGCAGTCGGACGCTTGATCGCAACCCCTTGATTGAGAGTCTCTTATGTTTCCCGAAAGCTTTACCTTTTCCATCGCCGACTGGGTCAACGGTTGGGTCGATTCGCTGGTTACCAACTACGGCGACGTTTTCCGCAGCATCTCCGACACCCTGCTGTGGGCCATCGTCAATCTTGAAGGCCTGCTGCGTGCTGCACCCTGGTGGCTGATGCTGGCGATCGTGGCCGGTGTGGCCTGGCACGCGACCCGCAAGGTCGTGACCACCGCCGTCATCGTTGGTTTGCTGTTCCTGGTGGGCGCGGTCGGCCTCTGGGACAAGCTGATGCAGACCCTGGCGCTGATGATGGTGGCCACGGTCATTTCGGTGCTGATCGGCATCCCGTTGGGCATCCTCTCGGCGCGCAGCAATCGACTGCGTTCGGTGCTGATGCCGTTGCTGGACATCATGCAGACCATGCCGAGCTTCGTGTACCTGATCCCGGTTCTGATGCTGTTCGGCCTGGGCAAGGTCCCGGCGATTTTCGCCACGGTGATCTACGCCGCACCACCACTGATCCGTCTGACCGACTTGGGTATTCGCCAGGTTGACGGCGAAGTGATGGAAGCCATCAACGCCTTCGGTGCCAACCGCTGGCAGCAACTGTTCGGCGTACAACTGCCACTGGCCCTGCCGAGCATCATGGCAGGGATCAACCAGACCACCATGATGGCCCTGTCGATGGTGGTGATCGCCTCGATGATCGGTGCCCGTGGCTTGGGTGAAGACGTGCTGGTGGGGATTCAGACCCTCAACGTCGGGCGTGGCCTTGAAGCCGGTCTGGCGATCGTGATTCTGGCTGTGGTGATCGACCGCATTACACAAGCATACGGTCGTGCACGGCATGAGGTGAGCAAATGAACAACGCAACCGTGAGCAAGATCGAAGTCAAGAACGTCTTCAAGATTTTCGGCAACCGTTCCAAGGATGCGCTGGCCATGATCGGCCAGGGCAAGACCAAGGACCAGGTTCTGGCCGAAACCGGCTGCGTGGTCGGCGTGAACGACCTGTCGCTGAGCATCGGCAGCGGCGAGATCTTCGTGATCATGGGCCTGTCGGGCTCAGGCAAGTCGACCCTGGTGCGCCACTTCAACCGCCTGATCGACCCGACCAGCGGCGCGATCCTGGTGGACGGTGTGGACATCCTGCAATACGACATGGAAGCCCTGCGCGAATTTCGTCGGCGCAAGATCAGCATGGTGTTCCAGAGCTTTGGCCTGTTGCCGCACAAGAGCGTGCTGGACAACGTCGCCTACGGCCTGAAAATCCGTGGCGAAAGCAAAGCCATGTGCGCTGAGCGTGCGCTGCACTGGATCAACACCGTGGGCCTCAAGGGCTACGAAAACAAATACCCGCACCAGCTATCCGGCGGCATGCGTCAGCGTGTGGGTCTGGCCCGCGCCCTGGCGGCGGACACGGACATCATCCTGATGGACGAAGCGTTCAGCGCCCTCGACCCGCTGATCCGCGCGGAGATGCAGGACCAATTGCTGGAGCTGCAAAAGACCCTGCACAAGACCATCGTCTTCATCACCCACGACCTCGACGAGGCCGTACGCATCGGCAACCGCATCGCGATTCTCAAGGACGGTCGCCTGATCCAGGTCGGCACGCCAAGAGAGATCCTGCATTCGCCGGCGGATGAGTATGTCGACCGCTTTGTGCAGCGTCGGGCGGCGGTGGTTTAAAAAGTTTGTGCCGGCTGTGCTGGCCTCATCGCGAGCAAGCTCGCTCCCACAGTGGATCCCCGGTGTTCACAAAACCTGTGGGAGCGAGCTTGCTCGCGATAAGGTCGGTAAAGCTGCATCAATATTCAGGTTTGTACGCACGAGGTTAATGATGTCCCAGGCTGAAAAAATCGTTATCACCGAGTCGCAGGTCAGTTGGCAGGATGTGGTCGCCGTTGCCCGTCATGGCGCACAGCTTGAACTGTCGGCACCGATCTGGGCGCGCATCGAAAACGCGCAGGCCATCGTCCAGCGCATCGTCACCAGCGGCGAACGTGCCTACGGCATCAACACCGGCCTGGGTGCGCTGTGCAACGTCTCGCTGCAGGACGAACAACTCAGCCAGTTGTCGCGCAACACCTTGCTCAGCCACGCTTGCGGCGTGGGTGCACCGCTGACCGACGAGCAGACCCGCTCGATCATGTGCGCGGCCATCGTCAACTACAGCCACGGCAAATCCGGTCTGCACCGTCAGGTCGTCGAAGCGCTGCTGGCACTGCTCAACCGGGGCATCACTCCGCAGGTGCCGTCCCAGGGCTCCGTGGGTTACCTGACGCACATGGCGCACATCGGCATCGCGCTGCTGGGCGTGGGCAATGTCAGCTATCGCGGGCAGATCGTTTCTGCGCAGCAAGCGCTGGCCGAAGAAGGTCTGCAAGCAGTCAAGCTCGGCGCCAAGGACGGTTTGTGCCTGGTCAACGGTACGCCGTGCATGAGTGGCCTGAGCTGCCTGGCGATTGCCGATGCCACGCGCCTGCTGGAATGGGCCGATGTGATCGGCGCCATGAGCTTCGAAGCCCAGCGCGGGCAGATCGATGCGTTCGACGCGGAGATCATCGCGCTCAAGCCGCACCCGGGCATGCAACAGGTCGGGATCAACCTTCGGGCCTTGCTCGACGGCAGTGAAGTGATCGCCCAGAGCAAAGGCATTCGCACCCAGGATGCCCTGAGCATTCGCTCGATCCCGCAGGTGCACGGTGCTGCGCGCGATCAACTGGTGCACGCGATCAAACAGATCGAAACCGAACTCAACGGCGCCACCGATAACCCACTGGTGCTGGGCACTGCGGACAATTACCGTGTGGTGTCCCAGGCCAACCCTCATGGCCAGTCCGTGGCAATGGCGGCGGACCTGCTGGCGATCGCCATGGCGGAAATCGGCTCCATCGCCGAGCGTCGTCTGGACCGTTTGATCAACCCGCACGTCAGCGGCCTGCCGGCTTTCCTGGTGGCCAACCCGGGCGTGAACTCAGGGATGATGATCGTGCAATACGTGGCCGCTTCGCTGTGCGCGGAGAACCGTCAATTGGCGCAACCGGCAGTCCTCGACAACTACGTCACGTCCGGTCTTCAGGAAGATCACCTGAGCCTGGGCACCAACGCCGCGCTGAAGCTGCATCGCGCGCTGGAAAACTGCACGCAGATCCTCGCCATCGAGTATTTGCTGGCGGCCCAGGCGTTTGAATTTTTGAAGGAGCAACGCTTTGGTGCGGGCACCGATACCGCTTGGCGTCTGCTGCGTGAGCGAGTTCCTGCCTACGACCAGGACCGCTGGCTGGCACCAGACATTGCCGCCGCTGCCAGTGTTCTGAAAGACCCTGTTTTACTGCAAAAAATCTTACCGAATTTGAACTGATTTCCCTATAAAACCAGCGTGCCAAGGCGCCACCCCCTCAAAAAGGGGGAAGCGACGGACAACGGACATCTCCGGAGCGTCTGGTTAGTTAATAGCTAACTCTCAAAAGGAGCACAAAAATGACTGCGCTAAATCTGATTCCCGGCCAACTGACCCTCGCCCAACTGCGTGACGTCTATCAGCAGCCGGTGAAACTGACCCTCGACAACAGCGCCTCGGCCCAGATCGAAGCCAGCGTTGCCTGCGTGGAACAGATTCTCGCCGAGAACCGCACCGCCTACGGTATCAACACCGGTTTCGGCCTGCTGGCCTCGACCCGCATTGCCAGCGAAGACCTGGAAAACCTGCAACGCTCGCTGGTGCTGTCCCACGCCGCGGGTGTTGGCCAGCCGATCAGCGATGAGCTGGTGCGTTTGATCATGGTGCTCAAGGTCAACAGCCTGAGCCGTGGTTTTTCCGGCATCCGCCGCGTGGTGATCGACGCGCTGATCGCCCTGATCAATGCCGAGGTTTACCCGCACATTCCATTGAAAGGCTCGGTCGGTGCTTCCGGTGACCTGGCGCCTCTGGCCCATATGTCGCTGGTGCTGCTGGGTGAAGGCAAGGCTCGCTACAAGGGCGAGTGGATGGACGCCACCGAAGCGCTGAAAGTTGCTGGTCTGACCCCGCTGACTCTGGCCGCGAAAGAAGGCCTGGCGCTGCTCAACGGCACTCAGGTGTCCACCGCATTTGCCCTGCGTGGCCTGTTCGAAGGTGAAGACCTGTTTGCTGGTGCCTTGGCACTGGGCGGCCTGACCGTTGAAGCGGTTCTGGGCTCGCGCTCGCCGTTCGACGCCCGCATCCATGCTGCCCGTGGTCAGAAAGGCCAGATCGACGCCGCCGCCGCTTATCGCGATCTGCTGGGCGAGCGCAGCGAAGTCTCCGACTCCCATGAAAACTGCGAGAAGGTACAAGACCCGTACTCCCTGCGTTGCCAGCCACAAGTCATGGGCGCCTGCCTGACCCAGTTCCGTCAAGCGGCCGAAGTACTGGCGATCGAGGCCAACGCCGTTTCCGACAACCCGTTGGTTTTCGCCGCTGAAGGTGACGTGATCTCCGGTGGCAACTTCCACGCCGAGCCGGTGGCCATGGCCGCTGACAACATGGCCTTGGCCATTGCTGAAATCGGTTCCCTGAGCGAGCGCCGTATCTCGCTGATGATGGACAAGCACATGTCGCAACTGCCGCCGTTCCTGGTGGCCAACGGCGGTGTGAACTCCGGCTTCATGATCGCCCAGGTGACCGCAGCGGCATTGGCCAGCGAGAACAAGGCGTTGTCCCATCCGCATTCGGTGGACAGCCTGCCGACTTCCGCCAACCAGGAAGACCACGTATCGATGGCTCCGGCGGCTGGCAAGCGCCTGTGGGAAATGGCCGAAAACACCCGTGGGATTCTCGCGGTGGAATGGCTGGCGGCAGCCCAGGGCCTGGACCTGCGCAATGGTCTGAAGACTTCGCCAAAACTGGAAAAAGCCCGTGCCATTCTGCGTAACGAAGTGCCGTTCTATGAGAAGGACCGCTTCTTCGCGCCGGACATCAATGCGGCGTCTGAACTGTTGGCCTCGCGTTGCCTGAACGAACTGGTGACGGCGAAGTTGCTGCCTAGCCTGTAATTGCCCCTTCGCGAGCAAGCCCGCTCCCACATGGATTGCGTTGAACCTGTAGGAGCTGGCTTGCCAGCGATTCGATTTTGCGTCGAATAACAATAATTAGGGACGAGAAATGCAACAGCCAGAAAAAGGTTTGAAACGCGGGCTATCTGCCCGACATATTCGCTTCATGGCGCTGGGGTCGGCAATCGGCACCGGGCTGTTTTATGGATCTGCCTCGGCCATTCAAATGGCCGGTCCTGCGGTACTGCTCGCTTACCTGATTGGTGGCGCGGCGGTGTTCATGGTCATGCGCGCCCTCGGTGAGATGGCGGTGCACAACCCGGTGGCCGGCTCTTTCGGCCAGTACGCCAGCACCTACCTGGGGCCGATGGCGGGCTTCATCCTCGGTTGGACCTACGCATTCGAAATGGTCATCGTCGGCATGGCCGATGTCACTGCATTCGGAATCTACATGGGCTTCTGGTTTCCGGAGGTTTCCCGCTGGATCTGGGTGCTGGGTGTCGTTTCCATCGTTGGCGGCCTGAATCTGTGCAACGTCAAAGTCTTCGGTGAAATGGAGTTCTGGCTGTCGCTGCTCAAGGTCGCGGCCATCGTCGCGATGATCCTGGGTGGTTTCGGCATCATGTGGTTCGGCATCAGCTCGGCCCCCGGCCAAGCGACCGACATCAGCAATCTCTGGAGCCACGGCGGCTTCATGCCCAATGGCATGGGCGGTCTGATTGCTTCGTTCGCGGTGGTGATGTTTGCGTTTGGCGGTATTGAAATCATCGGCGTAACAGCAGGTGAAGCCAAAGACCCGCAGCACGTGCTGCCCCGGGCGATCAATGCCGTACCGTTGCGTATCCTGCTGTTTTACGTGCTGACGATGCTGGTGCTGATGTCGATCTTTCCATGGCAGCAGATCGGCAGCCAGGGCAGCCCGTTCGTGCAGATTTTCGACAAGCTGGGGATCAGCTCGGCGGCCACCATCCTCAACATCGTGGTGATCACGGCGGCGATTTCGGCGATCAACAGTGACATTTTCGGCGCTGGCCGCATGATGTTCGGTCTGGCCCAGCAAGGTCATGCACCCAAAGGCTTCGCCCGCCTGTCGCGCAATGGCGTGCCATGGATGACGGTGGTGGTGATGAGTGCTGCGCTGTTGCTGGGTGTGTTGCTGAACTACCTGATCCCGGAAAACGTGTTCCTGCTGATCGCTTCCGTCGCGACCTTTGCCACCGTGTGGGTCTGGCTGATGATTCTGGTGACCCAAGTGGCCATGCGCCGGTCCATGAGCGCCGAGCAGGTTGCACAACTGAAGTTCCCGGTACCGCTCTGGCCTTACGCGCCGGCGGCGGCTATTGCCTTCATGCTGTTCATTTTCGGCGTGCTGGGCTATTTCCCTGACACCCAGGCAGCGCTGATCGTCGGCGTGGTCTGGATCGTGTTGCTGGTACTGGCTTACCTGACGTGGGTGAAACCAGCGGCGGGCCAGGCAGCCCTGGTGACGCAAGATCCTACTTTTTCTCATCGATAACCTAATGGAGGCCACGGATGAAAACTCTCTGGCAACACTGTCACGTCGCAACCATGGCACAAGGCGTCTACTCGATCATCGAGGACGCCGCCATCGTGACGTCAGGAGCGCACATTGAGTGGATCGGCCCGCGCGGTGAGTTGCCGGCGGGCGAGTACCCGGCCGTCAATGATTTGAACGGGGCCTGGGTCACGCCGGGCCTGATCGACTGCCACACTCACACGGTGTTTGGCGGTAACCGCAGCGGTGAATTCGAACAGCGCCTGCAAGGCGTCAGCTACGCGGAAATCGCCGCCAACGGCGGCGGTATCGCCAGCACCGTACGCGCCACCCGCGCAGCCAGCGAAGATGAACTGTTCGCCAGTGCCGCCAAGCGCCTGAAAAGCCTGATGCGTGATGGCGTTACCAGTATCGAAATCAAGTCTGGCTACGGTCTGGACCTGGCCAACGAGCGCAAGATGCTGCGTGTGGCCCGCCGCCTCGGCGCCGAACTGCCGGTCAGCGTGCGCAGCACCTGCCTGGCGGCTCACGCCTTGCCGCCGGAGTACAAGGATCGCGCTGATGACTATATCGATCACATCTGCGCCGACATGCTCCCGGCCTTGGCTGCCGAGGGGCTGGTCGACGCCGTGGATGCGTTTTGCGAGTACCTGGCGTTCTCCCCGGCGCAGGTTGAGCGGGTGTTCATTACCGCCCAGAAACTGGGCCTGCCAGTGAAGCTGCACGCCGAGCAGTTGTCGTCGCTGCATGGCTCGAGCCTGGCGGCGCGTTACCACGCGTTGTCCGCCGATCACCTGGAGTTCATGACCGAGGACGACGCCATCGCCATGGCCAAGTCCGGTACGGTCGCGGTGCTGTTGCCCGGCGCCTTTTACTTCCTGCGGGAAACCCAGTTGCCGCCGATGGAAGCCCTGCGCAAGCACGGCGTGAAAATCGCCATCGCCAGCGACCTCAACCCGGGTACCTCGCCGGCGCTGTCGTTGCGCCTGATGCTGAACATGGCTTGCACCTGCTTCCGCATGACCCCGGAAGAAGCCCTGGCTGGCGCGACGATTCATGCCGCCACCGCGCTGGGCATGGCCGATACTCATGGTTCGCTGGAGGTCGGCAAGGTCGCGGATTTTGTCGCCTGGCAAATCGATCGTCCGGCCGACCTGTGTTACTGGCTGGGCGGCGACCTGGAAAAACGCGTCGTGCGCCACGGCGTCGAATCAAGTTTGTAGGAGATCTGTTGTGGATAAGGTTCTGAACTTCAAACAAGGCCGCGTACCGCTGCTGATCAGCATGCCCCACGCTGGCGTGCGCCTGACGCCTGCGGTCGAAGCCGGGTTGATTCCTGACGCGCAAAGCCTGCCGGACACCGACTGGCACATCCCGCAACTTTACGACTTCGCCGCGGAACTGGGTGCAAGCACCCTAGCGGCCGAGTACTCGCGGTTCGTCATCGACCTTAACCGACCGTCCGACGACAAGCCTTTGTACGTGGGCGCGACCACCGGCCTGTACCCGGCGACGCTGTTTGACGGCATTCCGTTGTTCCGCGAAGGGTTGGAGCCTTCTGCCGATGAGCGCGCGACTTATCTGGAGCGGATCTGGACGCCGTACCACAGCACTTTGCAGCAGGAACTGGCGCGGCTGAAGGCCGAGTTCGGCTATGCGTTGCTGTTCGATGCGCATTCGATCCGCTCGATCATCCCGCACCTGTTCGACGGCAAGTTGCCGGACTTCAACCTCGGTACCTTCAACGGCGCCAGTTGCGATCCACAGCTTGCGACCCGACTGGAAGCGATCTGCGCGCTTCACGACAACTACACCCACGTACTCAACGGGCGCTTCAAGGGCGGGCACATCACTCGCCATTACGGCAATCCGGCCGAGAACATCCACGCCGTGCAGCTGGAACTTGGCCAGTGCACCTATATGGAAGAGTTCGAGCCGTTCCGCTATCGCCCGGATCTGGCGGAACCGACGCGGTTGGTGCTCAAGGAGTTGCTGCAAGGGTTGCTGGCCTGGGGTGAAAAACACTACAAGCGCTAAAGCCTGACGCGTAACCCTGTGGGAGCGAGCTTGCTCGCGATAGCGGTCTGTCTGTTACATCTATGTCGACTGATCCACCGCCATCGCGAGCAAGCTCGCTCCCACAGGTAAGTGTTCATTTTGAAAGCGCGACGTAACAGTCGCCACCGTGCAAAACACGGTCGCCACAGGTCGCTTTTACCGCTCGTCTGCTGCGTAATGTTCTGGCCACGGTGCACAAAGACACCGACCTCACAATAATCGCTGCCGCACGAGATGCTCTCTATGACAAGCACCAAAGGTTTGTTCGCCCGCTGTCTCTCAATCCTCTGCGGCACGGCTCTCCTGAGCACCGGCGCCCTGGCCGCTGACGACGCCTCCTGCAAAACAGTGCGCATGGGCGTGGTCAACTGGACCGATGTGATCGCCACCAGTGGCATGGCCGACGTGTTGCTCAATGGCCTCGGCTACGAAAGCAAACAGACCAGCGCCGTTCAGCAAATCATCTTCGCCGGGATCCGCGACAAGCGCCTGGACATTTTCCTTGGTTACTGGAAACCGGCGATGGACAAAAACATCGCGCCGTTCCTGGCCGCCAATCAGGTCAAGGTCATGGACAAGCCGAACCTGGCTGATGCCCAGGCCACCCTCGCAGTTCCTGACTATGTGGCGGCGGCGGGCCTGAAAACCTTTGCCGACATCGCAAAGTTCAAGGATCAACTCGGCGGCAAAATCTACGGTATCGAGCCGGGTAGCGGCGCCAACACCACGATCAAGACCATGATCGAAACCAATCACTTCGGCCTGAAGGATTTCAAACTGATCGAGTCCGGTGAAGCCGGCATGCTCGCCGCCGTACAGCGCGCCGTGAATCGCAAGGAGTTCGTGGTGTTCGTCGGTTGGACTCCACACCCGATGAACATCAACATGAAGATTGCCTACCTGACCGGCAGCGAAGACGTGTACGGCCCGAATGAAGGTGCAGCGACCGTTTCCACCGTAACCGCGCCGGATTACGCCCAGCGCTGCCCGAACGTCAATCGACTGCTGGAAAACCTGACCTTCACCGCCGCCCAGGAAAGCCAGTTGATGGTGCCGATCATGGAGCGCCAAACGGCTCAGGATGTCGCGAAAAAATGGCTGCGCGAGCATCCGGAAGATCTCCAGCGCTGGCTGGCGGGTGTCAGCAGTTTTGATGGCAAGGATGGCGTGGCGACGGTTCAGGCCAGCCTGAAAAACTGACACCAAAACCTTGTAGGAGCGAGCTCGCTCGCGATAAACCCGAGAACGCCGCGGGGTATCAGGCTCCCCGCGTTATCGTTGACGATCATCGCGAGCAAGCTCGCTCCTACAGGGGCCATATATTCCCTTGAACGGGTACCAGGCTCATGGCTCCTTATCCACTTTCCGAACAGATGACGGCTTTCGTCGAGAAAACCGTCAGTTTCAACAGCATTGACAGCAGCCCCGACGGTCTGCGCCAGGCCTACAGCGAGATGTACCGGGCATTCACGCCGCCGCGCCCTGCCGGGTTGTATGTGGTCGATTTCGAGTTGGCGGGGGTTGCCGTTCGTTCGTATCAGCCGCCGGTTTCACCTTCTGCTGGTGGCGTGCCGTGCATCGTTTATCTACATGGCGGTGGCTGGGTGGTGGGGAATCTGGATTCCCACGACTTCATTTGCGCGGAACTGGCCTCGACCCTCGGCGTGCTGGTGCTCGCCATCAATTACCGTCTGGCGCCGGAACACCCGTTTCCGGCGGCCTTCGACGATTGCCTAACAGTCTGGCGAGCACTGCGCACCGGGCCGTTCAAACTTGACGCTGCGCGCACGCTGGTGGCCGGCGACAGTGCCGGTGGCAACCTCGCGGCAGCGTTGTGCCTGGCGCTGCGCGATGCCGGTGAGCCGGTGCCGTGCGCGCAGATCCTGATCTATCCGGGGTTGGGCGGCGATCACCGGCTGCCGTCGCGCAGTGAGTGCATCGACGCGCCGTTACTCAGCAGCAGTGACGTAGATTGCTATCACGCGCTTTACCTGCAGGGCACCCGCCATCCGAACGCCTACGCCATGCCATTGCTTGCCACGGATTTCAGCAGACTGCCACCGGCATGGATCGCCGTGGCGCAATTCGATCCGTTGCGCGATGACGGCGTGCTGTATGCCGAGCGACTGAACGCTGCCGGTGTGACTGCGACGCTGTATTACGGCGAAGGGCTGGTACACGGTTGTTTGCGGGCGCGGGGGCAGGTAGCCGAGGTGGATGTGTTGTATGAAAGGTTGCTCGGATACCTGGCTGTAAAGCTCTGATCTACAGCAACCGTTTGTCGAGACTGTTATTTCTGACAGGTCATTAATTTTTTGCTTCACGTTAAAACACTTCTGGAACGCAGGCGATCGTGCCTGCCCACAGGAGCAAGAAAATCATGGCACGTACAAACAAGGATACGAAGGATAGTGCGGCGGACTCTCGCGAACGTGCGGTGGCTACAAAACCGCCTGCCCCCGAAATGCTCTGGCCAAAAGAAGGTATCGAGCACGACGGAGGTTTTGTTCGTTGCGCAGGCACCTGCCTGGAAGGTGCCGTTGTCCAGATGTTGATCCTCCCTGATATCACATGGAAAGATGTGCCGGCGATCGGGACTAATTGGAGTCTTACGCTAGAAAAGATGGTGCCTGGAGTCCAGCGCCTCCACGTACGGCAAATCCTCGACGCTGCTATTTCAGATCCAACTCCTGAGCGCGAGATCATTGTGCGCGAGCCGTCCTCCAATGTACCCCCGCCGGTGGTAACCCTTCCGCTCGTCAACAGCCTTATGCCAATCAACCAGGAAGTGCGGTTCGAGGGAACCTGCGAACCAGGCGCGAGTGTGTACATCCGCGATGTCGACGAAACCTTGATCGGGGAAGCCAGCGTCATCGGCACCACATGGTCTTTTGAACACATCTGGACTAGTAGTGAAGTTGTCTATATCAAAATCGTACAGTCAGTAAGTAACGTGTTGTCTGACCCGACGGAGCGCTGGATTGGCGTAGGACTGGGGAACGACAGGATCGAAGTGACCGTGACGGAGCCTGAGGCCGAAAATGTCAATGTTCCCTTTAGAGGTTATCTTGATTTGGAGGGTACCTGCACGCCCTGTTCGAATGCGGGGAGTGTTATCCAGGTGGAGCTTGTTCGAATTGGATTATATACAGGTTATGTAGTGGGCAATCGTTGGGTGGTCCGCCGCGTCGGACCATTTACTTCTCGTCCTCCTGAATTCGAACGCCTGATGGTTTATGTGCAAGATGGAGCCGAAAAGAGGATTCCGTCTCGTCGTGTCCCCCTCTTTGTCACCACTGAGCCGGTCGGCATCAAGCCCCCTCCGCCATCGATCAGGGTGCCTGTATCAGGAGGCACATATCCCATCGGCGGCATGGCTATCGACGGTATTTGCGAAGTGGGAGCGACTGTCGAGCTTTTGGATGAAAGAGGTGTCAAGTTGAACGATGCATTAGTGGTGGATAACAAGTGGTACACATCGTTTACTTGGGGCCCAGGAGTTCATCGCATCAAAGCGTGGCAGAAGAAAGGCGACATTGTTTCCGAGCCAAGTGTACTCGTTGAGTTCACTGTGACGCCGTAGAATGGGTGATGTACTTGAGTTCATCATTCGATAGCGCCTGAACCAGGATTGCGGCTCAACGCTCCAAAAAACCGCTGTTTCAGTCGTGCGCTGAAATAGCGGTTTTCTTTATTGCATACGAATGCCTTCACAGGCTTCATTTTCGGGCGCGAGCTGAGTGCGACAGGTATCCAGAGCCCTCAATCTCTCCAAGGACATGCTCATCGCTCCATTCGGGTTTATGATGCCCAACGGCAGAATAATAGAAGTCCCCCCAGGGATGACCTCGACCCCTTACGGAGTGCGCAATGCAGACTTTGTACCCGCAGATCAAACCCCACGCCCGGCACGATCTGGCTGTCGACGAAACCCACACACTGTATGTCGACGAAAGCGGTTCACCGGAAGGTTTGCCGGTGGTGTTCATCCACGGCGGCCCCGGTGCCGGTTGTGATGCCCAGAGTCGTTGCTTCTTCGATCCCAACCTCTATCGCATAGTCACGTTCGATCAGCGCGGCTGCGGTCGCTCGACCCCCCACGCCAGCCTGGAAAACAACACCACCTGGGACCTGGTCGCCGACCTCGAGCGGATTCGCCAGCATCTGGGCATCGACAAATGGGTGCTGTTCGGCGGCTCCTGGGGATCGACTCTGGCCCTGGCCTACGCGCAAACCCATCCTGAGCGTGTGCACGGCCTGATCCTGCGCGGGATCTTTCTCTGCCGTCCGCAGGAAATCGAATGGTTCTACCAGGCCGGCGCCAGCCGCCTGTTCCCCGATTACTGGCAGGACTACATCGCGCCGATCCCGCTGGACGAGCGCGACGACTTGCTCACTGCGTTCCACAAGCGCCTGGTCGGTAACGACCAGATCGCCCAGATGCACGCGGCCAAGGCCTGGTCGACCTGGGAGGGCCGCACCGCGACTCTGCGTCCGAACCCGATGGTGGTCGATCGCTTCTCCGAGCCACAACGTGCCTTGTCGATTGCCCGCATCGAATGCCACTACTTCAGTAACAACGCCTTCCTGGAGCAGAATCAGCTGATCCGCGACATGGGCAAGATCGCCCATTTGCCCGGCGTGATCATTCATGGTCGCTACGACGTGATCTGCCCGCTGGATAACGCCTGGGAATTGCATCAAGCCTGGCCGAACAGCGAATTGCAGGTCATCCGCGATGCCGGTCATGCCGCTTCCGAGCCGGGCATCACCGACGCGCTGGTACGCGCCGCCAATCAGATGGCCCGGCGTCTGCTCGACCTGCCGCCTGAAGAAGCATGAAGGGCCTGTTGCAGCGGGTGCGCGGCGCGCGGGTCGAGGTCGCGGGCGAGATCGTGGGTGCCGTCGATCAGGGATTGCTGGTCCTGGTCGCCGTCGAGCCCGACGATACGCGGGCCAGCGCTGACAAACTTCTTAATAAGCTGCTTAACTATCGGGTATTCAGTGACGCTGAAGGCAAGATGAATTTGTCCTTGGCGGATGTGGGCGGCGGGCTGCTGCTGGTCTCTCAGTTCACTCTGGCTGCCGATACAAAAAACGGGCTGCGTCCGAGTTTCTCGACCGCGGCCCCTCCGGCGTTGGGCGAGGAGCTGTTCGACTATCTATTAAGCAAAGCGAAACAGGTGCATGGCACTGTGGCATCAGGTAGATTCGGCGCGGATATGCAGGTGCACCTGGTCAATGATGGCCCGGTAACCTTCCTGTTACAGACCTGAAAGCGCTTGAAACAAGTTTTTACGTTCATTTCGGCTGAAAACAGGGCTTTTTCGCGATAAATACTTTGTTACCCCTGATGCGTTGTAACGCGGCCTACTAGATAATCCCGCGCTACGGGGATCAGCGTTCGTTGGTCCATTTTGACTTAGGTAGAGACTTGTCCGGATCCGATTGGGGAATCATTTTGCCCCAGCGGAGTCGGAACAATGCTCGCCAACTTGGCAAGAGTGGTTTGCAAGGGCGGTTTTTTCATACCGTACACCGTGCAGGCCCTTTAACTGGCCGTTGGTTTTTTGATCTGTTTTCGGCGAGGGTTGCTCGTGATTGTTAGTCCCTGTAACGCACCAAAATTGTCTGCCAAACGGTTACGCAGCGCTCTGGTAGCGGGCTCTGCACTGCTCTGCCTGCTCAGCGCCGGTCAGCTTTGGGCATTCAGTCTGGATGATGTATCGGTCAAGGCAAAAGAACTGGCCGCGCAGAAATTCGAAGCGCCGCGCAGTAACCTGCCGAACGAGTTCCGCGACATGAAATTCGCGGACTATCAGAAAATTCGTTTTCTGACAGAAAAAGCCGAGTGGGCTGACCAGAAGACGCCGTTCAAGCTGTCCTTCTATCACCAGGGCATGCATTTCGATACACCGGTGAAAATCAACGAAATCACGGCGAACACCGTCGAAGAGATCAAATACGATCCGAGTCGTTTCGACTTCGGCGATATGAAGTTCGATCCAAAGGCCACCGAACAACTGGGTTATGCCGGTTTCCGTGTGCTGTACCCGATCAACAAGGCCGACAAGCAAGACGAAATCATGACCATGCTTGGCGCGAGCTACTTCCGCGTCGTCGGCAAGGGTCATGTCTATGGTTTGTCCGCTCGCGGCATGGCGCTTGATACCGCATTGCCGTCCGGCGAAGAATTCCCGCGTTTCCGCGAGTTCTGGATTCAGCAGCCCAAGCCGGGCGACAAGCACCTGGTGATCTTCGCCCTGCTGGATTCGCCTCGTGCCACCGGCGCCTACCGCCTGACCCTGCGTCCGGGCAGCGACACCATCGTCGACGTCAAGGCGCAGATGTTCCTGCGTGACAAGGTCGGCAAACTGGGCATTGCCCCGTTGACCAGCATGTTCCTGTTCGGCGCCAACCAGCCGTCGAAAGTACTGAACTACCGTCGCGAGCTGCACGACTCCAGCGGCCTGGCGATCCATGCCGGCAACGGCGAATGGATCTGGCGTCCGCTGAACAATCCGAAGCACCTGGCCGTGAGCAACTTCAGCGTTGAAAACCCGCGTGGCTTCGGTCTGCTGCAACGTGGCCGCGACTTCAGCCACTACGAAGACCTCGACGACCGCTACGACAAGCGCCCAAGCGCCTGGATCGAGCCGAAGGGTGACTGGGGCAAGGGCACGGTCGACCTGGTCGAGATTCCGACCGCCGACGAAACCAACGACAACATCGTTGCTTTCTGGAATCCGGAAAAATTGCCGGAACCTGGCCAGCCGCTCGATGTCGCTTATCGTATGCACTGGACCATGGATGAAGCCTCGATTCACGCGCCGGACAGCGCTTGGGTCAAACAGACCCTGCGCTCCACTGGCGACGTCAAGCAGTCCAACCTGATTCGTCAGCCGGACGGCAGCGTTGCCTACCTGGTGGACTTTGAAGGCCCGTCCCTGGCGGCTTTGCCGGCCGAAGCGGACGTCCGCAGCCAGGTCAGCGTCGGCGACAACGCCGAGCTGGTGGAAAACAGCGTTCGCTATAATCCTGAAACCAAAGGCTGGCGCCTGACCTTGCGGATGAAGATCAAGGATCCGAGCAAGTCCACCGAGATGCGTGCCGCGCTGGTGCAGAACATCGTACCGGCGGACCTGGCCAAGACTTCGATTCCGTCGTCGAACTCGTCGGTTGCCAAGGCCGACAAGGTTGCCGCCAAGCAACAAGAGAAAGCGGACAAGGAAGCCAGGCAAGCGGAGGCCAAGCAGGCCGAAGCCAAGCCTGTTGCAGATGCCAAGGACAAGGCCAATAAAGACGCCAAGCAGCCTGTCGCTGCCGACGCGGCCCCAGCCACACCGGAATCGGCCCCGACTGAAGAAGTCCTGACCGAGACCTGGAGCTATCAGTTGCCTGCCGATGAGTAACTCTCAAGTACGGCCAGAAACTCTCTCCGAGTATCTGGCGCATCTGCCGATGACCGACCAGCAGCGCGCGGAACTCGCGGGCTGCAAGTCTTTCAGTGAACTGCATGAGCGTCTGTCGTCCTCGACTTTCGACGCGCCAGCCGAGGCCGCCCAGGCTTCGGTCGGCAAGCGCTTGACCCTGAGCACTGCCGAAGAATTGCAGGACGCCGAAATGCTGGTGCTCGACGCCAGCGGTCGCGTCTGCCTTAAGGCGACCCCACCGATTCGTCGGACCAAGGTCGTGCCGGAGCCGTGGCGCACCAATATTCTGGTGCGCGGCTGGCGGCGTCTGACCGGTCGCACCAATCCGCCGAAGCCGCCGAAAGACGAGAACGTGCTGCCGGCCGCGCGCTGGCGCACCGTCGGTTCGATCCGCCGCTACATTCTGCTGGTACTGATGCTCGGTCAGACCATCGTCGCCGGCTGGTTCATGAAAGGCCTAATGCCTTACCAAGGCTGGTCATTCGTCGACCTCGACGAAGTCTTGCACCAACCGTTACTGCAAACCGCCACCCAAGTGCTGCCATATGCATTGCAGACCAGCATCCTGATTCTGTTCGGGATCCTGTTCTGCTGGGTTTCGGCCGGTTTCTGGACCGCGCTGATGGGCTTTCTCGAGTTGCTAACCGGGCATGATAAATACCGCATCTCCGGTAAAAGTGCTGGTAACGAGCCGATTCCAAAAGATGCGCGCACCGCGCTGGTGATGCCGATCTGCAACGAAGACGTGCCTCGGGTATTTGCCGGTCTGCGTGCAACGTTCGAATCGGTCGCGGCCACGGGTGACCTGGACCGCTTCGACTTCTTCGTCCTCAGCGACAGTAACGACGCCGATATCTGCGTCGCCGAGCAACAGGCCTGGCTGGATGTCTGCCGCGAAGCCGGGGGCTTCGGCAAGATTTTCTATCGCCGCCGTCGTCGTCGCGTAAAACGTAAAAGCGGCAACCTCGACGACTTCTGCCGTCGTTGGGGCGGTGACTACAAGTACATGGTCGTACTCGACGCCGACTCCGTGATGAGCGGTGAGTGCCTGACCAGTCTGGTACGCCTGATGGAAGCCACGCCGGACGCCGGCATCATCCAGACCGCGCCGCGTGCGTCGGGCATGGACACCCTTTATGCGCGCATGCAGCAGTTCGCCACCCGCGTGTACGGGCCGCTGTTCACCGCCGGCCTGCACTTCTGGCAGTTGGGCGAGTCGCACTACTGGGGCCACAACGCGATCATCCGCATGAAGCCGTTCATCGAGCACTGCGCCCTGGCGCCGCTGCCCGGTAAAGGCGCATTTGCCGGTGCGATTCTGTCCCACGACTTCGTTGAAGCCGCGCTGATGCGCCGAGCCGGTTGGGGCGTGTGGATTGCCTATGATTTGCCGGGCAGCTATGAAGAACTGCCGCCGAACCTGCTGGACGAACTCAAGCGTGACCGTCGCTGGTGCCACGGCAACCTGATGAACTTCCGCCTGTTCCTGGTAAAAGGCATGCACCCGGTGCACCGTGCGGTGTTCCTGACCGGCGTGATGTCCTACCTGTCGGCGCCATTGTGGTTCTTCTTCCTCGTGCTTTCGACAGCGTTGTTGGCGGTCAACACGCTGATGGAACCGCAGTACTTCCTCGAACCGCGCCAGCTCTATCCGCTGTGGCCGCAATGGCATCCGGACAAAGCGATTGCGCTGTTCTCTACCACCATCGTGCTGCTGTTCCTGCCGAAGTTGCTGAGCATCATCCTGATCTGGGCCAAGGGCGCGAAAGAGTTCGGCGGCAAGTTCAAGGTGACGCTGTCGATGCTGCTGGAGATGTTGTTCTCCATGCTGCTGGCGCCGGTGCGGATGATTTTCCACACCCGTTTCGTCCTCGCCGCGTTCCTCGGCTGGGCCGCGACCTGGAATTCGCCGCAACGTGACGACGACTCCACGCCTTGGAGCGAAGCGGTCAAGCGCCACGGTCCACAGACCTTGCTGGGCTTCTTCTGGGCGCTGCTGGTGATCTGGCTGAACCCGAGCTTCCTGTGGTGGCTGGTGCCGATCGTCGGTTCGTTGATGCTGTCGATCCCGGTGTCGGTGATCTCCAGCCGTGTCGGCCTGGGCCTGAAGTCCCGTGACGAGAACCTGTTCCTGATCCCTGAGGAATACAATCCGCCGCAGGCACTGCTGGCGACCGACCAGTACACCCACGAAAACCGCTGGCACGCGCTGAACGACGGCTTCGTCCGTTCGGTGGTCGATCCACAGCAGAACGCCCTGGCGTGCTCGCTGGCGACCTCCCGGCACCGCGAGGCTGAGCCGATTGAATGGTTGCGGATCGAGCGGGTGCGCCACGCGATGAAAGTCGGACCTGAAGGCCTGACCAACAATGAGCGTGTACAACTGCTGAGTGATCCGGTGGCTCTGGCTCGCTTGCATGAGCAGGTCTGGAACGAAGGCCATCCAGAGTGGCTGGGCGCGTGGCGCAAGTCGGTGAAAGCCGACCCCCACGCACCGTTGTTGCCGCTCAAGCCGTTGAGCGTGCAGCCTCAGATGGCCTGACTCAAAGACACGCAAAAGCGGGATGAAGAACCAAAAGCCCTGTAGGTTTACACCTATAGGGCTTTATTCGTTTTGGGGCTATGTTTAACCCTTGGTCCGGGCTGTTTTTGAAATTCTCCCTGCTAGTAAAAGCCATCGTTAGAGGTGGTTCTCTCGGACATCTTAAAAGAGTTTTAGGACCTAGGGGGTACGATCAACTCAATCCAGGGTGATTCCGCTCCCCCCTCAAGCAAGCACTTAAGCCTTACTTTTAGCTCAGTTGAAGGGTTCCTATCGTCTATCGTGATCCATTCCTTTAACCCAACTGGAACGGGTAGCGGCATTCCGGCGACAACGATTACGAATTTATACTCAATGACTTCCCCTTGATCTGCAAAAGGTGGGGACCAAGCAAAAGTGATGCGCTGATCGGCAATGTTCGAGACGCGAAAGTTGCGTGGAGCGTTCGGCTCATCACCTTGTAAGTACACGTCGAGCGAAGTTGTCTGAGAGAGGTTTCCCGAGTGGTCTTGGGCGAGAACTTCAAACCTGTGGGTGCCAGGCATCAGCCCGATGGCGCTGTATTGGGTGAGTGGCGTCCTGTCGAAGTACTCCTGATTGTTGTAGATGACGTAGTCGCAGACCCCTATGTCATCTGTCGATGCTTCCCAGACCAGCGTCACCGAATCCGAGGTGGAGTCTGTCACTCTCAAGCTTCCCGGAGTGCTGGGAGGCGTGGTGTCTTTAAGCTCATGGGTAAGTATCGTGGGCTCCGACAATTGACCCCATATGTCAAAGACCGACACACTGATGACATATTCGAGACCGGGATTCAGATTCAGCATAGTTACACTTGGAAGTAGCAATACATCGCGCCAGTGTTCGTCGTTGCGCGCGATCCTGACGCCTGAGGCTCCGTTTAGAGAGCCCCAGTGCAATGTCAGTGAAGTTTCTGTCTCGTCAGTAATTCTCACAGTTGGTGCTGGAGGAGGGGGAGACGGCGACTGTCCTGTGGTTTTGAATACTGTGCTCCTGCCAGGGGTAGAGAGGTTTCCGTCCTTATCCTGGGCTCTTACGAATACGTAGTAATAGGCACCTGGGGTAAGAGCTGTGAAGGTATAGCGAGGCTCTTGCGTGGTGAATACCAGAACTCCGTTCAAGACAACCCGATAACCCGTTACACCTATGTTGTCACTGGATGCTTCCCAGGTCAGCGTAACCGATGTATCCGTGATGTCACTGGCAACGGGTGCACCAGGTTGATTAGGTGGAACGTCATCAGTCAGGATTTTCTCCAGTAAGCTTTCCTCGGAGCTGGCACCGTCAAGTTGAGCGCGAACCCTGAACGAGAGTTTGTGTGGGGCGGGACCAGATGAAAGATCGGACAATCTGAAGCTGTAACCGATGCGTCCTGGCCCAGTATTGAAAACTCTACCATTGATTGATACTTCATGAGACGGCAGCACACGGAAAACCGGGTTCCATGCCAGTCTGCAGCGGCCATTGAGGTGGCTGAATCTCAAGTTGACTGGAGGCGCGAGTAAGGTTCTGAACTTCGTGGCAGCCGGCTCGGACACTCCGCCCGGATTGAATGCATGGACTTCTACCTGATAGTCGGTATGACCTCTAAGATGAGTAATAGTGAAAAATGGCTCTTTGGTTTGAGCGACGAGGAATCCATTCAGTAAAACCTTGTACTGAACGTCCAAGCCACTTGAGGCAGCCCAGCGGAGCTCCGCGGATGAGTGGGTGATTTTGCTGATTTGGGGCGTGCCCGGGTTACCAGGAAGTAAATACTTGGTGGTGAATGAGGCGGTGTTGGGCTCTGACAGATTTCCTGCGGCATCAAAGGCCTTTATTTCAATTGCATACCGAGTTGCCTCCTCTAATTCGGTAAGAGTGTGTTGCGTGTGGGCAGTTGAAATAGGTGGATTATTGTTAATGGTGATTGTGTAACCGGTTACAGCGACATTGTCTGAGGCCGGTGTCCAGCTGATTTGTGCTCCGCTATTTGTGATGTTTGTTATCGTCGGAACGCCCGGTTTGTCGGGGGCGACATTATCAACAGGTTCAATTGTGAGGGTCTCGATAATCGAGCAAGCGTCGACATTGTTAATTGCCCATACTTCGATCGAAAATGTTTCGTCTAATGGCATTTGTTCGAATGTATAGGTGTTCACTGATTTAGAGACTAATACTGGAATTTCTTCGTTTACCGAAATTGCATAGTTTGTAATGTCGGCGCTGGTTGAAGGCTCCCAAGAGATGGATGTAGCGCTTTGTGTGCGAGACGTGACTTTCAAATTGTTAGTCGGGACCGGAGGTGTTGAGTCGAAAACGAAGTCGAAAGAAATAAATTCACTTACTGGATAGCGCCCGTACCATGTTATGCAGCGGTGCGTTATGCGCTCATTTTGACTGGCCTGGAAGTTGAATGTTGGTCCTTCGCCTGACTCGGGACGATAGAGTTCCCTGTACTCTGCGTACCCTGAGTACCACTTTGTTTCACCTTCGTACATAATCTCCGGAGATGAATATGCATCAGTATCCCACACGATGTTGACACTATATTTTTCTGTTGATTCGTCATATCCGACGATGGAATATCGAGGATTGACTACCGTTGGGCGGGGATAGAGTGTTATTGTTGCGAATTCTGAATAGAGATCATTATTGTCTCTGGCGCGAACTTGTATCTCGTATTGTTTGGTGTTTGTTAGGTTGTAGATGTCAGTAATTGCTCTATTGGTTGGTTTGTAAGGTTCATATTGTAAAAATTCATTATCTAAATATATCTCGTAACCTGCTACTCCTCTCGCATCGGTTGAGTGGTCCCACACTAAAGTAACGGAGGTGCCATGGATTCCTTGCTTGAGTTCAAGATTTCCAGGGATGGTAGGAGGTATAGAGTCTTGGATAAGATCAAATGTAAAAGAAAATTCTGAGTGGTTATCCACGCAGTCGATAGCTTTAACTTTAAAAGAATAGTTTTTTAGAGGAAAATTTTTGCCCTCATAGGGCATTTGGCTTGTTGACTTGAATTTTTCGCCATTGCAGTAGATTTCGTGTTTTCGTATACCTAAATTGTCGAGCGGTTGGCTCCAGTGGAATACCAGTGTGTTTTGAAATTTGCCCCCGATATTCTCCTCGTCTTTTGCTGTAACTACCAATCTGGTTGGACCAGGGGGGCTGGTTCTATCTGAGGTCCTCTGTCTGTTTAAATTGATGCAGCGATCTGTCACACTAGCTTTGGAGTTTGAGCCGTCAATAAAATCGACCATGACGATATTTGCGTTCTGAAAACCTGGTTTAAAGACTTCTGTTCTAACAGGGCTGGTGGTTGCCAAGTCTTTCGGAAAGGTTTGCTCAGTGACAGCAGCAGAGAGCACCCAATAATGATTCTCTGGAGGTGACTTCATTGAATTAACAACGAGTGATATTATGTTGCTTTCGGAAGCTTCCGGAGTCCACTCATGTCGCATAGGATGCCATATCTGCTCTCTGCGTATCGTCCCGTTCGGCCACTTGTCTTGCACATTGCTGGGAGGCACTGGATAGTTGTGAGCAAGGCACAAGACTATATTGCAGCCTGGATGATTTTGACGAATTTCTCCGATACTCAACTCATTGGCTGAGGGTGGTATTAAACGATTTTTGATTGGGTTGAACTTAGGCAGGCATCGCTGAAGGCTGTCGCTCGAATGATTACGTCCTCTATCATAATGGTGGAAGTCAATAAATATAATTTCAAACGGGTTGGCCGTGGCGAAGCTGTTAACTGCTTCAACCAAATGTTCAAGCCGTCGGCCTGCGCTGATATCGCCATGTTTGAATTCAAAAATCTCGATGAATTTATATGTTGGGAATTTGTTGCCTATTGTTTTTTTATAACTGCTATCAACTAGGCGTAAGTCCAGATACCGCGCACCCGCGGATAATTGCTGGGTGAAGCTATTGTATTGACAAGCGGCCCATCTATTGCCGACATGAAAACTTCCGCTTCGGTCAACACCTGAATTATGCGCACCAGGAATGGCCAATTGGTAAAGCTTCAGATGCGCAATCTCCGACGCCATGTGGGTCATCCAGCGGCTGTAGTTGGTGTTGGATGCAACGTCGTCGGATGAAACAGATTCTGAGGCCGCAAAATTGTCGATTGGATCGTTACTCATGATTGCGCTCCTGAAAAAAAGCAGAAGCAGATCGTGCGCCGTTCTGAAAGCTGGCGTAACTAGCAGAACTGTTAGTTGTCCGAGGTCGTTATTTTGGTAATGCTTTGAGGTTAAGTCATGAGTTTGGATGAACGTAAATTTTCATTTCATATCCCCTGAAGAGGTTGATCGGCGAATGGCTCGCCGGCGACCAATGCTCTTCCATCTGCTAGCGTTTCAAACCCTGAACCGCCCCACCAACATCTGCAAATGCGTCCCCAACCGCGCCAGCTCAACGCTGGACGCTGCCGTCTCCTCACTCGCCGCCGACGTTTGATCCGACACATCCCGCACATTCAGCACGCTGCGGTTGATCTCCTCCGCCACGGCGCTTTGCTGTTCGGCAGCCGCGGCGATCTGCTGGTTCATCGCCTGGATCGCCGACACCGTGCGGGTGATGCTTTCCAGTGAACCGCCGGCGCGGCGGGTCAGTTCGACGCTGCTGTCGGTCAGGGTGCGGCTGTTGTCCATGATGGTCGCGACTTGCTGGGTGCCGTTTTGCAGGCCGACGATCAGCTCTTCGATCTCTTCGGTGGACTTCTGTGTGCGCTGGGCCAGGCTGCGGACTTCGTCGGCGACCACGGCAAAACCGCGTCCGGCTTCACCGGCGCGAGCGGCTTCGATGGCGGCGTTGAGGGCCAGCAGGTTGGTTTGCTGGGCCACCGACTTGATGACGTCGAGCACGCTGCCGATCTTGTCGCTTTCGCGCTTGAGTTCGCCCATGGCCTCGGTGGAGTGACCGACTTCCGCGGCCAGGCGTTCGATCTGGGCGATGGCTTCGCCGACGACTTTGTCGCCCTCCCGGGCCTGCTGATCGGCGGCGACGGCGGCTTCGGAGGCTTCTTCGGCGTTGCGCGCCACTTCCTGCACGGTGGCGGCCATTTCGTTCATGGCGGTGGCGACCTGATCGGTTTCGACCTTCTGACTGTTGACCCCGGCGCTGGTCTGCTCGGTGACGGCAGACAGCTCTTCAGCGGCGCTGGCGATCTGCGTGACGCCATCGCTGATGCCGCCGATCAGTTCGCGCAGCCCTTGGGTCATGCTTTGCATGGCTCGCTGCAACTGGCCGAGTTCGTCACGGCGCTGCGATGTCAGGTTGTGCGTCAGGTCGCCACTGGCGACGCGCTGGGCCACGATCAGGGTCTGGTTCAATGGAATGATGATCTGTCGGGTGATCGCCCAGGCGGCCAGCAGGCCGAAGGCGATGGCCAGCACGGTGGCGAGGGTCAGCATGTTCTTGGCATGGGCGGCGTCGGTGTCACGCACGACGGTTTGCGAGACGGTGAGTTTCTGGCTCATGTCCAACAGGATGTCGCCTTGGGTGGACATGCGTGCCAGGGCCTTGGCGCTGGCCACCTGGGAGTCGTGGAACTGGCTGACGGCGGCGCGATAGGCCCTCAGCGAGTCAGTTGCCTGTTGCAGGTTGGCGATGTGTTCTTCAGGCAGTTTGGTCGGCAGGCTCTCGAGGTTCTTCAGGGCGTTTTCGATCGCGTCGAGGGCTGGCTGTTCGGCTTCGCTCTTGCCGCTGTAGGTGTAGCCGCGAACCTGGAAGCGCGCCTGCTGGATCAGTTTGCTCAGGTCGATCACGCTGTTGAACGCCGCTACGCTGTCACCTTGCAGCATGGATTTTTCCACTTCGGCGACGCGGGCCACGGCATTGTCTGCAGTGGCGCCGAGTTTGCTGCGGGCGTCTTCACGCTGGGCACCGGCCTGGGTCATGTCGTTGAAGGCGCGGCGGTATTCGGCGACAGCGGCCAGTTGTTGATCGACCATGGCCGTATCTGCCGGTTGCTCGATCAGGCCGCGGGCGGTCTGCAGGCCGCTATCGAGCTTGCCCAACAGATCGTTGACAGCGCCGGGACCTTGTTCGCCGCGACGCATCTCGTAATCCAGGCGTGCAATGCGCAGGTCCTTGGTCAGGTCGTTGAGGCTGGCGATGAACCCCAGTTTATCGCCACGGCTGGTCACGCCGCTCAGGCCGCTCCAGCCGGTGAAGGTGATCAGCAGGGTCAACAGCAGCACCAGACCGAAGCCGATCCCCAGCTTGCGTTTGACGCTGACGTTACCCAGATTCTCGGCTAGCCATTGATACATGCTGAAACTCCCCGGACCAAACAATGGTTTTATGGGGGCTTTATCGGCAGGAGGGCTGGATTCTGTAGGTGACTCCCGATGTACGGGCAAGTGATCATCTGTGGCAAATGTTGACCTGTGGGAGCGAGCTTGCTCGCGATGGCGTTGTTTCAGGCAACACGGATGTCGACTGTTACTCCGCTATCGCGAGCAAGCTCGCTCCCACAGGGACAGTGTCTGGATTTAAAAGAGGCGTGCCAGCAACGCGGTCACGGCGGTTTCGACCCGCAGGATGCGCTCGCCCAGTTGCACCGGTTGCAGACCGGATTTGCCCAGCAGGTCGATCTCGTAGGGAATCCAGCCACCCTCGGGGCCGATGGCCAGGGTCACCGGTTCGCTGAGTGCGCGAGGGCAGGGCGGGTAATTGCCCGGATGCCCCACCAGGCCGAGGGTGCCTTCGGTCATCGCGGGCAGACGGTCTTCGACGAAGGGCTTGAAGCGCTTCTCGATCACGACTTCCGGCAACACACTGTCCCGCGCCTGTTCCAGGCCGAGGATTAACTGCTCGCGAATCGCCTCTGGCTCCAGGAACGGGGTCTGCCAGAAGCTCTTCTCGACGCGATAGCTGTTGACCAGCACGACCCGTGGCACACCCATGGCCGCCACGGTCTGGAACACCCTGCGCAGCATCTTGGGTCGTGGCAGGGCCAATACCAGGGTCAATGGCAGCTTGGCCGGTGGTGGCTGGTCGAGGGTGACGCGCAATTCCGCTTCGTCGGCGTCCAGGCGCAGCACTTCGGCCGAACCCATCAAACCGCCGATTCGCCCGACGCGCATGCTGTCACCGACTTCGCAGCGGTGGACTTCCTGCATGTGGGTCAACCGGCGATCACGCAGGATCGCGCGGTCGGCCGCAATGAAATCGGCCTCTTCGAGGAGCAGCAGGTTCACGCTTGGGTCGCTGGCGGCTGGTCGTTGTGATCGTCAGCCGGTTGGTCTTCCGGATGGTCGCCGCGCTTGCTGATCAGACTGCCGAACAGGATGCCGATCTCGAACAACAGCCACATCGGAACGGCCAGCAGGGTCTGCGAGAAGATGTCGGGTGGTGTCAGGATCATGCCGACCACGAAGCAGCCGATGATCACGTACGGACGGATTTTCTTCAGGTATTTGACATCGACCACGCCGATCCACACCAGCAGCACCACGGCCACCGGAATCTCGAACGCTACGCCAAAGGCGAAGAACAGCGTCATGACGAAATCGAGGTAACTGGTGATGTCGGTCATCATTTCCACGCCGGCCGGGGTGGCGGCAGCGAAGAACTTGAAGATCAGCGGGAACACCAGGAAATAGGCGAAGGCCATGCCGGCGTAGAACAGAAAGATGCTGGAGACCAGCAAGGGCACGGCGATGCGCTTTTCATGCTTGTACAGGCCGGGGGCGATGAAACCCCAGATCTGGTGCAGGATCACCGGAATGGCCAGGAACAGCGAGACCATCATCGTCAGCTTCAGTGGCGTCAGGAACGGCGACGACACGTCAGTGGCAATCATCGTCGCGCCAGCGGGCAGGTACGCGCGCAGCGGCGTGGAGACGAAGGTGTAGATCTGCTGGGTAAAGGCAAACAGCCCGGCAAAGATGATGAAGATCGCCGCTACGCAGCGCAGCAGACGGGTACGCAACTCGGTGAGGTGCGAAACCAGCGGCATGTGCTGGTCGTTTTCAGGGAGATCGCTCATGGGGCTCGCGGCGGCAAAGTGGTGTCATTGGGCGCTGGCGTTGTCGGCGCGGTGGCTGGAGCAACGGGTTCAACCGGCATCGCTGCCACAACAGGCGCAGGTTCCGCCGTCGGAGCAGGTGTCGGGTCGACAGCCGCGGCAGGCGCAAGAATCGTCTGCGTACCCACATGTTCCACCGGCGTCGGCTCCTGCTGGGTCGGCGTGAAGATTTTCCGCGCCTCCTGCTCAAGCGACAGGATGTGCTCGTTGTGCAGTTGCCGACGAATCTCGTCGGCACCGATTTCACGTTCAACTTCCTGTTTGATTGCGTTGAAGCTGCGCTTCAGGCGCCCGACCCACAGGCCGGCGGTGCGCGCAGCGCCCGGCAGGCGCTCGGGACCCAGCACCAGCAGGGCGACGAGGCCGACGAGCAGCAGTTCAGAGAAGCTGATACCAAACATTAGTCAGTGCTCACACGTCTTTGCGGATCGGCTCTTCGACTTTCTGTGCCTGCACGTCGATGGTGTGCGGCTGGTTCACGGATGCCTGTGGCTGAACCGGAGGAACCGGTTGGGCCGGGGTCGCGTTCGGGTCGGCCGGTTTTTCATCGTCGTTCATGGCTTTGCGGAAGCCCTTGATCGACTCGCCGACGTCAGTGCCGAGGTTTTTCAGTTTCTTGGTGCCGAACACCAGTACCACGACAACCAGGATGACGACCCAGTGTTTCCAGTCAAAAATGCCCATGCTGCTGCTCCTCTCTAATAGTTATTCAGGCGGACGGGCGCGAGGCTTTCTCGGCGTGTCCGGAGAGACCGAAACGACGGTCCAGTTCATCGAGTACAGCCTGTGGATGCTGCCCCAATTGGGCGAGCATGACCATGCTGTGGAACCACAGGTCGGCGGTTTCGTAGATCACATCGCTGCAGTCGCCGCTGACGGCGGCGTCCTTGGCGGCGATGATGGTTTCGACCGACTCTTCGCCGACTTTTTCCAGAATCTTGTTCAAGCCCTTGTGGTACAGGCTGGCGACATACGAGCTGTCGGCGGCGGCGCCTTTGCGCTCCTCCAGTACCTCGGCGAGGCGGGTGAGAGTGTCACTCATGTTTGTGCCCTGCGGAATAGATGGCGTGCGGATCTTTCAAGACCGGGTCGACGGTTGTCCAGTCGCCGTTCTCATAGACGCGGTAGAAGCAGCTCTGGCGGCCGGTATGACAGGCGATGTCGCCGATCTGCTCGACCATCAGGATGATGACGTCGGCGTCGCAGTCCAGGCGCATCTCGTGCAGGTTTTGCACGTGGCCGGACTCTTCGCCCTTGCGCCACAGCTTGCCACGGGAACGTGACCAGTAAATGGCACGGTTCTCGGCAGCGGTCAGTTCCAGTGCTTCGCGGTTCATCCAGGCCATCATCAGGACGCGCCCGGTCTTGTGATCCTGGGCAATGGCCGGCACCAGGCCGTCAGCGTCCCACTTGATCTCGTCCAGCCAGTTTTTCATCTTCGACTCCGACAGCGGGCTCGACACTTCAATAGCCGAGCTCAGGCGTTCAAACAGTGTGCCAGTCGTTCACACAACTGGCTATCGGCGCACGACCAGATACAAACCGACCGCCATCATGATTCCCGCCGGCCAATAGGCCAACTGGTTCAGCGGTCCGCCAGCGGCAAGGACGGCGCCACCGGCCAGATGGGCCGTACCGAGCAGGCGCAGGAACCAGTCGTCACGGCGTCGATGCCACGGTGACGGCGGGTCGTAGGCGTGGGGTTGGGACATGCGTTCGAGCAGGTCGCGGGCCATGCTGGCCAAGTGCGGGATCTGTTCGAATTGGCTGTGCACGTTGCCGAGCAGGGCTTTGGGGCTGACCCGCTCGCGCATCCAGCGTTCGAGGAATGGCTGAGCGGTGTTCCATAGATCGAGGTCCGGGTACAGCTGGCGGCCCAGGCCTTCGATGTTCAACAGGGTTTTTTGCAGCAGGACCAACTGCGGCTGCACTTCCATGTTGAAGCGGCGCGCAGTCTGGAACAGGCGCATCAGCACCTGACCGAAGGAAATATCTTTTAACGGTTTTTCGAAGATCGGCTCGCACACGGTACGGATCGCCGCTTCGAATTCGTTGAGCTTGGTTTCCGCCGGCACCCAGCCCGAATCGATGTGCAACTGCGCCACTCGACGGTAATCGCGCTTGAAGAAGGCGAACAGGTTGCGCGCCAGGTAATCCTGGTCTTCCGGGGTCAGGCTGCCGACGATGCCGCAGTCGATCGCAATGTACTGCGGGCTCCACGGATTCACGGTGCTGACGAAAATGTTGCCGGGGTGCATGTCGGCGTGGAAGAAACTGTCGCGGAACACCTGGGTGAAGAAAATCTCCACGCCACGCTCGGCGAGCATTTTCATGTCCGTGCGCTGGTCGGCCAGAGTCGCCAGATCGGTAACCTGAATACCGTAGATGCGTTCCATCACCAGCACTTTCGGCCGGCACCAGTCCCAATAGACTTGCGGGACGTACAGCAGCGGCGAGCCGTCGAAGTTGCGCTTCAACTGGCTGGCGTTGGCCGCCTCGCGCAGCAGGTCGAGTTCGTCGTAGATGGTTTTTTCATAATCGCTGACCACGTCCACCGGGTGCAGCAGGCGCGCATCGGCCGAGAGTTTTTCGGCGGCGCGGGCGAGGATGAACAGCCACGCCAGGTCCTGGGCAATCACCGGTTTGAGGCCTGGGCGGATCACCTTGACCACCACTTCCTCACCGGTTTTCAGTTGCGCGGCGTGCACCTGCGCCACCGAGGCCGAGGCCAGCGGTTCGACGTCGAAACGGCTGAAGACTTCGCTGATTTTCTTGCCCAGCTGTTCTTCGATCAGCTTGACCGACACTTGCGAGTCGAATGGCGGTACGCGGTCCTGCAGCTTCATCAGTTCGTCGGCGATGTCCTCGGGCAACAGGTCGCGGCGAGTAGACAGGATCTGCCCGAACTTGATGAAGATCGGCCCCAGGTCCTGCAACGCCAGGCGCAAACGCGCGCCACGGCTCAGGTCCAGGGTCTTGCGCGGAAACCAGCGCCACGGCAAGGCGTAACGCAGCGCCCGCAAGAACCAGGGCAGCGGCAGGGCGAACAGCAGGTCATCGAGGCGGTAGCGGATCACGACGCGCTGGATGCGCAACAGACGGCGGACGGCAAGCAGCTTCATGCGTTATCGCTTGGGTCGAGGGATCGGGAAAGGCGCTCGAAACGCGCCTCGAGACGTTCAAGATCAAGCTTGATCTGGTCCAGTTCACTGAATCGGGCTTCGGCTTCGCGCTGGCCGACGAGGGTGCGCGATTCTTCGGCCAGGTATTCGCCCAGGTTCTGGTTGAGGCTGGCGAACCCTTGCTGATACCAGCGGGCGCGGCTGCGCAGGTGACCGCCGACCAGTTGCGTGGCCACAGGTCCCAGCCAGCGCGAGAGTTCGTACTCCCAATCCAGCTCCAGGTCCTGGAGGATCGCCGCCAGTTCCAGCAGCACGCCGCTGTCGCCGTCGAGTTCGACTTCAGGGGCGTGCAGGACCGAGGTCTTGTCCTTGCTCATCGCCAGTTTCAACAGGCTCGAGGCCGGTGCACGCAAAGTGCAGTCGGCGCCGGTTTCCCACTGGGAGGCGAGCATCAGGCCTTCGTCGCTGGGCAGGATGAACAGTTGCAGCACCGGGCTGCGGCAATCGACGGCAATCACTTTGCCGGTCAAATGCGCCAGCCGCGGCAGCGCCGTGCTGTCGAGACGCAGCACCCGGTTCAGGCCGAGTTCAATGCTGGCGAACAGGCCGGCGAGCAACATCAGGGCTTGATGCCGCGGTGCAGGGCAACGATGCCGGCGGTCATGTTGTGATAGGTCACACGGTCGAAACCGGCCTCGACCATCATCGACTTCAGGGTTTCCTGGTTCGGGTGCATGCGGATCGATTCGGCCAGGTAGCGATAGCTTTCCGAGTCGTTGGTGATCAGCTTGCCCATCAGCGGCATGAAGGCGAACGAGTAAGCATCGTAGGCCTTGGACATCAGTGCGTTGGTCGGCTTGGAGAACTCCAGTACCAACAAGCGGCCGCCCGGCTTGAGCACGCGCAGCATCGAGCGCAGGGCATCTTCCTTGTGGGTCACGTTGCGCAGGCCGAAGGCGATGGTCACGCAGTCGAAATGGTTGTCCGGGAACGGCAGTTTTTCCGCGTCGGCCTGGACGAATTCGACGTTGCCGGCCACACCGAGGTCCAGGAGGCGGTCACGACCGACCTTGAGCATGGATTCGTTGATATCGGCCAACACGACCTGGCCGGTAGGGCCCACCAGGTGCGAGAATTTTCTGGTCAGGTCGCCAGTACCGCCGGCGATGTCGAGCACGCGGTTACCGGCACGAACGCCCGACAGTTCGATCGCGAAACGCTTCCACAGACGGTGCATACCGCCCGACAGAAGGTCGTTCATCAGGTCGTACTTGGCGGCTACCGAGTGGAAAACCTCAGCGACTTTTTCCGCTTTCTGGCTTTCCGGAACGTTTTTGAAGCCGAAGTGAGTGGTGGGTTCGGCATCGCTGCCTTTGCGCTGATCAGTCATATCGCTGTCACCAAAAGAGAATGCGCGACATTCTAATCCCCAAGGCATGCTTTGTCTTGGCAAGGCTGAAGGTAAGATGAGCAACTATCGGGACGTTTTGACGCAGCAGAGGTCAAGATGTCTCGGGAAAGCATCCATAAAGCAGGAGTCATTTGATGGCCCGTATTAGTGTTGAACGTGCCCACGGCCTGGGTAAGGAAGCGGCTCGCGAGAAGGCCGACAAGCTGGCGCAGAAACTTTCCGATCAGTATGGCCTGGAGCCGCAGTGGTCCGGCGACACCCTCAATCTCAAGCGCTCGGGTGTGAAGGGTGCGGTGCATGTCAGTGAAGATTCGATCAAGGTCGACGTGGAGTTGGGCCTGATGATGTCGGCCATGAGCGGCATGATCAAAGCGGAAATCGAAAAGGCGCTGGATAAAGCGTTGGTCTGATCTCCAGCTGTAATGAGATCCCCTGTGGGAGCGAGCTTGCTCGCTCCCACAGTTTTTTGTGTGGCGCTCTCAAAGGTTTATGTCATTTGTTAGGGTGCCGTTTCTAATTTTTCTCCCTACTTTGTGCCAGAGCCCGACACTTACCCGGGCAGTTCCTCAAACCTTCTGCGCGTGAGGTGCACCATGGCCAAAGTTATTTTGAAGAAAAAAATCGACCCGTCGACCGGCACGCTGGGCGACGTCAAATCCTATGCCCGCAAGATCTGGCTGGCAGGCCTGGGTGCCTACGCCAAGGTCGGCCAAGAGGGCAGCGAGTACTTTCAGGAGCTGATCAAGGCTGGTCAGGTTGTTGAAAAGAAAGGCAAAAAGGTAGTCGCTGAGAAGCTTGAAGCGGCCAATGCCGAGATCGATGAAGCCAAGAGTGAAGTCAGCACTTTCAAAGGCAAGGTCGAGGTTCAACTCGACAAGGTCGAGAAGGCGTTCGACACGCGTGTCGCAAGTACCTTGAATCGTATCGGTATTCCGTCTAAACATGACGTTGAGACACTCTCTGCTAAGCTCGATGAGCTGACGGCATTGCTCGAACGTGTCGCGCGTAAATCTTAAGGAGAACGGGATGGCTGTTAAAAAGAAAACCGAAAAAGAAGGCAGCTCGTGGATCGGGAAGGTTGAAGATTACTCCCGAAAAATCTGGCTGGCTGGTTTAGGCGTGTACTCGAAGATCGACACTGACGGCAGCAAACTCTTCGATGCATTGGTTAAGGACGGCGAGAAAGCCGAGAAGCTCACCAAGAGTGCTGTTGGCAAGACTGTCGACGCCGCCAAGGACTCCGCTTCTTCGGCCAAGTCGCGCATCAGCGGCGTGAAAGATCGCGCACTGGGCAAGTGGGATGAGCTGGAAGGTGCTTTCGACAAGCGTCTGAACAGCGCCATTTCGCGTCTGGGCGTACCGAGCCGCAACGAGGTCAAGGCACTGCACAGCAAGGTCGAAACCCTGACCAAGCAAATCGAAAAACTGACCGGTGCCAAGGTTGCGCCTGTTGCGGTGAAAACCGCGGCAGCCAAACCTGCTGCCAAAACCGCAGCCAAGCCACTGGCAAAAGCAGCGGCTAAACCTGCTGCCAAGCCTGCGGCTAAAACTGCAGCCGCCAAACCGGCCGCAGCCAAACCTGCAGCCAAACCTGCAGCCAAACCAGCGGCTAAACCGGCCGCCAAGCCTGCAGCGAAAACTGCAGCGGCCAAACCCGCTGCGGCGAAAAAACCAGCGGTGAAAAAGCCGGCAGCTCCAAAGGCCGTAGCACCAAAACCAGCAGTGGCAGCTGCCAAACCGGCAACGCCGGCAGCTCCGGTCAGCGCTTCGAACTCCGCTACCGCACCGACCCCTGCGGTCACCCCGACTGTCGCGCCAGCTCCATCGACGCCAACCAGTCAGTCCTGATTTTCAGGGCTCAAGAAAACGCCCGGCCTGTGAAGGTCGGGCGTTTTTGTTTGTGTGCGAATCTCTGACCGACACAAGCCCAATGTGGGAGCGAGCTTGCTCGCGATGAGGCCATCACATTCAACATTGATGTTGGCTGATCCGCCGCCATCGCGAGCAAGCTCGCTCCCACAGGGTTGGTGGGTGTCAGGGTTATTCGTGGTCTTCCAGGTACTCCATCGCCATCTGTTCGGTCGCAGCCTTCATCGATGGCAGCAGGTGCGGCGCCACCAGCATCATGATCTGGTAAACCACCAATCGCACCTCGCCCTGACGATCAAGAATCCGCTGATAGTCCAGTGAGAAAAGCAGTGTCATGGTGATCTGCTCCACAAGTTGCCCCAGTGCCTGGGTATCGCTGACCAGCAGCCCTTGCGCCTTCAATCGTGCCAGCAGCGATGCCAGTGTGCGCTTGAGTGCATTGAGCAGGTTGCGAATGCCCTTGGCCAGTTTCGGCAGGCGCCCGGCGAGGTTCGACAGATCCTGGAACAGGAACCGGTAGTGGGACAGGCGTTCGACGATCAGGTGCAGGAAGAGCCAGTATTCTTCGGGTGCCAGTTCGGCATCGGCCGGTGGATCGAGCAAGGGGGCCAGTTCGCCCTGGAAACGCTCGAACAGCCCGAGAATCAGAGGCTCCTTTCCGTGGAAGTGGTAGTAGAGGTTGCCCGGGCTGATGCCCATCTCATTGGCAACTTCCATGGTGGAGACATTCGGTTCGCCCTTCTGATTGAACAACTGCAGGGCACATTCGAGGATCCGGTCGCGGGTTTTCATCCAGTCTTCTTAATGATCGGGTCTTGCCACGGCCGACAGTGGCCGTGGCTCGTTGAACGTCAGCGCACGCGCACGTAAGTACCGGGTGCTGCCTCCATCGGTGGATAGTTCTGGTTGCCGAGCGCCATGTGGGTTTCCTTCTGCGCACCGGAGCGTTCCTGAATCCAGCTAAGCCATTGGGTCCACCAACTGCCATCGACACGCTTGGCGTCGTAGTACCAGGCCCGTGGGTCGCTGCTGAATTTGCCGTTCTCGACGTAGTTGGCTTTCGGGTTGCTCGGCGGGTTGAGGATGCTCTGCACATGGCCGCTGTTGGACAGCACGAAGCGCCGCTCGCCACCGAGCAACAGCGTCGAGCGATACACCGCGTCCCACGGCGTGATGTGATCGTTGATGCCGGCGACGCTGAAGCTGTCGACGGTGACCTTCTGCAAGTCGATCGGCGTGCCACACACTTCCAGGCCACCCGGGTGAGTCAGCGGGTTGTGCTTGAAGAAGTCCAGCAGGTCACCATGCAGGGCGGCCGGCAGGCGCGTGTTGTCGTTGTTCCAGTAGAGGATGTCGAACGCCGGTGGCTCTTTGCCCAACAGGTAGTTGTTGACGAAGTAGCTCCAGATCAAATCGTTGGGGCGCATCCAGGCGAAGACCTTGGCCATATCGCGGCCGTCCAGTACACCTTTCTGATAGGAGCGGCGTTTGGCGGCTTCCAGAGTCTGTTCGTCGGCGAACAGCGTTGCGGGGCTGTCCATCTGGCTGTCGAGCAGGCTCACCAGATAAGTTGCGCTGGACACCCTGCGCAGCTGCCGCTTGGCCTGCAGGTGTCCTTGCAGCGCGGCAATGGTCAGACCGCCGGCGCAAGCGCCCATCAGGTTGACCTCCCGTGCGCCGGTGATCGCCCGACAGACATTCATGGCCTCTTCTACAGCTTCCACGTAGGTCGAGAGCCCCCATTCGCGGTGACGCACATCCGGGTTGCGCCAGCTGATCATGAAGGTTTGCAGGCCGTTTTTCAGCGCGTACTGGACGAAGCTGTTGTGGGGGCTAAGGTCGAAAATGTAGTACTTGTTGATTTGTGGCGGCACCACCAGCAGGGGCTTGGAATACTGCTTTTCGCTCATCGGTTTGTACTGGATCAACTCCAGCAGTTCGTTGCGAAATACCACGGCTCCGGTGGAGGTGGCGACAGTCTTGCCAACCTCGAATGCTTGCTTGGTGACTTGCCGGGGCAGGCCGTCGTTGTGCAGCAGATCGTCCACCAAATGGCTGATGCCACGCACCAGGCTGTTACCGCCGGAATTGAAGAGCTCCTTGACCGCCAGTGGATTGAGCAGGGTGTTGGAGGGTGATACGGCGTCGTTGAGCAAGGTGAACGCAAAGTGGGCACGGGCGCGGTCGTCCGGGCTCATGTCGCTCTCGTCGATCCAGCTCTTGACCTGTTTCTGCCAGCTAAGGTAGGCCTGCAAGCTGCGCCGATAAAACGGGTTGAGGCTCCATGCCGGATCGGTGAAGCGAGCGTCCTGCGGGTTGGTCGGGTGCAGGGTTTCGCCCAGCAGCACACGACCAAGCTGGCCGCCGAGTTTGAGGGCATGTCGGGCACTGTGCACCGGATTGCGCAAGCCATGGGCGGCCACACTACGCAGGGTCGATAACAGATCCCGACCGCGCAGGCCGGTAATCGCACTCTGTGCATTGATGAACGCGGCGGGAGTCGGTAAGGAATCCCTCGCTGGTTTCTCGCGCATGAGTCAACACTCCTTCGTCTTCAGGCTAAAAACAAACACACCGAACCAGAACACCATAGACGCTGTAACGGGTTGTTGCGCGGCGTGGCGTCCTGCCGGCCGCTGACGCAGCGGTTTAGCTGCCCAATGGCGCCGGACGCGGATGCATCACCGCGCGCTGGCGCTCCTCCTCCAGAAATTTCATGATGATCGGGGCCACCGCTTCGGCCCGGGTAATCAGGAACAAATGCCCGTCATCGATGATGTGCAACTGGGCGTTGGGGATCCGCCAGGCCAGCAAGCGCATGTTGACCAACGGGATCAGCGGGTCATCGTCGCCGGCCAGTACCAGGGTCGGCTGGCGGATCTTGTGCAACCAGTGGATGCTGGTCCAGCCGAGGCCGGCGAACAGCTGCCAGTAGTATCCGAGCTTGCCCGCTGAACGCACCTTGGCCGCATGGCTCGCGGCCAGCGTCGGGTCGCGACGGAAAGCGCCGCCGTAGATCATCGGCGCAATGCGGATCACGTGGGACGGTTGGATGTAGCGTCGCGGGCTGGCCATCATCCACAGCACTTTCGGCTTGCCCGGTACCATCACCGCACCCGCTGCCGTTGCCGCCAGCACGAGTTTCTTGCAGCGCTCCGGATAGTCGTAGGCGAACTGTTGAGCCAGGGCGCCCCCCCAGGACACGCCGATGACGTTGACCTGTCCGTAGTCGAGATAGTCGAGCATCCGCGCTGTGAGCTTCGCAAGGCTCGGAAAACGATACGGCCGGTTTGGTGTCGACGAACCGCCGACGCCGGGTACGTCGAAGGCGATGACTTCCAGGTCCGGGTCCAGTGCCGCGATGAACGGGAACACCAGCTCCAGGTTGGCGCCGATGCCGTTGAAAATCAGCAGGGGCGTCAAGTGAGGCTTGCCGGGGCGTACCGCCGTGCGGAGCGTCTGGCCATCCAGATCGACGGTACGGAATATGAAGGGTTGCGGCATGCTTCTGGCCCTGTGGGTCGCTATTTCGAATTCGTCCTCGATCCCCTGTAGGAGCGGGCTTGCTCGCGAAAAACGTGCGGGCAACGCGCTATCCAGATTGCACGCGTTATCGTTAACGCCCTTCGCGAGCGAGCTCGCTCCTACAGGGATAGCGAGGTGTGTCAGTTACCGCTCATGCACATAGGTGCCTGGCGCGGCTTCACCCGCGGGATAGGCCTTGTTGCCCAGTTTTGCCGGTGCTTTTTTCAGGTTTCCCGAACGCTGTGCCTGCCATGCCTGCCAGTGCAGCCACCAGGAGTCGGCGTGCTTGGTCGACTCTTCCTGCCAGTCATCGGCATTGACGGGCATTTCAGTGCTGGTCATGTAGCGCGATTTCGGATTGCCCGGCGGGTTCAGAATGCTCTGGATGTGTCCGCTGCTGGACAATACGAATTCAACGTTGCCGCCGAACAGTTGCGCCGACTTGTAGCAGGAGCGCCACGGGGTAATGTGGTCGCTGGTGCCGGCCAGCGAGAAGATGTCGGCGGTGACTTTCTTCAGGTCGATCGGCGTACCGCACACTTCCAGTGCATCGGCACGGGTCAACGGGTTACTTTTGAACATTTCGATCAGGTCGCCATGGAACGCGGCGGGCAACCGGGTGGTGTCGTTGTTCCAGAACAGAATGTCGAATACCGGCGGTTCGTTGCCCAACAGGTAGTTGTTGACCCAGTAGTTCCAGATCAGGTCGTTGGGGCGCATCCAGGCGAAGACTTTCGCCATGTCACGGCCTTCGAGTACACCGGCCTGGTACGACTGGCGCTTGGCGGCTTCCAGGGTTTGCTCGTCGACGAACAGGGCCACGTCGCTGTCCAGGGTGGTGTCGAGCACGCTGACCAGCAGGGTCAGGGCGTTGACTTTGTTCTCGCCGATTGCCGCGTAGTGACCCAGCAGCGCGGTGCAGGTGATGCCGCCGGAGCAGGCACCGAGCATGTTTACGTCTTTGCTGCCGGTGATGGCGGTGACCACATCAACCGCTTCCTTGAGCGCTTCGATGTAGGTCGACAGGCCCCACTCGCGCTGCTCCTTGGTCGGGTTGCGCCAACTGACGATGAAGGTCTGCACATTGTTGCGCAGGCAGAATCGCGCCAGGCTCTTTTCCGGGCTCAGGTCGAAAACGTAGAACTTGTTGATCTGTGGCGGTACCACCAGCAGTGGGCGTTCATGCACCTGCTCGGTGATCGGCTTGTACTGGATCAGTTCCAGCACGTCGTTGCGAAAGACCACCGCGCCCTCGGTCACGCCAAGGGTCTTGCCGACCTCGAATGCGCCCATGTTGACCTGGCTCGGCATGCCGCCGTTATGTACCAGGTCCTTGGCCAAGTGCGAGAGGCCATCGAGCAGGCTCTTGCCACCGGTTTCGAAGAAGCGTTTGACCGCCGCCGGGTTGGCCGCCGTGTTGGTCGGGGCGAAGGCCTCGGTCATGAGGTTGATCACGAAGTGCCCGCGGCTGACGTCCTTGGCCGGCAGGTTGCTGTCGTCGATCCAGTCGTGGAGTTCCTTGCGCCACGCCAGGTAGGTTTGCAGATAACGTTTGTAGAGCGGGTTCTGGCTCCAGGCCGGATCCGCGAAACGACGGTCATCGCTTGTCGGTAGCAGCTCGGATTTGCCGAGCAGCACGTTCTTGAGTTCCAGGCCGAAATGAGCGACATGCTTGGCGCTGTGAATCGGTTGCTTGATGGCCTGCCTGAGCACCATTCGAGCAGAAGCCAGTAGATCCTTTCCACGCAGTCCAACGACAGGATTCAGCCCCAAGGTGTTTTCCGAGGCTTGACTCTTCAAGTCATCGTTATTCTTGTTACTCATCTACGACGCTCCATTGTCCTGAGACGAGTACCGGGTCCTGCTGTGTAGTCACACAGCCAATGCCAGGTACTACTGCTCGGGGTGACCGTTAATACTGCATCGCTGCTCTTTTAATGCAGAGAGCACTGCAGGGAACTTGCCAGTTCCATTGGTTACCCGAGTTTAATTTTTTTCGCAAGCAGGCCAATCGGCGGCCCTGAAGCGGAGCATTCAAACAGATGAAATTAGAAAATGCCCTCTAATGAGCAAGAGGCTCGGATTAGAGCATCAGCCTGACGACGGATTCGTTCGGGTCGCGGGTTTTTCCGGCGGTTTTTAGCTCGGCCAGATAATCTTCCCAGAGTTCGTCATAACGTCGCCCCAGCTCGTACAGATATTCCCAGGTGAACAAGCCGCTGTCGTGGCCGTCATCGAAGGTCAATTTCAGTGCGTACTGGCCGGCGGGTTCTACCTTGGTCAGGCCTACATTGATCTTGCCAAATTGCAGGATGGGGTTGCCGTGGCCCTGGACCTCGGCGGAAGGAGAGTGCACGCGCAAGAACTCGGCGGGCAGGGTGTGCTCCTCGCCGGACGCGTATTTGAGCGTCAGGGTTTTCGAGGCTTTGTGCAGCTTGATGTCGGTGGGGATCATGGCCAGATGTCCGTCTTGTGCAGAACCTTGTGGGAGCGAGCTTGCTCGCGATAGCGGTATCAGATTCAACATCTATGTCGAATGAGATGGCCTCATCGCGAGCAAGCTCGCTCCCACAGGATCTCTATCGCTGTAAGTATGGCTTACAGGATATAACGGGACAGGTCTTCGTTCTGTGCCAATTCACCCAGGTGGCTGTTGACGTAGTCGGCGTCGATCTGGATCACCTTGTCGTCATGGGCACTGGCCAGGTCGCCGGCGCTGAACGACACCTCTTCGAGCAGGCGCTCGAGCAGGGTGTGCAGGCGACGGGCACCGATGTTTTCGGTTTTCTCGTTGACCTGCCAGGCGATCTCCGCGATGCGCTTGATGCCGCTCGGCTGGAACTCGATACCCAGGCCTTCGGTTTTCAGCAGAGCGCAGTATTGCTCGGTGAGCGAGGCGTGAGGCTCGCTGAGGATGCGTTCGAAATCCTCAGGGGTCAGGGCCTTGAGTTCGACACGGATCGGCAGGCGGCCTTGCAGCTCGGGCACCAGGTCGCTCGGCTTGCTCAGGTGGAACGCACCCGAAGCAATGAACAGGATGTGGTCGGTCTTGACCATGCCCAACTTGGTGTTGACGGTGCAGCCTTCGATCAGCGGTAGCAGGTCGCGCTGCACGCCTTCGCGGGACACATCGACGCCTCCGGAATTGCCACGCTTGGCGACCTTGTCGATTTCGTCGATGAACACGATGCCGTGCTGCTCGACCGCTTCCAGGGCCTTGGCCTTCAACTCTTCATCGTTGACCAGGCGACCGGCTTCTTCGTCGCGCACCAGCTTGAGCGCTTCCTTGACCTTGAGCTTGCGGGCTTTCTTCTTGCCCTTGCCCATGTTGGCAAACAGGCTTTGCAACTGGTTGGTCATTTCTTCCATGCCCGGTGGCGCGGAGATATCGACGCCGGTCATTTCGGCGACCTCGATTTCGATCTCCTTGTCATCCAGCTGACCTTCACGCAGGCGCTTGCGGAACAGCTGGCGGGTGTTGGAATCGGCAGTCGGGGCATCGTCGTTGCTGAAACCCATGCGCGCCGGTGGCAGCAATGCATCGAGGATGCGCTCTTCGGCGGCGTCTTCGGCGCGGTGGCGAACCTTGACGATTTCCTGTTCGCGCAGCAGCTTGATCGCCGCATCGGCCAGGTCACGAATGATCGATTCGACGTCGCGGCCGACATAGCCAACTTCAGTGAACTTGGTCGCTTCGACCTTGATGAACGGCGCATTGGCCAGTTTGGCCAGGCGACGGGCGATCTCGGTTTTACCGACACCGGTCGGGCCAATCATCAGGATGTTCTTTGGCGTTACTTCAACGCGCAGCTCTTCAGGCAGCTGCATGCGGCGCCAGCGGTTGCGCAGGGCAATGGCGACGGCGCGCTTGGCATCGTCCTGGCCGATGATGTGGCGGTTGAGTTCGTGGACGATTTCACGGGGAGTCATGGACATAATATTCAGTGGACCTCAAGCAAGAATGAGCCGTGGTGCGATGGCTGCACGGGCTTACTCGGCGCAGTCCTGCTCCTCAATGGTCTGGGTGTGGTTGGTGAATACACAGATGTCGCCGGCGATACCGAGGGCGGTTTCGACGATTTCCCGGGCTGACAGGTCGGTCTTTTTCAGCAGCGCGCTGGCCGCGGCCTGGGCGTAGGCGCCACCGGAACCCATGGCGATCAGGCCGTCTTCGGGCTCAACCACATCGCCGTTGCCGGTGATGATCAGGGAGGCGTCCTTGTTGGCGACCGCGAGCATGGCTTCAAGACGGCTCAGGGAACGGTCGGTGCGCCATTCTTTGGCGAGTTCGACGGCTGCGCGCACCAAGTGACCCTGGTGTTTTTCAAGCTGGCCTTCGAAACGTTCGAAGAGGGTAAAGGCGTCGGCGGTGGCACCGGCAAAACCGGCGATGACCTGACCGTGGTACAGGCGGCGAACTTTTTTCGCGTTGCCTTTCATCACGGTATTACCAAGGGAAACCTGGCCGTCGCCGCCCATGACGACTTTGCCGTGGCGGCGAACTGAAACGATGGTGGTCAAGGGAAGAGTCTCCACGCAGCGGGGCGAAAATGCCTTATGCCCATCCATATGGGGGTGCTGGAGTGGATTTCAACCGCGCAGTGGAAGAGGGGACGGGCGGC
The DNA here is from genome assembly GCF_058791055.1 of Pseudomonas sp. EU05-FHT14B02. Lineage (NCBI taxonomy): Bacteria > Pseudomonadati > Pseudomonadota > Gammaproteobacteria > Pseudomonadales > Pseudomonadaceae > Pseudomonas > Pseudomonas sp. EU05-FHT14B02. The sequence goes on along the minus strand of NZ_JBYTDD010000009.1, from coordinate 108,891 downwards.
GTGTGCCAAAGGGAATATGTGGCGTTGGATATGATGCCATCGCGAGCAGGCTCGCTCCTGCAGGGTTAGCGTAAATCCTGTGGGAGCGAACTTGCTCGCGATGAGCGATGACGCGGTGGTTCTGAAAGGATCAGCGACTCTGGCGTTGTTGTAACAACAAATTGCTGAAGCCTGCGCCCGCCAATTGTTTCTGCGCGGTGGTCAGTTGCTCGCGGTTGCTGAACGGCCCGACCAGAACCCGATACCAGGTTTCGTCTTTCACCGTGCCGGACTCAACCGCCACGGCCTGGCCCAGCAGGATGATCTGCGCTCGCACCTTGTCCGCATCAGTCTCTTTGCGGAACGAGCCAGCCTGCAGGAAAAACTTCGTCACAGGCGCAGCCTTGACCGGTGGTGCAGGAGGCGGAGTAATCCCGGCCAAGGCAGCCTGGGCCCGTGCGGTGTCGATCTTCGCCGCTTCGGCCGGGGTGACCGGCGTGGTCGGGATGGCCGGCACTTGCGGCGTCGGCAGGGTTTTTTCCGGCACGGCATCCGGCGGCACGATGACTTCCGATTCCGGCAACAAGGTGTAGAAGTCGTACTTCGGCTTCACCGGTTGCGTCGGGCTCGGCGGGGTCTTGTTGGCCTCGGCGATCTTGCTGGCTTTCTGCTGTTGCTGTTGCTCGACCTTTTCACGCTTGACCGTGTCGCTGCCCTTGCCCGGCTCCAGTTTCATCAAGAACACAAGGAACGCACCGACCGTGAGGCCGATGACCATCCACAACCAACCCGGAATCGGTTGCTTTGCAGGAGCTTGGTAACGGCTGGCGCCACGCTTGGGTGCAGGTTTTTTCTTGGCAGCCAACTTACATACGCTCCAGAGTTTCCAGGCCCAAGAGTTCCAGGCCTTGCTTGAGGGTGCGTCCGGTCAGCGCGGCGAGGCGCAGGCGGCTCTGCATTTGTGCCGGGGTATCGGCGGCGAGGATCGGGCAGTTCTCGTAGAAGCTGGAGAACAGGCCGGCGACGTCGTACAGGTAAGTGCAAAGGATGTGCGGAGTGCCTTTTTCGGACACGTTGTTCAGGATTTCACCGAACTGCGCAAGCTTCGCCGCCAGTTCATGTTCGTGCGCCGCTTCCAGAACGATCTGGCCTTCGACTTCGCTGAAGTCCTTGCCGAGCTTGCGGAACACACCGGCCACGCGGGTGTAGGCGTACAGCAGGTACGGCGCGGTGTTGCCTTCGAAGTTGAGCATCAGGTCGAAGTTGAAACTGTAGTCGCTGGTGCGGTGCTTGGACAGGTCGGCGTATTTCACCGCGCCGATGCCCACGACCTTGGCGATATTGCGCAACTCGGCTTCGGCCAGTTCCGGGTTCTTGTCCTTGACCAGGGTGTAGGCGCGTTCCTGGGCTTCGGTCAGTAGGTCGATCAGCTTCACGGTACCGCCATCACGGGTTTTGAACGGACGACCGTCTGCGCCGTTCATGGTGCCGAAGCCCATGTGTTCCATTTCCATCGGATGGGTCACGAAACCGGCCTTGCGTGCCACGGCGAACACTTGCTGGAAGTGCAGGGCCTGACGCTGGTCGACGAAGTACAGCGCGCGATCGGCCTTGAGTTTGCCGCTGCGGTAGCGCACGGCCGCCAAGTCAGTGGTGGCGTACAGATAGCCGCCGTCAGCCTTGACGATGATCACCGGCAGCGGGTCGCCGTCGGCGTTCTTGAACTCGTCGAGGAACACGCACTGGGCGCCGTTGCTTTCGACCAGCATGCCCGCGGCCTTGAGGTCGTTGACCACGTTGATCAGGTCGTCGTTGTAGGCACTTTCGCCCATCACGTCGGCCATGGTCAGTTTGACGTTGAGCAGTTCGTAGATTTTCTGGCAGTGGGACAGCGAGATGTCCTTGAACTTGGTCCACAGGGCCAGGCAATCGGCGTCGCCGGCCTGCAACTTGACCACCAGGCCACGGGCACGGTCGGCGAACTCTTCGGATTCGTCGAAGCGTTGCTTGGCGGCGCGGTAGAAGTTCTCCAGGTCCGACAGTTCGTCGCTGGTGATCGGGTTTTCCTGCAGGTAAGCCATCAGCATGCCGAACTGGGTGCCCCAGTCGCCGACGTGGTTCTGACGGATCACGGTGTCGCCGAGGAACTCCAGCACGCGGGCCACGCCGTCGCCGATGATGGTCGAGCGCAGGTGACCGACGTGCATCTCCTTGGCCAGGTTCGGCGCCGACAGATCGACCACGGTGCGCTGCACCGGGCCGGCCTTGCGCACGCCGATGTGGGTGTCGGCCAGGGCCGCGTCCAGGCGTGCGGCCAGGGCGTCGGTGTTCTGGAAGAAGTTCAGGAAGCCAGGGCCGGCGATTTCGGTCTTGGCGACATTTTCGTCAGCCGGCAGGGCGGCGATGATTTTTTCCGCCAGGTCGCGGGGCTTCATGCCAGCGGGCTTGGCCAGCATCATGGCGATGTTGCTGGCGAAATCGCCGTTCTTCTTGTCGCGGGAGTTTTCCACCTGGATCGCCGGCGACAGGCCTTCAGGCAACACACCTTCGTTGACGAGTTGGGTGATGGCTTGTTGGATCAGCTGGCGAATGGTGTCTTTCATGGTCTTCTCTTTCGACCGCAGGCGCGGCGGCGCATCATGCGCTGGTGGAAAAACTGGGCATTATCCGTTGCGAAGACGGCCTTGCCAACCTTAGCAGGCAGGATGTGGATGTGTGGTGACAATTAGGACCCCATCGCGAGCAAGCTCGCTCCCGCAGGTTTTGAGGTGGATACAAATTGTAGTTCCCCCCGAGAACCCCTGTGGGAGCGTGCTTACTCGCGATGGCAATCCCCAAATTAATACAAATCGACCGGATCAACATCCAAAGACCAACGCACCGCTCGCCCGCTCGGCATCTGCTCCAGCACCAGCAACCAACTGGCCAGCAATCGATGCAAGGGTGCTCGCGCCGTGGCCTGTACCAACAGCTGTGCACGATAACGCCCGGCCCGGCGCTCCATCGGTGCCGGGACCGGTCCCAATAACTCGATCCCGGTCAGATTCTGCTCGGCCAGCAAACGCTCCGCCTCGCTGCAAGCCTCATCCAGGAAGCCTTCGGCCTGACCCGGTTTATGCGCCTCGGCCCGCAGCAGCGCCAGGTGCGCAAACGGCGGCAGACCGGCTGCGCGGCGTTCGCTCAAGGCCTGTTCGGCAAAGGCGAAATAGCCTTGCTCGGTCAATTGCACCAGCAGCGGATGGTCGGCCAGGTGCGTCTGGATAATCACCTTGCCCGGCTCTTCGGCGCGACCTGCGCGGCCGGCGACCTGCACGATCAATTGAGCCATGCGCTCGCTGGCGCGGAAGTCACCGGAGAACAGGCCGCCGTCGGCGTCGAGGATCGACACCAGCGTCACCCGAGGAAAGTGGTGACCTTTGGCAAGCATCTGCGTGCCGATCAGGATGCACGGCTGGCCTTTTTGAATGGTCGCGAACAACTGGTTCATCGCATCCTTGCGCGATGTGCTGTCGCGGTCGACCCGCAGCACCGGATAGTCCGGGAACAGAATGGCCAGGCGCTCCTCGGCCCGTTCGGTGCCGGCGCCAACGGGGCGCAGATCGACCTTGTTGCACTTCGGGCACTGGCGCGGCACGCGTTCGACGTAGCCGCAATGGTGGCAGCGCAACTCGCCGTAACGCTGATGCACGGTCATTCGCGCGTCACAGCGCTGGCACTCGGACATCCAGCCACAGTCATGACACAGCAGGGTCGGGGCGAAGCCGCGGCGGTTGAGGAACACCAGGACTTGCTGTCCGGCGGCCAGAGTCTGGCCGATGGCTTGTTGCATCGGCCCGGAAATGCCACTGTCCAGCGGGCGGCTTTTCACGTCCAGACGCAGGAAGCGCGGCTGTTTGGCGCCGCCGGCCCGTTCGTTCAAGCGCAGTAGCCCGTAGCGGCCGGTGTAGGCGTTGTGCAGGCTTTCCAGCGAAGGGGTGGCGGAGCCGAGGACAATCGGGATGTTTTCCTGTCGCGCCCGCACCAATGCCAGATCACGGGCGTGGTAGCGCAAACCTTCCTGCTGTTTATAGGAGCCGTCGTGTTCTTCGTCGATGATGATCAGGCCGGGGTTCTTCATCGGTGTGAACAGGGCCGAACGGGTGCCGATAATGATGTCGGCCTCACCGTCCCGCGCGGCCAGCCAGGCCTCGAGGCGTTCGCGGTCATTGACCGCCGAATGGATCAGCGCGATACGGGCATTGAAACGCTGTTCGAAGCGCGCCAGGGTCTGCGGGCCGAGGTTGATTTCCGGGATCAGCACCAGCGCCTGCTTGCCGGCCTCGAGGGTTTCACGGATCAACTGCAGATAGACTTCGGTCTTGCCGCTGCCGGTGACGCCGGCCAGCAGGAACGCGTGATAACTGTCGAAGCCAGCGCGAATCGCCTCATAGGCGGCGCGCTGCTCCGGGTTCAGGGGGAGCTCCGGTTGCGCCAGCCAGTGTTCGTGGCGTCCGCTCGGGGCGTGCCGGCGGATCTCGACCTGCACCAGGTCCTTGGCCAGCAGCAAATCCAGGCTGTCCTTGCTCAGCATCAGTTTGCTCAGCAATTGATGGGCGACGCCATGGGGATGTTGGGCCAGCGTGGCCAGGGCTTCACGCTGGCGCGGGGCGCGGGCGATGCGCGGATCGTCGAGGCTGGCCCCCGGCGCGGCGGACCAGAAGCGTTCCTGGCGTGCTTCGGCTAATTCACCCTGGCGCAGCAAAACCGGCAGCGCCCAGCTCAAGGTGTCGCCGAGGCTGTGCTGGTAATACTGGGACGTCCACAGGCACAGCTTGAACAGCGCGGGCGGCAGCGGTGGCGTAGCGTCGAGCAGGGCCAGGGCCGGCTTGAGTTTCTCGGCCGGCACTTCGCTGGTGTTGGTGACTTCCACCAGAATACCGATCATCTCCCGTCGGCCGAACGGTACCCGCAGGCGCATGCCGGGGTGCAACTGGGCGCGCAGGACGCCGGCCGGAGCGCGGTAGTCGAACAGGCGGCGCAGCGGCGAAGGCAGGGCGAGGCGCAAAATGGCGTCGGGCACGCGGGGGATCTCGATCGGCGGAAGATAAAAGCGGGGTCGTATGTCCCCTGTGGGAGCGAGGTTGCTCGCGATAGCGTCGTGTCAGGCAACACATATGCTGACTGACGCGCCCTCATCGCGAGCAAGCTCGCTCCCACAGGGATCGCGCATTGGGGCGGGAGCCTAGCAGACGGTCGGTCTCAGGGACAGCTTGCGTGATTGGCATTGTCTGGTAGAATCCGCGGCCTAATTACGTGCGGTATTCAACAATAGTGTTGGGTGGCGGCACGCTAGCCTGAGGAAGACACCATGAAAGCTGATATCCATCCAGAATACCCAGCAGTTGCTGTTACCTGCAGCTGCGGCAACAAGTTCGAAACCCGTTCGACCTTCGGCAAAGCCCTGGCGATCGACGTTTGCAACGAATGCCACCCGTTCTACACCGGTAAGCAGAAGACTCTGGACACTGGCGGCCGCGTACAGCGCTTCGCCGACCGTTTCGGTGCTTTCGGCGCGAAAAAGGCCTAAGGCCAATCAACTTGGGAAGCCGTTGCGGTTTTTCCATGCTGATGAAGAAGGCGTCCCTCGCGGGCGCCTTTTTTATGTCCGCGATTTGGCTATCCGGCGCCCAGGCGTTTTGCCCGGCACCCGGCGGCCTGGCGCCCGTCGCGGTGCAGCGGGTGGTGGACGGCGACACCCTGCGCCTGAGCGATGGCCGCAGTGTGCGCATGATCGGCTTGAATACGCCGGAGCTGGGCAAGAATGGCCGTTCCGACGAACCGTTCGCCGTGGTCGCGCGCAAGCGACTCGAAGCCTTGGTAGCGGCTAGCGACGGTCAGGTTGGTTTGCTGCCTGGCAAAGAAGGCAAGGACCATTACGGCCGCACCCTGGCTCATGTCTACGGTGCCGATGGCGCCAACCTCGAAGCGCAAATGCTCGCCGAAGGCCTGGGTTTTCAGGTGGCCGTGGCGCCGAATGTCGATCTGGTTGTCTGTCAGCAAGCTGCCGAAACCAGCGCTCGACAGGCCGGGCTCGGTGTATGGCGCCAGTCGCCTGTACTGAAGGCGGAGCAGATCAGCACTTCCGGGTTCGCCGTGCTCAGTGGTCGTGTGAGCAAGGTTCAACGCAATCGCGGCGGGGTTTGGATCGAGTTACAGGATTCGGTTGTATTGCGCGTTGCACCCAATCTGCTGGGGCGGTTTGATGCGGGCTTGCTGGAAAGGCTCGAAGGCAAGCAGATCGAGGCGCGCGGTTGGGTGCTGGATCGTTCGCGACGTGGCGGACTGAAGGAAGGTCAGGCACGCTGGATGTTGCCCTTGACCGACCCGGCGATGTTTCAAGTCGTGCAGTGATAAAAAATTGTAGACATTTTTTGCGCTGATTGTGAACAGTCTAGCCCTTGTGTGCCGTGGCTCTTGGCCCAAAGTCGTAGGGCCGGGCGCTTGACAGGGGTGACCAGTCAGTCTTGTGGGGACTTTGCGAGGCGCGTATCCTCGCTGACCAGTCTGTCCAACAGTAAAAAGCGGAATGCCAAAATGTCTGATCTGAAAACTGCCGCTCTCGAATATCACGCCAATCCTCGTCCAGGGAAGCTGAGTGTCGAGCTCACCAAGGCCACTGCTACCGCTCGCGACCTGTCGCTGGCCTACAGCCCGGGCGTAGCCGAACCAGTACGCGAGATCGCCCGCGATCCTGAACTGGCCTACAAGTACACCGGCAAAGGCAACCTGGTTGCAGTCATTTCCGATGGCACCGCGATTCTCGGTCTGGGTAACCTCGGCCCATTGGCTTCCAAGCCAGTGATGGAAGGCAAGGGCGTACTGTTCAAGCGCTTCGCCGGCATTGACGTTTTCGACATCGAAGTCGACTCCGAAAGCCCGCAAGCCTTCATCGACACCGTCAAGCGCATCTCCATCACCTTCGGTGGCATCAACCTGGAAGACATCAAGGCACCAGAGTGCTTTGAAATCGAGCGCGCTCTGATCGAGCAGTGCGATATTCCGGTATTCCACGATGACCAGCACGGCACCGCTATCGTGACCGCCGCCGGCATGATCAACGCCCTGGAAATCGCTGGCAAAACCCTGCCGGAAGCCAAGATCGTCTGCCTGGGTGCTGGCGCTGCCGCCATTTCCTGCATGAAGTTGCTGGTGAGCATGGGCGCCAACATCGAAAACATCTACATGGTCGACCGCACCGGCGTGATCCACTCCGGCCGTGACGACCTGAACCAGTACAAGGCTGTGTTCGCTCACGCGACCGACAAGCGCACGCTGGCTGACGCCCTGCAAGGCGCTGATGTGTTCGTTGGTCTGTCCGGCCCGAACCTGCTGAGTGCTGAAGGCCTGCTGTCGATGGCGCCTAACCCGATCGTGTTCGCCTGCTCGAACCCTGATCCGGAAATCTCCCCAGAGCTGGCGCACGCTACCCGTAGCGACGTGATCATGGCCACCGGTCGTTCCGACTACCCGAACCAGGTCAACAACGTACTGGGCTTCCCGTTCATCTTCCGTGGTGCCTTGGACGTTCGCGCCAAGCGCATCAACGAAGAAATGAAAGTGGCTGCGGCCAACGCCCTGCGTGAACTGGCCAAGCTGCCGGTGCCTCAGGAAGTGTGCGACGCCTACGGCGGCATCAAGCTGGAATTCGGTCGTGAGTACATCATTCCGAAGCCAATGGATGCCCGTCTGATCACCCTGATCTCCGATGCCGTGGCCAAAGCTGCCATCGAAACCGGCGTGGCGACCCTGCCGTATCCGAAGAACTACCCGCTCAAAAGCGTGGATGACGTGTTCAACGGCTAAGCCGTTGTAGCGCTTCAACGAAAGCCCCGGCTTGTGAAAGTCGGGGCTTTTTTGTGCCTGAAGGTTTTGTGGGGTTTCTGATGGCCTGTTCGCGAGCAAGCCCGCTCCCACATTGGAATGCGCACCCCTGTGGGAGCGAGCTTGCTCGCGATGGCGATATGACAGGAAGCCCGGATGCAAAAAAGCCCCGCCTTCTACAGAAGAGCGGGGCTTTATGTTGGTCCTGCAATCAGAACAAATCGATCGGCGCCGCTTCATCCGCCGGCAGCGGGCTGCCAGGTGCCAGACCGTTGCCCAGCTCGTTCCCGGACGGTGGCGTATCTTCGACCTTGAACAGTTCAAAGTAGGCCCCCGGGGTGCCCGGGCTGGCTGCGCGACCGCTGATCGGATCGACTCGCAGGCTGAGGATGCCTTCGGGCTCCGGTTGAGTATGCGGTGGTTTGCCTTTGAGCGCGGCGCCCATGTAGTTCATCCAGATCGGCAGCGCGACGGTGCCGCCGAATTCCTTGCGACCCAGGCTTTCCGGTTGATCGAAGCCGGTCCACACGGTCGTCACGTAATCGGCGTTGTAGCCGGAGAACCAGGCGTCCTTGGATTCGTTGGTCGTTCCTGTCTTGCCGGCAATGTCAGGGCGGCCCAGGGCGAGCGCGCGGCGACCGGTGCCGAGTTTGATCACATCCTCAAGCATGCTGTTGAGGATGTACGTGGTGCGCCCATCAACGATGCGTTCGGCCACGGCGGGTGCTTGTGGTGTCGGCGTAGTGCCCGGTGCCTCGCCCGGCGTTGCGTTGACCGTGAAGGCTTGGGCGGCCGGCACGGCAATGCCATCGCTGGCAGCGCCGCCCTGAGGCACGCTCGGCGGGTTGGCGACGAACAGCGTGTCGCCGTTGCGGCTTTCGATCTTGTCGATGATGTACGGGGTGATCTTGTAGCCGCCGTTGGCGAAGGCGCTCCAGCCGGTGGCGATTTCCATTGGCGTCAGGGTCGCGGTGCCCAGCGCCAGGGACAGGTTGGGTGGCAAGTCCTGTTTGTTGAAGCCGAAGCGCGTGATGTAGTCGATGGTCTTGCCAACGCCCATCGCTTGCAGCAAGCGGATCGACACCAGGTTGCGCGACTTGTACAGCGCTTCACGCAGGCGAATCGGGCCGAGGAAGGTGTTGGTGTCGTTCTTCGGGCGCCAGACTTTGTCCAGGTACTCGTCGACGAACACGATCGGTGCGTCGTTCACCAGGCTGGAGGCGGTGTAGCCGCTATCCAGTGCGGCGGCGTAGACGAACGGTTTGAAGCTCGAGCCCGGCTGGCGCTTGGCCTGCAATGCGCGGTTGTAGTTGCTCTGTTCGAAGGCGAAGCCGCCCACCAGCGAACGAATGGCGCCGTTCTGTGGGTCCAGGGACACCAGAGCGCCTTGGGCCTGCGGGATCTGGCTGAACTTCAGCGAATTGTCCGGCTGACGCTGCACACGAATCAGGTCACCGACCTGGGCCACGTCCGAGGGTTGTTTCGGGTTGGCGCCCATGCTGTTGGTGTTCAGGAACGGCCGGGCCCACTTCATGGTGTCCCAGTTCACGTGTTCCTGGCCGGTGCGGGTCAGCACCTGCAAGCCGGTTTTGTCGACCTGGGTCACGATGGCCGGTTCCAGGCCGCTGATAATGCGTTGTTTGGTCAGCTCGGTTGCCCAGGCCTCGCGGGTCTTGCCCGGCAGCCGCGACTCTGGCCCGCGATAGCCGTGACGCTGGTCGTAGGTCATCAGGCCTTCGTGGACCGCGGTGTTGGCCAGCTCCTGGAGGTCGCTCGGTACCGTGGTCGTGACGCGGAAGCCTTCGGTATACGCATCGCTACCGTAACGCCCGACCATTTCGGCACGGGCCATTTCGGCGATGTACGGGGCGTTCACTTCCGGGGTCGGCACGTGATAGCTGGCGTTCAGTGGCTCGTTGACTGCAGCGGTGTAGTCGGCCTCGCTGATTTTTCCGAGCTTGTACATGCGCCCCAGGATCCAGTCGCGACGCTCCTTGCTGCGCGCCGGGTTGGCCAGTGGGTTGAAGCGCGACGGCGCCTTGGGCAGGCCGGCGATCATCGCCATCTGCGCCAGGCTGACATCGCGGATCGATTTGCCGTAATAGACCTGCGCCGCCGCCTCGATGCCGTAGGCACGGTTACCCAGATAGATCTTGTTGACGTACAGCTCGAGGATCTCGTCCTTGGTCAACTGGCGTTCGATCTGCAGGGCCAGCAGGATCTCGGTGGTCTTGCGTGAAAAGCTGCGTTCGCTGGTCAGGAAGAAGTTCTTCGCCACCTGCATGGTGATCGTGCTGCCGCCGGACTGGATGTGTCCGCTTTTGACCAGTTGGGTCGCGGCACGCATCAGGCTGCTCGGATCGACGCCGTAGTGGTTGGCGAAATTGTCGTCTTCAGCACTTAGTAACGCATTGATGAAATTGGGGGGAATGTCGGCGAAACGGATCGGTGTACGGCGCATTTCGCCAAATTCTGCGATCAACTTGTTATCGCTGCTGTAGACCCGCAAAGGGATCTGCAACTGGATGCTTCTCAGTGCCTCCACGGACGGTAGTCCGGGACTAAGGTAAAGGTACGCCCCGCTCAGACCCAGAAGGAGTCCGCAGAAAACCGCGACGATGGACCAACCGAAAAACTTCAGCAGACGAATCAAGGCTTTTGGATATCCAGGGTAAAAAATGAATTGGGCAACAGGGTTCAGGCTAAACGAGAACGACCCGCGCTTGAGCAAAAGCGGAAAAAAACGCTGGGCATTATAAGCATTTTTCTGATCGGGAGCGTGGCTGGCGCTGCTGTCAAGACGGGTGGATTGAACGCAATGGACATTGCAGAGTCCGTAACTCACGGAAAGTCATAGGGAATTGGTAGTGCCAGGACTCTTCAACAAAAAATCCAATACGCTGCTGGGAATCGACATCAGTTCCACCTCGGTGAAACTTCTTGAGTTGAGCCGTCAGGGTGAGCGCTACCGGGTCGAGGCCTATGCGGTCGAGCCATTGCCGGTCGGTGCGGTGATCGAAAAGAATATCGCCGAGCTCGAAGGTGTGGGGCTGGCTATCACTCGCGCGCTGGCCAAGGCCAGAACCGCCCTCAAGAACGTGGCCGTGGCCGTAGCGGGCTCAGCGGTGATCACCAAGACCATCGAGATGGATGCCGGTCTTTGCGAAGACGAAATGGAAAGCCAGCTGAAAATCGAGGCTGACCAGTACATTCCTTATCCTCTTGACGAAGTCGCGATCGACTTTGAAGTCCAGGGCGCCTCCGGGCGTAATCCCGATCGCGTCAACGTGCTGCTCGCCGCTTGTCGCAAGGAAAACGTCGAAGTTCGCGAGGCCGCCCTGGCCCTGGCGGGGCTGACCGCCCGCGTGGTCGATGTCGAGGCCTACGCGCTGGAGCGTTCATTCGAACTTCTGGCCGGTCAGCTCGCGGTTTCCGAGAAACCTTTGACGGTCGCAGTTGTGGACATCGGAGCCACCATGACCACCCTGAGCGTGCTGCACAACGGGCGGATTATCTACACCCGCGAACAACTGTTCGGCGGTCGCCAACTGACCGAGGAAATCCAGCGTCGCTACGGCCTGACGCTGGAGCAGGCGGGGCTGGCGCAAAAGAAGGGCGGTTTACCGGATGACTACACCGCTGAGGTCTTGCAGCCATTTCGAGAGGCGCTGGTGCAGCAGGTGTCGCGCTCGTTGCACTTCTTCCTTGCTTCCGGCCAGTACAGCGCCGTCGACCATGTCCTGCTGGCCGGCGGTACGGCGTCGATCCCGGGGCTGGACCGTTTGATCGAGCAGCAATTGGGCATGCCGACCCAGGTCGCGAACCCGTTTTGCGAAATGACTCTGGGCAGCAAGGTCAATGGCGCTGCCTTGGCGAGTGATGCCCCGGCGTTGATGATCGCCTGCGGTCTGGCTCTCAGGAGCTTCGACTGATGGCACGGATCAACCTTTTACCCTGGCGCGAGGAGCGACGTGAAATCCGCCGCAAGCGCTTCCTGCTGGTCCTGGTGGCGGCAATGGTGGGCGCGATGGGGGCGGTGCTGGTTGCGAACCAGGTCATTAGCGGTGCCATCGACCGGCAAGTCGCCCGTAACGATTACATCGGCAAGCAAGTCGCCGTGGTCGATGAGCGAATCAGCCAGATCAATGATCTCAAGGCGCGCCGTCAGCAATTGGTCGAGCGCATGGGTGTCATCCAGGGCCTGCAAGGCAATCGCCAAATCAGCGGGCGAATATTTGACCAGTTGGCGCGAGCCCTGCCCGACGGCGTGTATTTCACCGAAGTGAAAATGACCGCAAAGACCTTGTCCATCACCGGTGCCGCACAATCCAACAACCGCGTTTCAGAATTGATGCGCAACCTCGAGGCATCAGACTGGTTCGAAGCGCCGAGCCTGAGCGAAGTCAAGGCCACGGCTGCCGGCCAGTTGGAGCAGGCAAACGTCTTCCAGTTGACCGTCCGCCAGACTCAACCCGCAACACCGGAGGGGGGCAAATGAGTCTGTCCGAATGGTTTGAAGGGGTGCGCAAGATCGACATCAATGATCTGGATACCAGCAACATGGGTTCCTGGCCGCCGGCGATCAAGTGTCTGGTGGCCGCCTTGCTCGTGTTTCTGGTGCTGGCTTTTGGCTATAACTTTTCCACCCACGACCTTGTGAGCCAGCTCGATCTCAAGCGTGAGGAAGAGTTGACACTCAAGGAGCAGTTCGCCAGCAAGGCCCGCATGGCGGCAAACCTGGATCTCTATACCCGGCAGTTGAAAGAGATGGGGAACACCTTCGTCGTGCTGTTGCGGCAATTGCCCAGCGATACCGAAGTGCCCGGCTTGCTCGAAGACATCACGCGTACGGGCCTCGGCAGTGGCCTGGAGTTCGAAGAGATCAAGTTACTGCCGGAGGTGGCCCAGCCGTTCTACATCGAACTGCCGATCCAGATCACGGTCATCGGGGAATACCACGACCTGGCCACCTTCGTCAGTGGTGTGGCCGGGTTGCCGCGAATCGTTACCTTGCACGATTTCGATCTGGCTCCTGTCAGCCCTGAGGGTGGTCCGAAACTGCGCTTGACCATCCTCGCCAAGACCTACCGCTACAACGACAAGGGACAGCATCAATGAGCCTGGTACGTTGTTTTTCGGTGGTGGTGTTGCTGTCTGTCCTGTCTGGTTGTGGCGGGGGCGATGACTACACCGATCTGGACGCGTACATGAACGAAATGCGTCTGCACGGGCCGGGGAAGATTGAACCAACGCCAGTATTCCAGTCTTACCCTGCATTCACTTACAACGCGGCGAATATGCGCAGCCCGTTTTCGCCGCAGATCAGCACTGATCTGGCGGCCTGGCGGCGGGGTTCGGGTAACGTCAAGCCCGACCCGGATCGGGTTAAACAATACCTCGAAGGCTTCAACATCGAGCAGTTTGAAATGGTCGGCACCCTTTCCAATGCAACGGGTTCCTATGCCCTGCTGCGCGGGGCGGGTGGGGTGCACCGGCTGAAAGTCGGCGATTATCTGGGGCGTAACCACGGACGGATCGTTGCGATCAGTGGCTCTCAAGTCGATGTGGTTGAAATTGTCCCCGATGGTCAGGGTGCGTGGCTGGAGCGTCCCCGGATCATCCCTTTGAAAGAGCACTCATAGTGGAACTCCAATAATGAACAGGATTCTTTCCACCGTCGGCCTTTCGCTATGGATAGCGTTGTTGTCGCCGATGGTACAAGCGGCCAATCTCAAGGCGCTGGATGTGGCAGCGCTGCCGGGTGACCGTGTCGAGTTGAAGTTGTCGTTCGATGCGCCACCCCCGGTGCCCCGCGGCTACACGACGGATACGCCAGCCCGGATTGCCCTGGATTTGCCGGGTGTCGCCAGTCAACTGGCGAGCAAGACTCACGATCTGGGCAGTGGAAATGCCCGAAGTGCGACGGTGGTGGAAGCCCGGGACCGTACGCGATTGATCATCAACCTGACCCAGCCGGCCCCGTACGACTCGCGAATAGAAGGTAACAATCTGCTGGTTGTTGTCGGGCAGGGAGTCAAACCGTCGATATCCAGGCCGGCGGCGGTAGCAACGCCGGTTCCGGCACGAGCTGTCGCGACGGCGGGCAAGGCCATTCGGGGTGTGGATTTCCAGCGGGGGACCCAGGGCGAAGGCAACGTGGTGATCGACTTGTCGGATCCATCGATTGCGCCCGACATACAAGAGCGCGAAGGCAGGATCATCGTCGGATTTGCCAAGACCTTATTGCCCGAGCGATTGCGCGTGCGTCTGGACGTGAAGGATTTCGCCACGCCCGTGCAGTTCGTCAATGCCAGCGCGAGCGGCGATCGAGCCACCATCAGCATTGAACCCGGCGGCACGTTCGATTACTCGACCTATCAGACCGACAATAAGCTCACGGTCAGCGTTCGCCCGGCGACGTTCGACGAACTGCAAAAACGCAATGCCGGGCAACAGGCCTACAGCGGCGAGAAGCTATCGCTGAACTTCCAGGACATCGATGTGCGCTCGGTGCTGCAACTGATCGCCGATTTCACCAACCTCAACTTGGTGGCCAGCGACACGGTCCAGGGGGGAATTACCCTGCGTCTGCAGAACGTGCCGTGGGATCAGGCGCTGGATCTGGTGCTGAAAACCAAGGGGCTGGACAAGCGCAAGGTCGGCAATGTCCTGCTGGTTGCGCCGGCCGATGAAATTGCTGCCCGTGAGCGTCAGGAGCTCGAATCGCAGAAGCAGATTGCCGATCTGGCGCCGTTGCGTCGGGAGCTGTTGCAGGTCAACTACGCCAAGGCGGCGGATATCGCCAAGCTCTTCCAGTCGGTGACCAGTGCCGAAGCGAAACCCGACGAACGGGGATCAATCACCGTTGATGAACGCACCAATAACATCATTGCCTACCAGACCCAGGACCGGCTGGATGAGCTGCGCAGGATCGTCACGCAGTTGGATATCCCTGTGCGTCAGGTGATGATCGAGGCGCGCATTGTCGAAGCCAACGTCGACTATGACAAAAGCCTCGGGGTGCGTTGGGGTGGTTCGATACAGAACAAGGGCAACTGGAACACCTCCGGCGTCAGCAATGGACTCAATGGGTCATCGACCATTGGCACGCCCGGCAGTACCAGCACCAACTCACCGTTCGTCGACATGGGCGTAGCCAACAACACCTCGGGAATCGGTATCGCCTTCATCACCGATAACGTCTTGCTGGACCTGGAGCTGACGGCCATGGAGAAAACCGGCAACGGGGAAATCGTCTCGCAGCCCAAGGTGGTCACGTCCGACAAGGAAACCGCCAAAATTCTCAAGGGCACGGAAATTCCCTATCAGGAAGCCAGTTCCAGCGGCGCGACTTCGGTGTCGTTCAAGGAGGCGTCGCTGTCGCTGGAAGTGACGCCGCAGATCACGCCCGACAACCGGATCATCATGGAAGTCAAGGTTACCAAGGACGAGCCGGACTACCTGAACAAGGTTCAGGATGTACCCCCCATCAAGAAAAACGAAGTCAACGCCAAGGTCCTGGTCAACGATGGCGAGACCATCGTCATTGGTGGTGTTTTCTCAAATACTCAGAGCAAGGTTGTAGATAAGGTGCCATTTCTTGGCGATGTGCCGTATCTTGGCCGCCTTTTCCGGCGTGACGTGGTTTCGGAGAAAAAATCCGAGCTGTTGGTATTCCTCACTCCGCGTATCATGAATAATCGGGCGATTGCTGTGAGTCATTGATTCTGTGCGAAATTTGATTCTTGTTGGACCGATGGGTGCTGGAAAAAGCACCATCGGCCGGTTGCTGGCCAAAGAGCTGCGCCTGCCATTCAAAGATTCCGATAAGGAAATTGAATTGCGCACGGGCGCCAATATCCCTTGGATCTTCGATAAGGAAGGCGAACCGGGTTTTCGTGATCGCGAACAGGCAATGATTGCCGAGCTGTGCGATTGCGACGGTGTGGTGCTGGCGACAGGCGGGGGCGCGGTCATGCGCGAAGCCAATCGTCGGGCACTGCATGCCGGTGGGCGGGTGGTTTATCTGCATGCGTCAGTCGAGCAGCAGGTCGGCCGCACGTCCCGCGACCGCAATCGGCCATTGTTGCGCACCGCCGATCCGGCCAAGACCCTGCGGGATCTGCTGGCGATCCGCGATCCGCTTTATCGGGAAATTGCCGACCTGGTGGTCGAAACCGATGAGCGGCCGCCACGAATGGTCGTACTCGACATTCTAGAGCGTCTGCAGCAGTTGCCACCCCGTTAAAGCACCGCGCGAAATGCGCTATCCTCGGCGTCCCGCCATGGCCGTTCGAGGTTGTGGCGGATGGCTACCGAACGGCGTCACACCAGCAGAGGCCGTGGATATTCGTTAACTCAAGGCAGTACGCCTGATTCCATCTTCACTGTGGGGACACATGCAGACACTCAAGGTCGATCTAGGCGAGCGCAGCTACCCGATTCATATTGGCGAAGGTTTGTTGGATCAGCCCGAGCTGCTGGCCCCGCACATTCGCGGACGGCAAGTAGCGATCATCTCCAACGAGACTGTTGCGCCGCTCTATCTCGAGCGTCTGACCCGCAGCCTGGCGCAGTTCTCGGTGATTTCCGTGGTACTGCCCGACGGCGAAGCCTTCAAGACCTGGGAAACCCTGCAACTGATTTTCGACGGTCTGCTGACCGCCCGGCATGACCGCCGCACCACGGTGATCGCCCTTGGCGGCGGTGTGATCGGTGACATGGCCGGCTTTGCCGCCGCCTGCTACCAGCGCGGCGTCGATTTCATCCAGGTTCCGACCACGCTGCTGTCGCAGGTCGACTCCTCGGTGGGCGGCAAGACAGGGATCAACCATCCGCTGGGCAAGAACATGGTCGGCGCCTTCTATCAGCCGAACGTGGTGCTGATCGATACCGCCAGCCTCAATACCCTGCCGGCGCGCGAACTGTCCGCCGGGCTGGCCGAAGTCATCAAGTACGGGCTGATCTGTGATGAGCCGTTCCTGACCTGGCTCGAAGACAACGTCGACCGCCTGCGCAATCTGGACCAGCAAGCCCTGACCTATGCCATCGAGCGTTCCTGTGCGGCCAAGGCGGCGGTGGTCGGTGCTGATGAGAAAGAGACGGGCGTTCGTGCCACCCTGAACCTGGGCCATACGTTTGGTCACGCCATCGAAACCCACATGGGCTATGGTGTATGGCTTCATGGTGAGGCCGTGGCTGCTGGCACCGTAATGGCGCTGGAAATGTCCGCGCGCCTCGGCTGGATCAGTGAACAGGAGCGTGATCGCGGCATTCGTCTGTTCCAGCGTGCGGGGCTGCCGGTCGTTCCGCCGGAAGAAATGACAGAAGCCGATTTCCTCGAACATATGTCCATTGACAAAAAAGTGATCGACGGTCGTTTACGCCTGGTGCTGCTGCGCCACATGGGTGAAGCGGTGGTGACCGACGATTATCCGAAAGAGGTTCTACAGGCCACGCTGGGGGCAGACTACCGCGCCCTGGCTCAGCTTAAAGGTTAATAAGAACACGATGACTAGTTTGCATGCCGACGAGGCCTTCCTCGGCCATTACCAGTTGAGTCATGACCCTTTTGCTCCACGGGTGCCTGGCTTCAAATTTTTCCCGGCCCAGCGCAAACCCGTGCTGGGACAGCTGCATCACCTGGCCCGTTACAGTCAGTTGCTGCTGGTGGTCACCGGCCCCGAGGGCAGTGGCAAGACCCTGTTGCGTCAGGCTCTGGTCGCCAGCACCAACAAGCAATCGGTACAAAGCGTGGTGGTTTCTGCCCGCGGCGCCGGCGATGCGGCCGGGGTATTGCGTCAGGTGGCCCAGGCGTTGAACGTCGGCCAGGCTGATGCCGACGCTATTCTGGCTCAGGTGGTGCAGCTTGCACTGACCGGGCAAGAAGTCTATCTGCTGGTCGATGACGCCGAACAACTCGACGAGTCCGCCCTTGAAGCCCTGATGGTCCTGGCTGCTGGTGCGCCTGAAGGCCGTCCGCATGTGTTCCTGTTCGGTGAGACCTCGCTGATTGCTCAGCTTGAGGCTTTGCATCTCGAGGAAGAGCGTTTCCACGTCATCGAGTTGCAGCCTTACACCGAAGATGAAACCCGCGAATATCTGGAGCAGCGGCTCGAAGGCGCTGGTCGCGGTATCGAACTTTTCACCGCGGATCAGATCTCTGATATTCACGAAAGCTCCGAAGGTTGGCCTGGCAGCATCAATCAGGTCGCCCGCGATGCAATGATCGAAGCCATGATCGCCAGCCGCTCAGCGGTCAAGCGTCCAAAAATGGGGTTCAATATGCCGAAGAAACACGTGTTGGCGATTTCCGCCGTGGTCGTGGTCGCGGTAGCTGCCGCCTGGTTGATTCCAGGTCGCAACAAGGCACCGACCACCGGTGCGCCGGCCAATGAACAGGCGCAACTGCCGCTTGGCCAGGGTCAGCCAACAGCGAATGGCGGCGCTCCGGCCGTAGAATTCGCTGGCAACACGCAGCCGATGCCATTGCCGTTGGTCGGTAACTCGCAACCGGTGATGCGCGGTCCGCTGGCTGAAGCGGCAGGTGGCATTACAGAAGGTGACGACGGCGTGCCTGTTGAAGGCTCCAGCGCCACTCCGCCGACCGTGACCACCACTGCGCCGCCTGTGGGCGTTCCTGCCGGCCCTGCGCCGACACCAGCGGCCAAGCCGACGCCTGCACCGACTCAGGTCGCCACCGCCAAGCCAGCGCCTGCTCCAGTGGCCAAGCCAGCACCAGCCAAGCCAGCCGTTGCCGCGGCGGCCAAGCCTGCCGAGAAACCGGCTCCGACGGCCAAGGCTGCTGGCGGCACCTGGTATGCCGGTCAGGCACCGGGTAACTACGTGGTGCAAATCCTCGGCACCAGCTCCGAAACTGCCGCACAAAGCTTCGTCAAGGAGCAGGGTGGCGAGTACCGTTATTTCAAGAAAGTCCTCAATGGCAAGCCGCTCTACGTGATCACCTACGGCAACTTCGCCAATCGTGATGCAGCCGTTTCCGCCATCAAGGCCTTGCCAGCGAAGGTTCAGGCTGGTAAACCTTGGCCTCGCACTGTCGCCAGCGTCCAACAGGAACTGGCAACAACTCGCTGAAGATTCGGCGGCCTTACCCAGGCCGCCTCTCCAAGCACCTCAAAATTTCTACAAGTGCGCGCAGCCTTCCGGGCTGCGTGCCTTGTGGTGTCTGCGTCACAGTAGTCTTTGAGTCGTTGCGGTCAGAATTAAAAAAAGTTTTGACTAGCACAGCAGATCGCTTTAAACCTTTCACAAATGCGACATAGATTTGCGACATTTCGTCGTCAAATTTGTGAGCCTCTGTGTCGGTGTGTACAATGACCTCCCTTTTGCCCCCGCAAAGCTGGCGTACGTTCGGCGCGGTTGGTAAGTGGTTGAATTGAAAAGAAATTTGCTTCGCGAGAAGCAGCCTGGTGAGAAAGTGTCTATGAAAGCAGGTCTGTACCAACCAGATGAATTCAAGGATAACTGCGGTTTCGGCCTGATTGCCCATATGCAGGGCGAGCCCAGTCATACCCTTTTGCAAACGGCCATCGAGGCCCTGACCTGCATGACCCACCGCGGTGGGATTAATGCCGACGGCAAGACCGGTGACGGTTGCGGTCTGCTGATTCAAAAGCCGGACGTGTTCCTGCGAGCCATCGCCCAGGAAACCTTCGGCGTCGAAATGCCCAAGCAATACGCTGTGGGCATGGTTTTCTTCAACCAGGACCCGGTCAAAGCCGAAGCCGCTCGCGAGAACATGAATCGCGAGATCCTGGCCGCCGGCCTGCAGCTGGTCGGCTGGCGCAAAGTGCCGATCGACACCAGTGTCCTCGGCCGCCTGGCCCTTGAGCGCCTGCCGCAGATCGAGCAAGTGTTCATCGGCGGTGAAGGCCTGAGCGATCAGGACATGGCCGTCAAGCTGTTCACCTCCCGTCGTCGCTCGTCCGTGGCCAACGCCGCCGACGTGGATCACTACGTGTGCAGCTTTTCGCACAAGACCATCATATACAAAGGCCTGATGATGCCGGCGGACTTGACCGCCTTCTATCCGGACCTGAGCGATGAGCGCCTGCAAACCTCGATTTGCGTGTTCCACCAGCGCTTCTCCACCAACACCCTGCCGAAATGGCCGCTGGCCCAACCGTTCCGCTTCCTGGCGCACAACGGCGAGATCAACACCATTACCGGCAACCGCAACTGGGCCGTGGCCCGTCGCACCAAGTTCACCAACGATCTGATGGACCTGGAAGAGCTCGGCCCGCTGGTCAACCGCGTTGGTTCCGACTCCTCGAGCATGGACAACATGCTGGAGCTGATGGTCACCGGTGGCATCGACCTGTTCCGTGGCGTGCGGATGATCATTCCGCCTGCGTGGCAGAACGTCGAGACCATGGACCCGGATCTGCGTGCGTTCTACGAATACAACTCGATGCACATGGAACCGTGGGACGGTCCGGCCGGCGTGGTCATGACCGACGGTCGTTACGCGGTGTGCCTGCTCGACCGTAACGGTCTGCGTCCGGCGCGTTGGGTCACCACCAAGAACGGTTTCATCACCCTGGCCTCGGAAATCGGTGTCTGGAACTACCAGCCTGAAGACGTGATCGCCAAGGGTCGTGTGGGCCCGGGCCAGATCTTTGCCGTGGACACCGAAACCGGTCAGATCCTCGACACCGATGCGATCGACAACCGCCTGAAGTCCCGTCACCCGTACAAGCAATGGCTGCGCAAGAATGCCCTGCGCATCCAGGCGACCATGGAAGACAACGACCACGGTTCGGCGTTCTACGACGTCGATCAGCTCAAGCAATACATGAAGATGTACCAGGTCACGTTCGAGGAGCGCGACCAGGTGCTGCGTCCGCTCGGCGAGCAGGGCTACGAAGCCGTGGGCTCGATGGGCGACGATACGCCGATGGCCGTGCTGTCCCAGCGCGTGCGCACGCCGTACGACTATTTCCGCCAGCAGTTCGCGCAGGTCACCAACCCGCCGATCGACCCGCTGCGCGAAGCCATCGTCATGTCGCTGGAAATCTGCCTCGGTGCCGAGCGCAACATCTTCCAGGAGTCGCCGGAACACGCTTCGCGCGTGATCCTCAGCTCGCCGGTCATTTCCCCGGCCAAGTGGCGCTCGCTGATGAACCTCGATCGTCCGGGCTTCGAGCGCGCGATCATCGACCTCAACTACGACGAAAGCGTCGGCCTGGAAGCGGCGATCCGCAACGTGGCCGATCAGGCTGAAGAAGCCGTGCGCGCCGGTCGTACCCAGGTCGTGCTGAGTGACCGTCACATCGCCCCGGGCAAGTTGCCGATCCACGCTTCCCTGGCCACCGGTGCGGTGCACCACCGTCTGACCGAAAAAGGCCTGCGTTGCGATTCCAACATCCTGGTGGAAACTGCGACCGCTCGCGATCCACACCACTTCGCCGTGTTGATCGGTTTCGGCGCCTCTGCCGTTTATCCGTTCCTGGCCTACGAAGTGCTGGGCGACCTGATCCGTACCGGTGAAGTGCTGGGCGACCTCTACGAGGTGTTCAAGAACTACCGTAAAGGCATCACCAAGGGTCTGCTCAAGATCCTGTCGAAGATGGGCATCTCGACCATCACCTCCTATCGCGGAGCACAACTGTTCGAAGCGATCGGCCTGTCCGAGGAAGTCTGCAACCTGAGCTTCAAGGGTGTGCCGAGCCGCATCAAGGGTGCGCGTTTCGTCGACATCGAAGCCGAGCAGAAAGCCCTGGCCACCGAAGCCTGGAGCCCGCGCAAGCCGATCCAGCAGGGTGGTTTGCTGAAGTTCGTCCACGGTGGCGAGTACCACGCCTACAACCCCGACGTGGTCAACACCCTGCAAGCCGCCGTGCAGCAGGGCGACTACAGCAAGTTCAAGGAATACACCTCGCTGGTGGATAACCGTCCGGTGTCGATGATCCGTGACCTGCTCAAGGTCAAGACCCTCGATACCCCTCTGGACATGAGCGAAATCGAGCCGCTGGAATCGGTGCTCAAGCGCTTCGACTCCGCCGGTATCTCACTGGGCGCCCTGTCGCCTGAAGCTCACGAAGCCCTGGCCGAAGCCATGAACCGCCTCGGTGCGCGTTCCAACTCCGGCGAAGGCGGCGAAGACCCGGCGCGCTACGGCACCATCAAGAGCTCGAAAATCAAGCAGGTTGCAACCGGCCGTTTCGGTGTAACCCCGGAATACCTGGTCAACGCTGAAGTACTGCAGATCAAGGTTGCCCAAGGCGCCAAGCCAGGCGAGGGCGGTCAACTGCCAGGCGGCAAGGTCAACGGCCTGATCGCCAAGCTGCGTTATGCAGTGCCGGGCGTGACCCTGATTTCGCCGCCGCCGCACCACGACATCTACTCGATCGAAGACTTGTCGCAGCTGATTTTCGACCTGAAACAAGTCAACCCGCAGGCGCTGGTCTCGGTGAAGCTTGTAGCGGAAGCGGGCGTCGGCACCATCGCCGCCGGCGTGGCCAAGGCCTACGCGGACTTGATCACCATTTCCGGCTACGACGGCGGTACCGGTGCATCGCCGCTGACCTCGATCAAATACGCGGGCGCTCCGTGGGAACTCGGCCTGGCCGAAACCCACCAGACCCTGCGCGGCAACGACCTGCGCGGCAAAGTGCGGGTGCAGACCGACGGCGGCCTGAAAACCGGCCTCGACGTGATCAAGGCGGCAATCCTCGGCGCTGAAAGCTTCGGCTTCGGCACTGCGCCAATGATCGCCCTGGGCTGCAAATACCTGCGCATCTGCCACCTGAACAACTGCGCCACCGGCGTCGCGACCCAGAACGAGAAGCTGCGCAAGGATCACTACATCGGTACCGTCGACATGGTGGTGAATTTCTTCACCTACGTCGCCGAAGAAACCCGTGAGTGGCTGGCCAAGCTGGGTGTGCGCTCCCTCGAAGAGCTGATCGGCCGTACCGATCTGCTGGAAGTCCTCGAAGGCCAGACCGCCAAGCAGCATCACCTGGACCTGACCCCGTTGCTGGGCAGCGACCACGTGCCGGCGGACAAACCGCAGTTCTGTGGCGTTGAACGCAACCCGCCATTCGACAAGGGCCTGCTGGCCGAGAAAATGGTCGACATGGCCACCTCGGCGATCAACGACCTGAGCGGCGCTGAATTCGACCTGGATATCTGCAACTGCGACCGTTCCATCGGCGCACGGATCTCCGGCGAAATCGCGCGCAAGCACGGCAACCAGGGCATGGCCAACGCGCCGGTCACGTTCCGCTTCAAAGGCACGGCCGGGCAGAGCTTCGGCGTGTGGAACGCCGGCGGCCTGCACATGTACCTCGAAGGCGATGCCAACGACTACGTCGGCAAGGGCATGACCGGCGGCAAGCTGGTGATCGTTCCGCCGAAGGGCAGTGTCTACCGCACCCAGGACAGTGCCATCATCGGCAACACCTGCCTGTACGGTGCCACTGGCGGCAAGCTGTTTGCCGCCGGCACCGCGGGCGAGCGTTTCGCCGTGCGTAACTCCGGTGCCCACACCGTCGTGGAAGGCACTGGCGATCACTGCTGCGAGTACATGACCGGTGGTTTCGTCTGCGTACTGGGCAAGACCGGTTACAACTTCGGCTCTGGCATGACCGGCGGTTTCGCCTACGTGCTCGACCAGGACAACACCTTCGTTGACCGGGTCAACCACGAACTGGTGGAAATCCAGCGGATCAGCGGCGAGGCGATGGAAGCCTACCGTAGCCACCTGCAGCGCGTGCTGAACGAGTACGTCGAGGAAACCGACAGCGAGTGGGGTCGTGAACTCGCCGAGAACCTCGATGATTACGTGCGTCGTTTCTGGCTGGTCAAGCCCAAGGCTGCCAACCTGAAGTCGTTGCTTTCCAGCACCCGTGCCAACCCGCAGTGATATGCGCCTGAAGAGTTTGATGAGGTTTTAAAATGGCTGAACGTCTGAATAATGACTTCCAGTTCATCGAGGTCGGGCGCAAGGATCCGAAGAAGAAACTGTTGCGTCAACGCAAGAAAGAGTTCGTGGAAATCTACGAACCCTTCAAACCCCAGCAGTCGGCCGACCAGGCCCACCGCTGCCTGGGTTGCGGTAACCCGTATTGCGAATGGAAGTGCCCGGTGCACAACTTCATTCCCAACTGGCTGAAACTGGTGGCCGAGGGCAACATCCTCCAGGCCGCCGAGCTGTCGCACCAGACCAACACCCTGCCGGAAGTCTGCGGCCGGGTGTGCCCGCAGGACCGTCTGTGCGAAGGTGCCTGCACCCTCAACGACGGCTTCGGCGCGGTGACCATCGGTTCGGTGGAGAAGTACATCACCGACACCGCGTTCGCCATGGGCTGGCGCCCGGACATGTCCAAGGTCAAGCCGACCGGCAAGCGTGTCGCGATTATCGGTGCGGGCCCGGCGGGCCTGGGTTGTGCCGACGTGCTGGTGCGCGGTGGCGTGACCCCGGTGGTGTTCGACAAGAACCCGGAAATCGGCGGTCTGCTGACCTTCGGTATCCCCGAGTTCAAGCTGGAAAAGACCGTGCTGAGCAATCGTCGCGAAGTCTTCAGCGGCATGGGCATCGAGTTCCGCCTCAACACCGAGGTGGGCAAGGACGTGACCATGGAGCAACTGCTCGAAGAATACGATGCCGTATTCATGGGCATGGGCACCTACACCTACATGAAGGGCGGTTTTGCCGGTGAAGACCTGCCGGGCGTGTACGACGCACTGGACTTCCTGATCGCCAACGTCAACCGCAACCTTGGCTTTGAAAAGTCGCCGGAAGATTTCGTCGACATGAAAGGCAAGAAGGTCGTGGTACTCGGCGGCGGCGACACGGCGATGGACTGCAACCGTACTTCGATTCGTCAGGGTGCCAAGTCGGTGACCTGCGCCTATCGTCGTGACGAAGCGAACATGCCGGGCTCGCGCAAAGAGGTGAAGAACGCCAAGGAAGAAGGCGTGAAGTTCCTCTACAACCGCCAGCCGATCGCCATTGTCGGTGAAGACAAGGTCGAAGGCGTGAAGGTGGTCGA
This sequence comes from Pseudomonas sp. EU05-FHT14B02, assembly GCF_058791055.1. Taxonomy (NCBI): domain Bacteria; kingdom Pseudomonadati; phylum Pseudomonadota; class Gammaproteobacteria; order Pseudomonadales; family Pseudomonadaceae; genus Pseudomonas; species Pseudomonas sp. EU05-FHT14B02. The sequence continues at coordinate 84,034 of NZ_JBYTDD010000009.1, read as the reverse complement.
GACCCGTCTCGGCGAGCCGGATGCCCGTGGCCGTCGCAGCCCCGAGCCGATCCCGGGCTCCGAAGAGATCATCCCGGCCGACGCCGTGGTTATCGCCTTCGGTTTCCGTCCGAGCCCGGCGCCGTGGTTCGAACAGTTCGAAATCCAGACCGACAGCCAGGGCCGCGTGGTGGCGCCTGAGCAAGGTCAGTACAAGCACCAGACCAGCAACCCGAAAATCTTCGCCGGTGGCGACATGGTTCGCGGTTCTGACCTGGTAGTGACGGCGATCTTCGAAGGCCGCAATGCGGCTGAAGGGATCCTGGATTACCTGGGCGTCTAAAACCCGATTTCAATTTGAAATGGGATCAAATGTGGGAGCGAGCTTGCTCGCGATAGCGGTGGATCAGTCAGCAGAGATGTTGAATGTGAAGTCCTCATCGCGAGCAAGCTCGCTCCCACAGTTGTTTCGTGGTGTAACGAATACCGCGTTTACATTGCGACAAATTGACCCGATAGACAAAAGGCTGACCTGCAACCGTGCCTTTTGCGCCCGGCTCTGAGAAAATGCCCTCACTTTTTTTCCGGATGCCGACATGACTGCCCTGAAGAACGACCGTTTCCTGCGCGCCCTGCTCAAGCAACCCGTAGACGTCACCCCCGTGTGGATGATGCGTCAGGCCGGTCGCTACCTGCCTGAATACCGCGCCAGCCGTGCCAAGGCCGGTGATTTCATGAGCTTGTGCATGAACCCGGCGTTCGCTTGCGAAGTCACGATGCAGCCGCTCGACCGCTATCCACAACTGGACGCGGCGATCCTCTTCTCCGATATCCTGACCATTCCCGATGCCATGGGCCAGGGCCTGTACTTCGAAACAGGCGAAGGTCCGCGCTTCAAGAAAGTCGTCAGCACCCTGGCTGACATCGAGGCCCTGCCGATTCCTGATCCGCACAAAGACCTGGGCTATGTGATGGATGCGGTCAGCACCATCCGCCGCGAACTGAACGGCCGTGTGCCGCTGATCGGCTTCTCCGGCAGCCCATGGACACTGGCCACCTACATGGTCGAAGGCGGTTCGTCGAAAGACTACCGCAAGACTAAAACCATGCTCTACGACAATCCGCAAGCCCTGCACCTGCTGCTGGACAAGCTCGCGCAGACGGTCACCAGCTACCTCAACGGCCAGATCATGGCCGGTGCGCAAGCGGTGCAGATCTTCGACAGCTGGGGCGGCGCCCTCTCGGCGGCGGCGTACCAGGAGTTCTCCCTGGCCTACATGAAGAAAATCGTCAGCGGCTTGATCCGCGAGCACGAAGGCCGCAAGGTGCCGGTGATCCTGTTCACCAAGAGCGGCGGTCTGTGGCTGGAAAGCATCGCCGACGCCGGGGCTGATGCACTAGGCCTGGACTGGACCTGCGACATCGGCAGCGCCCGCGCCCGTGTCGGCGACAAGGTCGCCCTGCAAGGCAACATGGACCCGACCGTGCTCTACGCCAAGCCGGAAGCGATTCGCGCGGAAGTCGGGCGCATCCTGGCAAGCTACGGCAAAGGCAGCGGCCACGTGTTCAACCTCGGCCATGGCATCACGCCGGAAGTCGATCCGGAACATGCTGGCGCGTTCCTGCGCGCGGTACATGAACTGTCGGCGCAGTATCACGAATAGCGATTGCCCGTTTCGACAAAGCCTGTCCCGCCTCGTGCCGGACAGGTTTTTTTGTGCCGTTCAAAAGCTCAATCGATAAAGCATCACTTGTTGTAAGAATGTTTTTCTTTCTTTGTCGGATCGAGGAATGGAGAGACTGTTCCTGCCTCGTGCGGTGATTACTCCTACATAGAATTTGCTTCCATCCCCGTAAGGTTCCAGGCCCTTGTCCGGCGTATCGCCGAACAATCACGAAGCGAACAGGGGCGCCCACAAGACGCCCTGTTTTCGATAAGCAGTCTGGAATACATCATGAAAATCAAGTTTGAAAAGAGAAGTGCATTAACCGCCTGCACTTCATCGATGATCCTGTTATCGGCAATGCTGGCCTCTCAAACCGTTTCCGCCCATGGCTATCTGGAAGTGCCGCCTTCGCGCGCGCTGGCTTGCCAGAAAGGCTTGAACACCAACTGCGGTGGCGCCCAGTACGAGCCGCAGAGTGTTGGTGAAACCTTCAAAGGCTTTCCGGCCGGCGTCGGCGGTGCTCCCTTGCAGGGACCGGTCGATGGCAAGATCGCCAGTGGTGGTCACTCGCTGTTCTCTGCCATGGATGCGCAGTCCGCCACCCGTTGGCACCTGACGGAAATCAAGGACCGCAACATCGATTTCCAATGGCGTTACACCGCGGTTCACCCAGCCTCCAAGCACGAGTATTTCATTACCCGTAACGGCTGGAACCCGAATGAGTCGCTCAAGCGCGCCACCTTTGAAAGCACGCCGTTCTGCACCATCGATGGCGGCAATCAGCGTCCCGAGTCCAGTGACAAGCACAACTGCACCCTACCGGCAGACAAGTCCGGCCATCACGTCGTCCTGGCCATCTGGACCGTCGGTGACACCGATGCAGCGTTTTACAACGCGGCAGACGTGAACATTCTGGCTGAACCGGATCTGCCGGGCGGCTGGTCCTCGGTGGGCAGCATTGCACCATCAGCCGCGTTGCTGGTGGGTGACAAGGTCAAGGCCCGCGCGTTCTCCGCCAATGGCGAGAGCCCGGACTACAGCGTCGAAATCAGCATCGACAACGCTGAAGAAGGGGCGCCGCAAAACTGGTCGTTCAAGCTGGCAGAAAAAATCAACCAGACCCACACCCTCGTTCGCGCCGGTATCCGTGACGAGAGCGGCAATGTCGAGCCTGTCAAAGGCGCCAACAGCCTTTACGCACAAAAAGAAAGCGGGGTAGTCCGCTACGAAGTGCAACTGGACATGAAAGACGACGCCGCTGCGCGCATGTCGGTGGCCTCGCAGCAAGCCGAATACGTCCTGGATAAAGGCCGGGCCAAGGTCGAGTTCAGCATGACCTCGAACCGTCCGATGAACGTCGAAGCGACCTTGCTCGACCAGAACAACAAGCCGGTAGGCACCACGTCGGCACAAGTGGCCAGCGGCTCCACCTGGCTGTCCATGGATGTACGCAGCAACCCGGGTGCGCACACCCTGACCCTGGTCGGCACCACCCTGGATGGCCGCACCACCCGTCAGGACACCCAGACCACCCAACTGACTGGTGAAGGCGCCGGCGTCGAATACGATTTCGTGTTCCCTGAAGGCCTCAGCGACTACACCGCCGGTACCAAAGTTCTGCAACCGAAGACCAACGAAGTCTTTGAGTGCAAGCCATTCCCCGAGTCGGGTTACTGCAAGCAGTACAGCCCCAGTGCCAACGGTTTTGAACCAGGTGTAGGTGCTCACTGGCACATGGCGTGGAACAAGTTGTAAGTCCCTCTTGTAGCACTTCAGGCGGTCGGTAGCTGATCGCCTGAAGCTTTATTCTTCTGACTTTGATCGAGTTGAAAATGACTGTTTCGGGTTATTCCAGACAGCGCGTGCTGCTGCATTGGTTGTCTGCCGCGGTGATCCTGTGGACCTTGCTGTCTGGTTTTCTTGTGGCCGGTTTCGAGGTGTCAGCGCATATCAAAGAGTCGGTTGCGTTCTTCAATGTTTCGCTGACGACAGTGTTCATACCGTTTTACCTGTGGCGCCTGTTTCTGTTTTTCACTCATACCCGTTTTTCGGGCATGAAGTCGTTGTCGCTTGTCGAAGTGCTCGCATTGTTTGCCCACGCATTGATTTACCTCTTCGTCGGTGCCGTTCTGGTGACCGGCGTGTTGATGATGGATCGCCCGATCGATGTATTCGGGGTGATCGAGATCGGTCAGCCGTTAAGCGATCCACAACTGATCGCTCTGTTCGTCACGGTTCACACCTGGGTATGTGTGGTGCTGTCGCTGCTGCTGGTCGCGCACATCGGCGCCGTCATCGTGCATGAGGCCTGCAACCACCGGGTGCTGCAACGGATGTCTTTGCGCCTGTGTGGCAAGCCTGGGTCCGGGCGACTTGAGTGAGGCCATGGTGATGTTTTCGCGCGAACGCTTGGCCGGACTTGCATTGCCTTTGAGCAAGGTGAGCCTGCTGGTTGTGCCGCTGGCCTATGGGGCGTTCCTGGGCTGGCAGGAGTGGCGCTATCGCGAACAGTTGGTGCTGCCAGCACCGGTCGAAACCTCGCGAACCGCTCCCGCACCCCGTCAAGCGCTCGACGCAACGGCGGTTGCAACGGTGCTCGGTCTGACGACGGGTGCCGAATTGCTGCCGAGCGCGGAACCACTGACCTTGGAGGCAAGCTTCGTCGTCACTCACGGCTTGTCCCGGGTGTTGTTGGCAGACTCGCAAGGCGCGCGCATCTACCAGGTCGGCGAGCGCTTGCCCGGTGGCAGTATCTTGCGCCGCGTTGAGCCCGATCACGCGGTGTTGTGGAGCAAGGGCCGAGAGGAATTGTTGACGCTCCAGCCTCCCGTCACGGGTTTCCTGCAACGGCTCGCCCCCCACGGCAAGCCGCAAGTGCCGAACGTTTCTCCGCGTTTTTTTAGCCCGCTTGCCGGGCCGACAGAGTGATCAACTTCATGAATAGCTTTCTCGGTGCACAAGCACTGCGGCCGGTGCTTTTTTTCGTCGCCATGGCGCTAACGCTTTCCCACGGCACACTTCAGGCCGAGGAAGAAAAATGGCAACTGGCGATGAACAACGCAGAGTTGCGCGACATCGTCGAAGAGATCTCCAACATTCTCGGGACCACCGTGGTGCTGGACCCCAAAGTCTCCGGTCGAATCACCGTCATGTCCCGGCAGGCCCTTGATCGTGAAGGGGTGCGCCGGCTGTTCTATTCGGTGCTCGATGCCCATAACTTCACAGTGATCGATGAGGGCGACCGGATTCTCATCACCCCGGTTGCCGAGGCCAGGACCCGGGCCGGTCAGGGCACGGTAAAAACCACCACGGCGTCGCAGTTCGTGACCGAAGTCATCGGCTTGAACACCGGTAGCGCCACCGATATTGCCGGGTTGGTGCGGCCATTGGTCTCTGCCAATGGTTATGTTGGCCCCTCGGTGTCGGCCAACGCGTTGGTGCTGACCGATACGGCTGCCAATGTTAAGCGCATCGCCCGGGTGATCCGTGAGCTGGATTCCGGTCAGAACAACCTGCACGCGGTGGTTCAGCTCAAGCATGCCCAGGCGGGCGATGTCGCGCCGGTAATCGAGGCCACCATGGGCAAGCGCAATGCCGAGTCCGCCATACAGGTGCTGGCTGATACCAGGACCAATCGCCTGATTTTCATTGGCCCGTCGGTCGTCCGCCAGCGCTTGATCGAGCTGGCCCGAGGTCTCGATACGCCGGCCACCACGACCCTCGACAATGCCCGGGTGATTCGTCTGCGTCACAGCGATGCCAAGCAGTTGGCCGAGATTCTGGAGTCGATGGGGCAGGGCAGAAAGCAGACTTCCGCCGTCGGCAGCGCCAAGGACACGTCCGGCGGTGCAAGCTTCATGATCAAGGCCGACGAAAGCCAGAACGCGCTGGTGCTGATCGCCGAACCCGCGCAGGTGCGGACCATCGAAAACATCGTGCGTCAGCTGGACCAGCCACGGGCCCAGGTGTTGATCCATGCCGCCATCGTCGAAATCTCCGGCGACATCGCCGAGGCCGTCGGCGTGCAGTGGAACCTCAACACGGGTGACGCCAAGGGCTTCATCAACTTTCCCGGCACCGACATTCCGATCATCGGCGGGCTGAAGTTCGACGAGAAAAGATCGGCGCCGGAAGGGGCGATCCTGCAACTGGGCGGCGACCGCTTCGGTGCGCTGGTTTCGGCCCTGGCCAGCAACACTCACAGCAACCTGCTGTCCACGCCAAGCCTGTTGACCCTGGACAATCAGGAAGCCGAAATCATCGTCGGCCAGAACGTGCCGTTCAAGACCGGCTCCTATGCCACCAACAGCAACGGCGCGGAGAATCCGTTCACCACCGTCGAGCGCAAGGACGTCGGCATCAGTCTGAAGATCAAGCCTTACATCAACGAAGGCTCGACGTTACGCCTGGAGGTCGAGCAGGAGGTGTCGGACATCGCGCCTTCGGTGTCGGGCATTGATTCCTCGGACCTGATCACCAACAAGCGAGCGCTCAAGAGCACCATCCTCGCCGACGATGGCGAAATCATCGTGATCGGCGGTCTGATCAGGGACAGCGTGCGTACCCAGAAAAGCGGCGTGCCGCTGTTGCGGGACATTCCCTACCTCGGCGCGATCTTCCGCTGGAGCCGCGACACCCAGACCAAAAGCAACCTGATGGTGTTCTTGCGCCCGACCATCGTGCGCAGCAAGGAAGACCTGTCCCAGGTCAGCCAGCAGCGTTACAACGCGCTGCGTGACTTGAGCAAATCAGGGGCGGGGGACAACAACTCGTTGTTGCTGCCATCCGAGGCGCGCGGGTTGTTCGAACCGGCCACCGACGCCCCAATGTTCGATTTGCGCGGCAAGGCGCAGTGAATCCATGAGCGAACTCTGCGAGCAATTGCCCTTCGGCTTCGCCCGGCGTTTTGGTGTGTTGCTGGAGCATGACGGCGACGACCTGCGCCTTGCCCTGCGTAGTGATGCGCCGCTCACCGCATTGGCGGAAGCGCGCCGGGTGTGCGGACGGGCGTTGCCGTTTCAAATCGTCGGGGCCGATGAGTACGCCTCGCGCCTGGCGGCGGCCTATCGCGAGGGGCGCAGTGCGGTGGAGCAAGTTGCCCAAGGGCTGGACGAAGAACTGGACTTGCTCAGCCTGGTCGATCAGGTCCCGCAAACCGCCGACCTGTTGGAGCAACAAGGCGACGCGCCGATCATTCGCCTGATCAACGCGTTGCTCGGTGAAGCGGTGCGAGAGCACGCCTCGGATGTGCACCTGGAAACCTTCGAGCAGTACCTGTCGGTGCGGATGCGGGTGGATGGCCAACTGCGTGAAATGCTCAGGCCCAAGCGCGAGCTGGCGACACTGCTGGTGTCGCGGATCAAGGTCATGGCGCGCCTGGACATCGCGGAAAAACGCTTACCCCAGGATGGGCGAATGGCCTTGCGCCTGGCCGGGCATGAAGTCGATGTGCGGGTCTCGACGCTGCCTTCGGCCCACGGCGAACGGGTGGTGCTGCGTTTGCTCGACAAGCAGGCCGGGCGCCTGGACCTGCACCGGCTGGGCATGCCGGACGATATCCTCGCGGCCCTGCGCCATCTGTTGGGCAAGCCCCACGGTATTGTGCTGGTGACCGGGCCGACAGGTTCCGGCAAGACCACCAGCCTGTACGCCGCCCTGAGCAGCCTGAACGACCAGACCCGCAACATCCTCACGGTCGAAGACCCGATCGAATACCACCTGCCGGGTGTCGGCCAGATGCCGGTCAATCCGAAGGTCGACATGACCTTCGCCCGGGGCCTGCGGGCGATTTTGCGCCAGGACCCGGACGTGGTGATGGTTGGCGAAATCCGTGACCGCGAAACCGCCGAAATCGCTGTCCAGGCGTCCTTGACCGGGCATCTGGTGCTCTCGACCTTGCACACCAACAGCGCGGCCGGCGCGGTCACGCGACTGGTAGACATGGGCGTCGATGGCTATCTGCTGGCGTCCTCGCTGGTGGGCGTTCTGGCCCAGCGTCTGTTGCGGACCTTGTGCCCCCATTGCAAGGTTTCGTACCTCGCCGATGCGGCGGCCTGCCAGCGTCTTGGGCTCGACACGAGCACGCCGCACACCCTGTTCAAGGCCTCGGGCTGTGAACAGTGCCAGCACGGTTATCGCGGACGCATCGGGATTTATGAACTGATCAGCGTGACACCCGCCGTCTCGGCGCTGATCCATCAGGGCGCCAGCGAGCAAATCCTCGTCGACGAAACGCGCAAGGTCTCGCGCAGCCTGTTCCAGGACGGGCGCCAGCGGGTGCTGGAAGGATTGACCAGCCTCGATGAGTTGCTGCGTGTGACCCAGGAGAACTGACCGGTGCCGACCTTCGACTACCGCGCCCGCGATGCCCAGGGACGATCCTGCAAGGGACGGCTGGAGGCCGATGGGCCCCGCCATGGGCGACAGTTGTTGCGTGAACGTGGTTTGTGGCCGCGTGTCTTGACCGAGGTCAGGGGCGGCGGTGCGGGTCAGCAGTCGCGAGGTGGACGCCTGAGTGCTGCTGATCTGGCGTTGTTGACGTTGCAGCTGTCAACGCTGGTTCAGGCCGGACTGCCCCTGGAGGAAGCACTCGATGCGGTGGCGAAGCAGAGCTCGAAGCGCAAGGTCGCGAGCTTGCTCTGGGCGGTCAGGAGCCGGGTGATGGAAGGCCACGCACTGGCCTCGGCACTGGGACAGTTTCCCAGGGCCTTCCCCGAGTTGTTCCGCGCCACCGTGGCCGCCGGGGAACGCTCGGGGCATCTGGGCCATGTGCTGGAGCAACTGGCGGTCTACACCCAGGCCCGCCAGGCCTCGCGGCAAAAGATCCAGATGGCCCTGGTGTACCCGTTGATCCTGATGTTGGCCAGCTTGGCAATCGTCGGTTTTCTGCTTGGTTATGTGGTACCGGATGTGGTGAAGATCTTCGTCGACAGCGGCCAGACGTTGCCTTGGTTGACCCAGGCACTGATCGGCGTGAGCAACGGTCTGCGCAACCATTTCCTGTTGTTGATGAGCGTGCTGGCGACGCTGTTCGGCCTGTGGCGCTGGAGCTGGCAGCAGCCGCAGTGGCGCCTGCGCTGGCATCGTTGGGTGCTCAATGCGCCAGTCCTCGGTGAAGTGCTGCGTGCCATGGAAGCCGCACGATTTGCCAGCACCCTGGCAATCCTCGGCAAAAGTGCCGTGCCCTTGGTGGATGCCCTGGAAATTGCCGCAGCGGTCATCGGCAACCTGACCATCCGCTCGCGGATGGTCGATGTCGCCCGCTCGGTCCGCGAAGGCGCAACGCTCACCCGTGGCCTGGAGCTGAGCGGTGACATCCCGCCGATGATGCTGCACATGATCGCCAGCGGCGAACGTGCCGGCGAACTTGACCGCATGTTGGCCAGGGCCGCCGAACAACAGGAAAACAGCCTCGCCGCGCGCATTGCGCTGGTGGTGGGCCTCTTCGAGCCGGCCATGTTGGTGTTGATGGGCGGCGTCGTGCTGCTGATCGTCATGGCCATCCTGCTCCCGATTCTCAGCCTCAACCAATTGGTGAATTGATCCATGCAACCTGTCCGCAAAAACCTTTCCCGCGCGCAACGCGGTTTTACCCTGATCGAAATCATGGTGGTGGTAGTCATCATCGGCGTGCTGGGGGCTATCGTGGTGCCACAGTTCATGAGTCGCCCCGATCAGGCCAAGGTCACTGCCGCCAGAATCGATATTCAGGCCATCGGCACAGCCCTGGAAATGTATCGCCTCGACAACGCCCATTACCCATCGACCCAGCAAGGCCTGGAAGCGCTGGTCAAGCGTCCCTCCGGACTGCCCGTGGCGCGTGGCTGGAACCCTCAGGGCTACCTCAAGAGCATGCCGGTCGACCCGTGGAACACGCCTTATCAGTACCTCAACCCGGGTGTGCGGTCGGTAGACGGCACTTACGACCTGTATTCCCTGGGCGCCGATGGCGTAGCGGGCGGCGAAGGGTTTGCAGCCGAAATCGGCAATTGGGGCCATTGATCCGTGGGTTACCGCTGTCGGGGGTTTACGTTATTGGAGCTGATGATCGTGATTGTCGTGGTTGGCGTCTTGCTGGGCATGGTGAGCTTTGTCGGTGGGGGCAGTCCCGCACGCGCGGTCAGGCAGGAAGCCGAGGCGATGGTTCAGGTGATTCATCAGTTGCGTGAGCGTGCGGTGTTCGAAGGCCAGGAATATGGCCTGCGGCTGAGTGCCGATGGCTACCGGCTGATGCATCTGGGTGTTCGTGGGTGGGAGCCGGTGAAGGAACTGACTGACTGGCCCCTGAGCGTGCGAGTACGTTTGCAGCAGGACGGCTATGCGGTAGGGCTGGACGCTGAAGAAGGACCGCCGCAGTTGCTGTTGCTCAGCAACGATGAAACCAGTGCCTTCACGCTGACATTCGAGTCCGGCAACAGGACCTGGTTGAGTCTGTCCGGCGATGGCATCGGCGAGGTGGCGATCGATGGCTAGCCGGTCATCCTTGTCGTCCATGGGCGGCTTCACGCTGCTGGAAATCATGGTGGCCCTGGCGGTCTTCGCGACACTGGCGGCAGCCGTGCTGTCGGCCAGTCAATATGCGGTGAAGCAGCGCAACGCCGTCGAGACACGGCTGTTCGCGGCGTGGCTGGCGGATAACCGGTTGAACGAGCTACGCCTGCAATCCGGCCTGACGGCCGGCCAGCAACAACAGGTCGTGTCCATGGATCAGCGCGACTGGGTGCTGCAACAGCACATCAGCGTCACCCGCGATCTGCGTTTACTCCAGGTCGACATTCAGGTCAGCCCGGCGAACAGTGTGCACGCGTTGTATCGTGCCAGCGGCTGGATACCCGCGAGCCATGAGTAGGCAGCGTGGGTTCACCTTGCTGGAGCTGGTCATCGCCATGGCCATCTTCGCCGTGCTGGGGCTGGCCAGTTGGGGCTTGTTCGATAGCGTGCTGCGAGTGCAACAGGGCACGGCGGCCCACGAGCGAGAGCTGAGGAACCTGCAACGAGCGATGGCGGTGATAGAGCGGGATCTGCTGCACGTCACTGCTCAGCCGATGGTGCTCGCACCGCCGCTTTTTCAGTTCCAGCGCAGTCACTGGCGCAATCCTCTGGACCAACCGCGCAGTGAGCGCCAGATACTGACCTATCGACTCGAAGGCAACGTGCTGTGGCGCGAAAGCCAGGGCGAAGGTACGGAGTTCGTGCAACGGCAAAGACTGCTCGAAGGTGTTCGTGAGTTGCGCTGGCGTCTGTTCGAAAGCCAGTCCGGCTGGGTCGCTCATTGGTCGGCCGGGCAGGATACGAACGCGCTCATGGCGCTGGAGGTGCAAGTCTCGGTCGGGCGCTTCAAATCGATTCGTCGGGTGTTGCCGATGCCGGGTGCATTGCCATGAACGGGCGCCAACGCGGCATTGCGTTGATCAGTGTATTGCTGGTCATGAGCCTGGCGCTGCTGATCACCGGCGGCTTGTTGCGCAGCCATCACCTTTCGCTGCAAAGCAGTGGGCAACAGTTGCTGCAGATGCAGCTGCGGCAGCTCGCATCGGACGGGGAAACCTGGGCGTTGTTGCTGTTGCGCGACGCGTTACAGGACGCGGAAAAACCCGTCGAGCGGTTTCAAGGCTGGACGGCCATGGCGCCAGGTTTCGACGTTGAAGATGCGCAGATCCGAATCGATATCGATGACCTCGCCGGGCGCTTCAATCTCAATGCGTTGTTACGGCAGGGACAGGTGGATCAGGTCACCCTCAACCGTTGGGCGCGCCTGCTCGAACTGCTCGAACTGCCTCCTCTGAAACTGAGCCAGGTGGGACCGCTGGGGGAACTGAGCCAACTGCGCTTGCTGCCTGGCATTGACGCTCGCCTGCTGCAGCGGCTGGAACCCTGGGTGGCACTGCTGCCCACCGACACCGCCTTGAACATCAACACCGCACCGGCGCTGCTGTTGAGAACACTCGGCGAAGTGGACGCCGCGACCGCCGATGCGCTGGCGCGTCAGGCGGCAACCACGCCCTGGGCGAGCGTCCAGACGTTTACCCAGGACCCGTTGCTCTCCGGGCAGGGCCTGAGCAATCACGGGCTTGGTACCCAAAGCCGCTGGTATCGGATAAGGGTGCAGGTGACCCGGGACGGGCGCGAACTGCACCTGGCCACGGATGTCGGGCACGACCCCAAGGCTCGACAACTGACGGTGCTGCAACGACGTTTTCTTCCCATGAGTAGCCACGAGAGACCGCGATGAACACTTGGCTTTACCTGACCGCCGAGGGGCAGGACGCGCCATCCAGCCTCTGGCCCTGCGTCCTGTGGTCGCCAACCTGTCAACGGCAGCCGATGCCACTGAATCAGGCGGCCTCGGCATTGCAGGGGCAGGTGGTTGATGTGCTGCTGCCCATGGAACTGTGCAGTTGGGTTCGCAGCGAGCCATGGCCTTCGCGACGCAGACCCGAAGCCCAAGCCATGGCCTACGCCGTGGAAGATCAACTGAGTGAAGCGCTGGAAGTTGTGCATCTAAGCGTTGGCGCTCGTGATCGTGACGGCTGCTACCCGGTCATGGTCATTGGCCGCGAACGGTTGGCCGCTGTGCTCGACTTGCTGCGCGAAGCAGGTATTGAGGTGCGCGGGGTGTTCGTCGATGCCGATGTGTTGTCCGGCGATCAGCCGTGCGGCGCATGGTGGTTCGGGCGCTGGTTGTTGGGTGCAGGCCTGTCGGCGCGCCTGGCGATGTCGCAAGACGACCTGACGCTGCTCACTCCGTCATTGCCCAACGACATGCAATGGCTGGATGAACGTGAGTCCCCCGCCGTCATCGACCAATGCCTGACTCAGCGCCCGACCCGGGCTATCAACCTGCTGCAAGGCGCATTCGCCCCACAGGGCAAGCGTCTGCCCTGGCGTGCCGGCGGGTGGGCGCTGTTGATGCTGGCGCTGTTGACCTGGGGTGCCAGCGAAACGAGGATCCGCTTCCTCGACAGCGAAGCCAACCGCCTCGCAATCCAGAATGAACGGCGATTCAAGGCGCTCTACCCTGAACAGAGCCGTATCGTCGACATGGCCGCGCAACTCAAGGCCCTGCAAAGCCAGCCTGTAGAATCGCAAAACACCCGCATTGCCGGGCTGGTCCGGTTGATTGAGCAGGTGATTGGCGCCAGCCCGGTCGAGGTCCAGCGCATCGAGTTTCGAGCAGGCGAAGGCTGGAAAATCCAGCTGACCGCCAGCGGCTTTACCGAGCTGGAGCAGTTGCGGGAACGCGGGCGACAACAAGGCACGCCCGTCCGGCTCGACAGCGCGAATAAAGCCGCTGACCGGGTGCAAGCCACCCTCACCGTGGAGGACGAGGCATGAAGCAGGCATGGCGGCGCATTTCCGTGCGCGAACAGCGTCTGTTGCAGGTATCGGGGGCTTTTTTGTTGGCGGTTGTGGCTTTCAGCCTGATCTGGCAACCGACCCGGCAGCGGCTGGAAACAGTCGAGCGACAGCATCAACAGCAGACGGTGCTGGCCGCGCAACTGCAACGGGCGTTACCGCGCAGCCATGTCCCCGTCGACACTGATCAACCGCTGTCACTGCGTATCAGCGAAAGCGCCACGGCGGCGGGGCTGGAAATCCGTCAGATGGAGAGTGAAAGCGATCTGCTGCGCGTGACCCTCAATGGCAACGCGCAACCCTTGATGCAGTGGCTCGATGGGATCGAGCGCGATGGCGTCGCGCTACAAACCCTGACCCTGGAAAAACGCGACGATGCCTTGGAAGCGCGGCTGGTGCTCAGGTAGTTGCACTGCCGATCAATGAAAAACACCCGGCTTATGCTGGGCGTTTCTCATTGTGCAGATTTTCAGAGTCCAATGAGCTGTTCGGCATAGCGGGCGATCACGTGATCGAAAGCTTTTTGCTCAAGGATACTGTTAGAGCGAATTGCAGCAACGAGGCGGGCCAGGTCCTCCTCACTGGCCTGTGTGATGAAATCGTCATCGAATACGCTACGGATTGTGCTCTGTCTGCGATTGTTGAGGTAGGCAATATCGAGTGCCAGCACTTCAATCATTTTCGTTGCCGGCAGATCGTCCCACTCGGTTGCTTGAATTTCGCCGGTCTGTAGATAACGGAAACGGTGCTCGCAATGCTCATCCATCGGTGAGATATGCTGCGCTTCGTCAAACCAGTTGCCTTTGCGGTGACCACAGTGCAATGGATTGCCAGGTGTTGTCTCTCGCAGACAGGAGGCGTGGAGATTGTGGTACTCCAATGCCAACTCTTCATAGTGCTCTTGAGGCCTGAAGTGTTCGATATGGCTGCTGGCAGCATCTATCTCTCTACCGCAGTAGCAACAGAAGAAGCCTTGTTCTTGCAACAAACTGTCGTGTAAATCACGCTTTTGCGGGTTTTGCAGTGTTGGATAAGTGGGGCTCCACTCTTCGTTTGCCGAGCTTTTCCATCTTGTAAATGAAGCGGGTTCAATTCCTTTGAGCACTCGTTTCATTTACCGAGGATCTCCTTGCGCCTGATCAGCGCCTCTGCTCCAGCGAACTCCGGAAGATCAGGGGCTCTTAACTTCAGTGCCTTGAGCTGCGCCTTGGCTTTCTTCAGGTCGTTGTCTTCCAGTGTTGAAAACAGCTCCGAGAGCAATTTTTCAATTTCGGGTTCGCGTTGGGTTACCCCCATCACTTCTTCCAGCACGCTGCTGGAGTCCAGGCCGTAGGTGACCCGTGGGTGGGACGGATTGCCGTTGTGCAGAATGATGACTTCTTCGGGTTGGAGACTGCCGATGATTTGAGGGGAATGGCTGGCGGCGATGAATTGGACTTTCGGGAAAGCTTGTTTCAGCGCAGGCACGATGTTGCGTTGCCAGGCTGGGTGAAGATGGATGTCCAATTCATCGATGATGACTACGCCTGAAGTGTTTTTCAGGACGTCCTTGCCCATGTGAGGGTTGAGGATACACATGCGGCGGGCGATGTCTGAAATCAGAGCAATTAAACCGCGCTGACCGTCACTCAGATCACTGAACGGGGTAGGGTTCTTGCCTTCGATGTTCACTAAAATGCTTCGTAACGGCAGGTCGTAATAGATTCCAGTCGAGTCGGGTAGCGCGCATTTCAGTGCATCATTAATCCAGCTCAACTCATCATCAAAGATCGACATGATGCTGGAGGAGCGATGCACCGACTGCAATTGCTCTAGTGTTTTACCGATTATCCAGCTTTCAAAGTCTTGAATATCCGAAGCAGAATCATGCCAATTTTTATATCCATCGAGTCTCGATAATTTCTGGGTAGCCGAGAATTCAGCAGAAACATTCGTTGTCGACCATCTACGATTGCTTCGGTAAAACGCCAGCAAAGGTAAATCAATGTTTTTGCTTTGACTCAACCCAGCTGCGCTTTCCGTCACTGCATTTACAAGAGCCGAGTCTGGAAAGGCTGCTTCGTCTACACGTAGTTTAATTTTTAACCAGGATCTGTCGCCAAAGACATCACCGTTTGCCTCGATCACTATTGGATATTGGCGTTCGAATCGAATTCGGCCACTGTAGTTATCGATAACAAATCGAGCATCGTTTTCGTTCAGCGAGCCACTGTAAACGGCCATTGTGGCCATGAAGTCTTCGAAACTGGCTGCAACCGCTTGCAACAATGAAGTCTTCCCGCTCCCATTAACCCCCACCACCAGATTGAAACCCGGCTGAAAGTCGAAAGTGGCATCTTCGTAGCAACGAAAATTCTGAATGTGGAGACGATCCAGGCGCATTCTGGCTTCCCTTTACCAAGACTGACGAATGCCGTCAGTGTACCTTGGCTCGCGATTACCGCTAGGGTGCAGTTGTGGCTAAACCTGCACTGTACCCGGCAGCGGCGGTAACTTCGCCAGCTTCAACGCGATCAGCAGCGCAATCACCAGCAGCGTGCCGATGAACAACCCGATCCCGTTCCAGCCGCCCAGGTGCCAGAACACGCCACCCACCGTACCGGCGATGCTTCCCCCGGCGTAGTAGCTGAACAGGTACAAGGACGATGCTTGCCCCTTGGCCCTGGTGGCGCGGCGGCCGATCCAGCTGCTGGCCACCGAGTGGGCGCCGAAGAAGCCGAAGGTAAAGATCAGCATGCCGATGATCACCAGCGGCAATGGCGTAAACATCGTCAGGGCGAGACCACCGATCATCAGCGCGATGGTGCTCCAGAGCACTTTGCGGCGGCCGAGTTTGTCGGCCAGTGAGCCGATTTTCGCCGAGCTGTAGATGCCCGACAGGTACACCACCGACAGCAACCCGACGAAGGCCTGTTCCATGTGGTACGGCGCGGCCAGCAGGCGGTAGCCGATGTAGTTGAACAGCGTGACGAACGCGCCCATCAGCACAAAGGCTTCTAGAAACAGTAGCGGCAGGCCAGCGTCGCGAAAGTGCATGGTGAAACCGTCGAGCAGGCTGCGCGGGTGCAGCGAGCGGGCGCGGAAGTTGCGCGATTCGGGGAGGATTTTCCAGAACACCGCCGCGGCAATCAGCGCCAGGCCACCGATCACCAGCATCGCCGTGTGCCAGCTGACGAAGTCGATCAATACGCCGGTGATCAAGCGTCCGCTCATCCCGCCAATCGCGTTGCCACCGATGTACAAACCCATGGCAAGGCCGATGTGCTGTGGGTGGATCTCTTCGCTCAGGTAGGTCATGGCGACCGCCGCCAGACCGCTCAACGACAATCCGATCAGCGCACGCATCAGCAGCACACCGTGCCAGCTCGGCATCATCGCACTGGCCATGGTGCACAGCGCAGCGGCGAACAGTGCTGCCACCATCACCGGTTTACGTCCGATACGGTCGGAAATCGGGCCAGTGATCAGCAGGCCGATGGCAAGCATGCCGGTGGCGATAGACAGGATCAGGCTGCTTTGCGCCGCGTTGATGGAATACTCGTCGGACAGCAGCGGCATCATCGGCTGCACGCAGTAGAGCAGGGCGAAAGTCGCAAAACCGCCGCAGAACAACGCCAGCACCGTGCGCATGAAGGCCGGGGTGCCTTTTTCGATGTAGATCTCCGCCAGCTCAGCGGCGATAGCGTCCGGCACTGAAGGTGAAACTTCATGGGCGAGTGGGGCGACAGCAGTTTTCACGTTGGACCTCGGAGGGCGCAGCCGGTCAGGCAGTGAAAAAAGCATATAGCTGGCTAATGATTCAATCCAATATATTGTTCGACCTGTTTGATAGCTTTTACGACCTAATGGGGTTTCCATGGAATTGCGTCATCTGCGCTACTTCATCGCCGTCGCCGAAGAACTGCATTTCGGCCGCGCCGCACAAGTGCTGGGTATCTCCCAGCCACCGCTGAGCCAGCAAATTCAGGCGCTGGAACAGGAAGTCGGCGCCCGGTTGTTCGAGCGTACCAATCGTCGGGTCGAGCTGAGCGAGGCCGGTCGGCTGTTCCTTCAAGAGGCACGGCTGGTGCTGGCGCAGGTCGACAAAGCGGCAGATGTCGCGCGACGGGCGCAACTGGGCGAGTTGGGTGAGCTGAAAATCGGCTTCACCTCGTCGGCGCCGTTCAACTCGACCATTCCTCAAGCGATCTTCTCTTTCCGCCAGCGCTTCCCGGCGGTGCATCTGAACCTGCGGGAAATGAGCAGCACCCAGGTGGCCGATGCGCTGGTGGACGAGTCGATTGAAGTCGGGATCATGCGCCCACTCGGGCTGCCGGACTGCCTCAGCGTAGTCGAGCTGATGCGCGAGCCGCTGGTCGCGGTGCTCAGTTCCAAGCACCCGTTGGTGGAGGGCAGTGAGGAGGGCTTGTTCCTGTCAGCCCTGGCGCTTGAGCCCTTTGTGTTTTTTCCGCGCAGCTACGGCAGTGGCCTGTATGCGCAGCTGCTCAGCCTGGCCCGGGACTCCGGCTTCAGCCCGCACTTCGCCCAGGAGGCCGGCGAGGCGATGACCATTATCGGGCTGGTGGCAGCGGGGTTGGGTGTGTCGGTGCTGCCGGCGTCTTATCAGCGGATGCGCATTGATGGCGTGGTCTATCGACCGCTGCTGGATCCGGCGGCGGTGTCGGCGGTGTGGCTGGTGCAGCGCAAGGATCAGAAGTCGCCGATGGCGAGGGCGTTTGTGGAGTTGTTGACTAGGAAGGTTGAGCCGTTAGAGGCGTGACTGCTGCGCCGTCCCTGTAGGAGCGAGCTTGCTCGCGATAGACCAACGGACGCAGCGTGTACCCAGGAACCCCGCGTCATCGTTATCGACCATCGCGAGCAGGCTCGCTCCTACAGGTCAGAGTTTTCGCTGCTGCTTGTGGGACATTTCTGAACTATCCCGGACAGGCTACAGCGCCTTGCGGCGCGGCCTACAACTACTCCAGAATCCGCCGGCTTGTGCGCTTCGAGGGCCATCGCTAACTTGATTCGCGTCACTGATGGTCAGTGATCGGGTTTAGCAGCCCGTGTCCATGATGAAGCGCATTTGCGCTCCTGATAGGCAGGTATGCCCATACCTGCCCTTGACGGTGGCTGTGCGCAGGGCGCCTTCGGGCGCGCCGGCTTCGTCGTGGCCCGGTCTGCTAACCTGCGTACAGCTGCCACCCTTTTGATCCGTCGTGATTCGGTGTGGCCGCCACTTTCAGGACGCTGAATCATGACCAATATGCCAAAGTCACCGGACACCGACCCGGACGCGCCACGCCAACCCGGCACGATCTTCCTCATCGCCCCCGATATCGACAACCACACCCTGCTGGAATACGCCTGCGTGTCGCTGGCGTCAGCCAATGCTATGGCCAGTGACTTCGCCAGAGACCTGAAGGGATCGCAGGGCCACACTCTGTTGGGGATTCAGCAGTCGATCATGTTGGGGGAGCTGGCGGTGAATCGGGTGTTGGATAACCTTGATCCACCGTGACCGTCCGGGGCGGCGAGACCACTTGTAGGAGCGAGCCTGCTCGCGATGGACGTCAACGATAATGCGGGCAGCCTGAATGAACGCGTTGCCCGGACGTTTTTCGCGAGCAGGCTCGCTCCTACAGGGGGAATATTTCAGGTTACGGCCAGCGTTTGAAAATCAGCGATGTATTCACTCCGCCAAACGCAAAGTTGTTGTTCATCACGTACTGGTTGCTCATCTGCCGAAACTCGCCGCGCAGGTAATCGAGCTTGCCGCAGTGCGGGTCGACTTCGTCGAGGTTGAAGGTGTGGGCGTAGAGGTCGCGGTTCATCATTTCGATGCTGAACCAGGACTCCAGCGCACCGCAGGCGCCTAGGGTGTGGCCGAGGAAGCTCTTTTGCGAACTGATCGGCATGTGTTCGCCGAACAGGCTGCTGGTGGCCAGGGTTTCGGCGATGTCGCCCTGTTCGGTGGCGGTGCCGTGGCCGTTGACGTAGCCGATGTCCGAAGGTTCCAGCCCGGCGTCCTCCAGGGCCAATTCCATGGCCCGGCGCATGGTGATTTGTTCGGGACGGGTGGTGTGCTGGCCGTCGGCGTTGCTGCCGAAACCGACGACTTCGGCATGGATGCGAGCGCCACGGGCCAAGGCGTGTTCCAGTTCCTCGAGCACCAGCATACCGCCGCCTTCGCCAATCACCAGGCCATCGCGTGCAGTGTCGTAAGGGCGCGGGCTGCGTTGTGGGGTGTCGTTTTTCAGGCTGGTGGCGTAGAGCGCGTCGAAGACCATGGCTTCGGTCGGGCACAGTTCTTCGGCACCGCCGGCGAGCATCAGCGGCAGGCGCCCGAACTTGATCGCCTCGTAGGCATAGCCGATGCCCTGGCTGCCGCTGGTGCAGGCGCTGGACGTCGGGATCAAGCGACCGGTGAGGCCGAAGAAGATGCTGATATTGGCCGCGGTGGTGTGCGGCATCATCCGCACGTAGGAATTGGCGTTCAGGCCTTCGGCCACTGAGTTGAGCAGCATGTTGCCGAACGCCTTGATCTCGTCGGTGCTGCCGGTGGAGGAGCCGCAGGCGACGCCCATGCGCCCGTCCTTGATCGATTCGTCGCCCAGCAGGCCGGCATCGGCCAGCGCCATCTCCGCCGCACCCACGGCAAGCCGCGAAACCCGGCCCATGCTGCGCAGTTGCTTGCGGGTCCAGTGGCTCGGCACCTGGAAGTCATCGATGGGGCCAGCCAGGCGTGTGTTGAGTTCGGTAAAACGATCCCACTCGTCCATCCGGCGGATGCCGCTGCGGTTGGCCGCGAAATTACCGGCGATGGTGTCCCAGTCGCTGCCCAGTGAGGTGATACCGGCCATGCCGGTGACGACGACGCGCTTCATCAGCACAGGCCTCCGTTGACGGCCAGAACCTGCCGGGTGATGTACGAGGCTTCCGCCGACATCAGGAAATTCACAGCGCCGGCCACCTCTTCAGGGGTGCCCATGCGTTGTGCGGGGATCATTTTCATCAGTTCTTCCACCGGCACGTTTTCGTCGAGCATGGCTGTGTCGATCAGGCCGGGTGCGACACAGTTAACGGTGATTTTGCGCTTGCCCAACTCAATCGCCAATGCCTTGGCCGCGCCGATCAAGCCGGCCTTGGAGGCACTGTAGTTGACCTGGCCACGGTTGCCGATCAGTCCCGACACCGAGGTGATGCAGACAATCCGCCCGGCGGCGCGACGACGGATCATCGGCATCATCACCGGGTGCAGCACGTTGTAGAAACCGTCGAGATTGGTGCGCATCACCACATCCCAATCCTCCTCGCTAAGGGCGGGAAAGGCACCGTCGCGGGTCAGGCCGGCATTGAGTACCACACCGTAATAGGCGCCATGGGTTTCCACGTCGGCTTCGAGAATTTCCTTGCAGCGGGCGCGGTCGGCCACGTCGAACTGCAGGATGCGCGCACGACGGCCCAAGGCCTCGACTTCGGCCTTGACGGCTTCGGCGTCGGCCAGGCCGCTGCGGCAATGCAACACGATGTCGTGCCCGGCCTGGGCCAGGCGCAAGGCGATGGCGCGGCCGATGCCACGGCTGGAACCGGTGACCAGTACGGATTCAGTCATCACTGGACTCCTTCGGGTTCATGGAGATATTGAGCGGCCTGGGGTGGGCGGAACACATTCAGACGGGCGGTAACGTGAATGCCGGGGGCGTTGATGTGGCATTCGAACACGCCCATGCCGTTATCGTCTTCCAGGGAGCGAATACCGTGGATGGTCAACTCGGTGCCGGCCGGAAAACTTTCGACGTTGCATTCGAATTTTCGGCTGCCGAGCAGGAAGCCCAATTCCACCTCATCACCGCGCTGGCGCGCATGGCAACCGGCGAAGGCGGCCACGCTCTGGGCCATCAGTTCGATGCCGACCCAGGCCGGCAGGCTGCCGTCGGGGAGATTGAACAGGCCATCGGGTTTGACGGTCAGGCGCGTGTGAATCTGCTCTTCATCGAACGCCAGGATCTGATCGATAAGAATCATGTCACCCGCGTGGGGCAGCAGTTCGGCGATCGGCCAGTCAATCATGGGGCGTCTCCGATAATCAGGCTGACGTTGTTGCCACCGAAGGCAAAGGAATTGCTCATCAGGTAGCGGGGTGCAATGGACGTCAGGCGAGTGGTCGGGGTCACCCATTGCAGCGGCGGCAATTCGGGATCGGGCTGTCCGTCCCAGACGTGGGGCGGCAGGGCATGCTCGCGATTGTCCGGGCTCAGGCTCAACCAGCAGAACGCCGCCTCCAGCGCCCCGGCGGCACCGAGGGTGTGACCGGTCATGGGTTTGCTCGACGAACAGGGTACGCCAGCCGGGAACAGGGTCGCCACGGCCTGGCTTTCCATGGCGTCGTTGTGCTGGGTGGCGGTGCCGTGCAGGTTCAAATAAGCGATCTGCTCCGGTTGCAGGTTGGCGCGGCCCAAGGCTTTTTGCATTGCTTGCAGGGCGCCACGGCCGC
Organism: Pseudomonas sp. EU05-FHT14B02; assembly: GCF_058791055.1. Classification (NCBI taxonomy): domain Bacteria; kingdom Pseudomonadati; phylum Pseudomonadota; class Gammaproteobacteria; order Pseudomonadales; family Pseudomonadaceae; genus Pseudomonas; species Pseudomonas sp. EU05-FHT14B02. The sequence goes on along the minus strand of NZ_JBYTDD010000009.1, from coordinate 62,557 downwards.
TCGGCTCCGGGGCGGAGATGTGATGGGCATCGGAACTTGCGCCGCTGCCGAGCAAGGCAATCGCCTGGCTGTCGGCTGCACGTCTGGTCATCAGGAACAACACTGCCGCTTCGCCAATGTTGATGCCATTGCGGTTCACCGAAAACGGATTGCAGCGTTGTTCCGAGACCGCTTCGAGCGCCGAGAAACCGTTGAGTGTCAGCTTGCACAAGGTGTCGACACCGCCACACAGCACCGCGTCGCACATGCCCAGGTCCAACAGGCGCTGGGCGCTCATCAAGGCCCGCGCGCTGGAGGTGCAGGCCGTGGAAATGACATAGGTCGGCCCGCTCAATTGCAGCCACTCGGCGAGGAAGTTCGCCGGCGCCCCGAGTTCCTGTTGCTGATAGTCGTACTCGGCAGGGAACTGCTTTTCACGCAGGTACTGCGCCAGGCCCTGGCTGGCCTCGTCGATACCCGAGGTGCTGGTGCCCAGGACGACACCGATGCGGTCGCGACCGTAGGTCTGGATCGCGCTGTCGATGTCCGCGCGAATTTGCAGCGTGGCCTCCAGCAACAACTGATTGTTGCGACTGTGATGGCGCGACATGTCGGCCGGAATGCTTGCCAGTTTGCCCAGGACCGCACCGACCGGCAGCGTGCGTTGCGGCACCCACCCGGTTTGTTCGCGCATGCCGCCGCAGTCGCCGGCAAACAGGTTGCGGGCAACTTCCTGCTTGTCGCGGCCCAACGCGCAGACCACTCCGAGGGCATTGAGGTAAGCCGTCATGGCGTTTCACCGCTCAGGGGCGTGACCTGATAGCTCGGACCGTGCGGTAGCTTCAATTCAAAATTCTGCGGTTGTGCGTAGCGAATGTCCCAGCGCTCGGGCAGGGACCGTTGTCTGCCGTACTGCCAGGCACCGGGATAGTTGGCCGCCAGTTCTTCTTGCGGCGTCAGCGCAAATAGCAGCGCCGCGAACAGTTCCCGGGCTTGCGGATTGGGCGGCAGGAAACCATCGGACTCCCAGGTTTTATCGATCAATTTCTGGCGGGCCTGGGGAATGCCCAACAGGTCCATCATCGACCAGCGAATACCCGTCTCTTCACGCTGGATCACCAGCACCCAGTCCTGGCGGTCGTCGGGCTGCAAGAGCTGGATGTGCAGTTGCAGCGGCAACGGCAGATCCGGATTGTGCTCGGGCAGCGGCGCCCGGCCGGCGCAGGCGCTCAAAAGCAGGGCTACGGCAAGCAACAGACATCGCATAACACCGGTTACCCCTGTGGGAGCGAGCTCGCTCCCACAGGTTTGGTGTTTCAAGCGGTTGGCAATGAACATCACACAGTTCCTTCAAAAGGTTTGCGCGCCACCACATTGACCAGGGTTTCTTCCCGTTGGCCAAAGGGTTTTGGCTTGCACAAACCCAAGTATTCGAGCAGTCCGAAATCCTTGGCGCGACTCCACCACAGATACGGATAAGACACGTTTTGCGCGGTAAATTCGAAGCCCTGCTGGCGAATCATTTGCAGGTACTGCGCAGCGCTTTTCTGCACGTGCATGGGGTGGCGAAACAACCAACGGATCACCCAAGTATCAATGTAAGCCTCAGTGGATTCGGCGAACAGCAGATAACCGCCGGGTTTGAGTACGCGGTAGAACTCGGCCAGTGCCTCTTCCTGTTCCACCAGATGATGGAAGGTCTGGTGACAGAACAGCAGATCGATACTGGCTTCCGGCAGGTTCAGGCTGGCGCAGTCGCCGCCGATCAACTCCACTTCCATGCCCTGGCGGGCCGCTTCTTCGCGGCTCTGGATCAGGCTTTGTGGATCAGCATCGACGCCAATCAGACGACCGGGCGCAAAGGCTTGGCGCAGCAGCGGGAATGACTTGCCCTGGCCGCAACCGGCATCCAGCAGCACCGGGTTGACAGGCAGCGCTTCGCTGAACAGGTTGTGCAAGTCGTTGATCGCCAACCGCAGCACATAGTGTTGCCAGATCTGGCTGCGCAGGAACCACAAACCGAAACGGGTTTCTTCGACGTAGTTGTCGCTCAAGTAGTTCATGACGCATCCCTTGCACAGAACTCCGAAATCGCCTTCAACCGGCGCCTGGCTTCGCTGACGAACGGATTGCGTCGGTCCCAGGCATATCCGGCAAGAATGGAGCTGATCATTCCGCGGATTTCCGGTGAACTGCTCTCATGGAAAATCACGTCCTGGAATGTCCCCGCGTACCAGCCTTCGACATAGCAGCGGAACGTGTCGACGCCGCGCTTGAGCGGTTCGGCGAACTCGGTTTGCCAGTCGACGGCTTCGCCTTGCAGCTGACGGTGCAATACCCCGGCCGCCATGCTCGCCGAACGCATGGCGATGGTCACGCCGGAGGAAAACACCGGGTCGAGGAATTCCGCGGCATTGCCCAGCAGCGCGAAGCCCGGGCCGTGCAGGGTTTTGACGTTGGCCGAGTAACCGCCGATGGTTCGGGCCGCGGTGTCCCACTGCGCATTTTGCAACACGCGGGCCAGGCTTGGCGTCTCGGCGATAAAGCCGCGCAGGCACTCGTCCAGATTGTCGCTGCGGCCTGCGAAACGCTCCTCTGCGGCGACCACGCCGACCGAACAGCGCCCGTTGCTGAACGGGATGGTCCAGAACCACACGTCGCGCTGGGTCGGATGAGTGGTCACCAGGATCTTGCTGCGGTCGAAGGCCGGGAGGTCGATACGGTCTTCGACGTGAGTGAACACGGCCTGACGCACCGGGAAGTTCGACGGCGCCTCGAGGTCGAGCAAGCGCGGCAGCACGCGGCCGTATCCACTGGCATCGAGCAGGAAATCTGCCTCCACGCGGTACTCGCTACCGTCTTCGCGGCGTACGCCGAGCTGCGGTTTTCCCGGGGCGATGTCGACGCTGACGATGGTTTCGCCATAGCGGATCTCCACGCCTTGCAGCGCGGCCTGATCGGCCAGCAGCTTATCGAAATCGGCGCGCTGAACCTGAAACGTCGTCGATTTGCCGTGGCTGAACGTTTCGCCGAAATCGAAGGCGCTGTAGCGCTCGCCCCAGGCAAACGCGGCACCGGTTTTCAGCTGGAAGCCGGCGGCGTTGACGGCGTCGAGCATGCCCGCTTCTTCGACGAAATCCAGGCAATGGGACAACAGGCTTTCACCGATGGAAAACCGTGGAAAATGCTGCCGCTCGATCACCAGCACATCGTGTCCCTTGCGCTTGAGCAATGCCGCGGCGATGGCGCCGGAAGGACCGGCGCCGATGATCACGACCTGGCGGCATTCCATCTCAATGGTTGGCATGGGGGCTCCTTGCGGGGACAGCGGCTTTCAGGGGGATACGATGCATGCCGGTCAGGGCTGGCAGCAGTGTAGCGATCAGGCCCATCAGCATCAGGGCAAAGTACAGCGGCGGGCTGATGAGTTGCTGTTGCAGCAGCAGGTTGAGAAAAACGATCTCGCTCAAGCCACGGATGTTCAGCAGCACACTTTCCCGCCAGCGGCTGGCACCCTGGAACGAGGCCCCGGCCCAGCCGAGGCCGAGCCAGTTGCCCAGCAGTTTGCTCAGCATCGGCAACAGCAGCAGGGCGACCAGTTGCATCCAGCCGAGGCTGTCCATCGCGCTGTGCACGTTGATCTGCACGATGCCGAACGTGAGGATCAGCGGGATGGCGATGTACGTCTGCAAGCGGCTCATCCACATGGCCGGCAACGGCAGGACCAGTGGGGCTTTCAGCGCGGCCATGATCAATACATAGCCGATGCCGAAAATCAGCGCATTGAGCTTGAAGTGTTCGGCGACGACCAGCAGGGCGAAAAAGCTCAGGCTGTAGAGCCACGTCTGGCGCAGGCCCAGCAGCCGCAGCAGCACCGGGAGGCACGCGCCGGCCAGGGGCAGCAACAGGCTGCTCAGGTGCAGGCTGCCCTGGGCGATACCGAACAGGGTCCAGCAGGTGAGGTCGATGAGGATCGCGGTTTGCACCAGTCGCCGGGTGGCGGTGGGCGGGTAATCGATGTGCCGCAGGTACAGGTACAACACCGGAATCGCGGTGATGGCGAACAACAGGCCGACGGCCAGCGAGCTGATCCACGGTTGCGGCGGCAACCACCAGACGGCCGTGGCCAGGCCGCAGGCAAACGGAATGCAAAAGCTGGGCAGGGCGATTTTCAGGCTTTGGCGATCCAGTTGCAGGTCGATCACATCGCTGAGGATGTAGCCCAGCAACAGGGCAAAGCTCAGGCTGTAGAGGTTCTTCAGCCAGCCCGGCGACACCAGCTGCGCACCGCTCAATTGCCATTGGGGCTCGATCCAGAAATACATCAACAGCGGCAAGCCGAGGGTCGCCAGCAACAACTGGCTGACGATGGGAATCAGGCCGAAATGCCGGCCGACACGGGTCGCCAAGGCAAACAACACCAGTGCCATCGCCCAGAACAGAACGACCATCATGTTGCCCGCTCCACGGCCGTGGGCTGATGCACCTGGCGACCAGCCCACGGTGCGAGCAGGAAGCTGAAGATCAGGCCCAGGCTCACCGACAGTCCGAAGTTGCTCACCGCCGGGGTGCTCGATACCGCCAGCAGGCCGAACGACAGCCAGGTGGTCAACGCCGCCAGTAGGGTGCCCAGCAGGCTCACGGCTGCGCCGCCGACCTGTTCGCGCATCAGGATCGCGTAGTCGACGCTGATCGCTGTCACCAGCAGCAGGCCGAACAGGCTGAACAGGGTCAACGGCTGCCCCAGCCAGCCGAGGCTGGCCAGGCTGCACAACGCCGCCAGCAGGGGCAGGGACACGATGCGCAACGCACCGCCGAGGCCGAATGGCAGGATCAGCACCAGCACGATCAACACGCAGGAGGCGAGTTTCAGTTCCGCGGCACTGATTTGAGTGGCCGCGAAGACGTTGTTCAGCTCACCCAGTCGATCCACCAGTGTCACGCCGGGTAGATCCTCGCCCTGGAGCCGCAGTAGGGCCGTGTTGTTGATGCCTTGCAGGCTGACCATTGCCGCCACGCCGTCTTCGGTCGGCCCCAGCCACAGGGCCCGGTAGGGTTCTGCCAACGGGCCGCTGAGCGCTGCTTCGATGTCCACGGTCGGCAATGCCTGAAGCTTCGTCAGCTCGGCTTGCAGCGCCTCGACCGGTACGCCGATTTCGAGCAAGGGTTGCCAGAACGAAGACAGTTTGCTCAACGCTGCGCGTACCTGTTGCTGTTCGTTCGGCGGGCTGACCAGTTGATTGAGCGACAGATAACCCTGGAGCTTTTCCAGGCCTGTCAATTGATCCAGTCGTTCTCTCAGAGCGGTCTGGCGTTCGAGCAGTTGCTGCTGATTGGCGGCGCGTATCAGGAAGAACTGGCTGGTGGGTTGATAGCCGGTGATTCGGGCAATGGCCTGGGCTTCGTCGGTCAATTGTTGCGGTGCGCTGATCCACTGGCGGATGTCGTTTTTGCTGCTCAGCTGCAACAGGCCGCCCACGCAAAAGGCGACCAGCAGCGCCAGCAAGACTGGCGTTTTCAGCTGTTTGAGCAGCGCTTCACGACACCCCAGCAAAAACTCGCAAACGCGCAATGGCCAGTGCGCCGGGCGCAGGTCTACGCCCTTGAGCAATGCGGGCAGCAGGCACACGGCGGACAAATAGGCGCCGAGCAACCCTGCGGCAGAGAACGCGGCAATCTGGGTCAGCGCCGGGAAGGGTGTCCAGGCCAGGGCCAGGTAACCGATGCCGCTGGTGATCAGGCTCAGGGTCAAGCCGGGCAGGGTCAGGCGCAGGGCTGGCCAGCTGCGCCAGGGTTTCAGGCTCCAGCTCTTGGACAGGTAATGCAGGGGGTAGTCGACCGCGACACCAATCAGGCTCGAACCCAGCACCAGGGTCATCACGTGCATATGGCCGAACAACGCCACGCAGGCCACCGCACCGAAGAGCATGCCCACCAGCACCGGCACGAAGGCCAGCAAAACGCGCCAGCGCCGGAAGGCCAACAGCAGCAGCAACAAAATCCCCACGGTGGCACCGCCGCCGACCCAGGTCATCTCCCGGGCGGCCTGCTGCTGCCCACTGGCTGCGTACAACAGGCCGCTGGCGGCGAGCAGTTGCACGTCGTGCCGGGCGGCTTCTTCGCGGCTGTGCTTGAGCAGGTCGGCCACTTGCAGCGGCAGGTTCATGTCGAAGGCGTTGCCGGTGGTGCGCGCGCGCAGCAGCACCCAGCTCTTGCCATCGGCATCGGCGACCAGGGCGCCGCTGCCGATGTCCAGTTGCACCGAACCACGTTGCGGCTGGCTGTTCTGGATGCGCCCGGTCAGGCCCAGCCAGTCGTCCTGGCTCGGTACCAGGCTGTAACCGTTGAACGGGTCGAACAACGCCTGCACCCGCTGCTGGATAAAGGTGTCGGGGTGCTCGATCAGAAGTTGTCGGTCCGCCGCCTGGAGCATCGCCAGGCGACCTTGCAGCAACTGCGTGCGCAGCGCCGGCAAGTCGGCTTGCAGGGTCCACTGGACCTTTTCGAACAAGCCGCTGGCCTGCCATTGCTCGCCGAGTGTCTGCGCCATGGCGACGGCCTGCTGGCGATCGCTGTGGCCGACCAGCACCAGCATTTCGCGGTTCAGCGGTTCTTGCATGCGTTGTTCGGCGCGCAGTTCCAGGGCATCGGGCGTTGTGCCGGGCACCAGATCCATCAGGTTGGCCGACAGCGGCGCGCCGTCACGCCATTGCCAGCCGGCGAGCGCCAGTACTGCCAGCAGCAGGATCAGAAACAGCCGTGGCAACCACCGTTCACTCGGCAAAGTCATGCTGCTCCGCGTCGCTCAACGGTTGGGTGCTGGTGCTGTCCTGCATGCGCAACAACGTGCTGTCGCCCTGGGTCTCGAGCAGTTCGATGCTGTGTACCAGTTCCGCGCCGGTAATGTTGATCTGGTTGAACACCTGCTTGAGCAGCATCGAGCGTGGCAGCAGCGTGAGCTTCCAGTTCTGCGCGTCGCCGCTCAGGGACAGCTCGAAATCCCGTTGCAGGCCACTGCTATCGCCTTGCAGCACAGCGAGGAACAAACGGTTCTGCTCGGCACCGGCGCTTTTGCCCGGCAGCATTTGCCAAACACTGCCGTCACGTCGGGCAATGCCTTTGGCGGTGATGCGGTAGTCCTGTTGCAAGGGCGTTTTCAACAGCCATAACAGGCCGTGGTTTTTTGCCAGCACGAACGTGCCCTTGCTGGTCAGCGGCTGGGGCAGGGCGCGCAGGTGTTTTTCCTGGATGAAATTGCCGTGGATCACCTCGGGTCTGGCCAGTTGATCGCTGAGCTGTTGCAGATCGAAGGCATGGGCCAGTCCAGGAATACCCAGTAGCACGCAGAACACTGTAGGAGCGAGCTTGCTCGCGAAAAACCTGAGAGCGCCACGGGGTGTCAGATACCCGGCGTTATCGTTAACGACCATCGCGAGCAGGCTCGCTCCTACAGGGGAACGGGGATGGCAGAACATCATGGCAAGGCCTTCTCGACAGCATCGGTAAAGACCTTCGGCGAGGCCAGTTGCATCTCGCGGCTGGCAATGTCGACGGCGACCTGCACCGACATGGCCCGGGTCAGACGCTCACCGGTTTGCAGGTCGCTGATCAGGTAGTTGATCTTCAAGCGGTTCTCCCACTCCACCAGGTTGGCGCGCACGTTGAGCTTCTGACCGAACACCGCGCCGCGCACGTAGCGCAATTGCAGGTCGATCACCGGCCACGCATAGCCGGATTCGTTCATCGCCGTGTAGTTGTGGCCGATCTTGTCCAGCAGCGCACAGCGGGCGACTTCCAGGTATTTGACGTAATGGCCGTGCCAGACAACGTGCATGCTGTCGACGTCAAAGAACGGTACGACGATTTCCGTGTCGGTGTAGAGAAATCCCTTGCTACGCATGCAGCCTCCAGTGTTGTTCGGCGATGCGTTGCAGGCACAGGCGCAATTCGCCTTCCAGTGCGCGGTCTTCGATGACCGGTGGGAAGTCCTTGGCCAAGGCTTCATGCATGGTGGCCAACGCGGGTGGCAGGGGGCGTGCATCTTCGGCCTGGCCGCGCAGCCAGACGCCCTGATTGGCCGCCAGCAGTGTAGCGGCCGCCACCTGTTCGGTGAGTTCCAGCACGCGGATCGCATCCCGGGCGGCGATGGTGCCCATGCTCACTTTGTCCTGGTTGTGGCATTCGGTGGAGCGCGAGAAGACGCTGGCCGGCATGGTGTTCTTCAGCGCTTCGGCGGTCCAGGCGCTGGTGCCGATTTGCACCGCCTTGAAGCCGTGGTTGAGCATGGCGCGGTCGGCCGTGGCGCCCGACAGGTTGCTCGGCAAGCCATGGTTGTAGCGCTCGTCCACCAGCAGCGCGAGTTGCCGATCCAGCAGGTCGGCGACGTTGGCCACGAGGTTTTTCAGGCTGTCCATGGCGAACGCGATGTGCCCGCCGTAGAAGTGCCCACCGTGCAGCACGCGCTCGGCCTCGGCGTCGATGATCGGGTTGTCGTTGGCGCTGTTGAGCTCGATCTCGATGAACGAGCGCAGCCAGTTCAGGCTGTCTGCCAGTACGCCCAGCACATGGGGCGCGCAGCGCAGGGAATAACGGTCTTGCAGGCGATGCAGTGGCGCGGTCGGCGCGTCGATGGCCAGGTCTTTGCGCAACCACGCGGCGACCTGCATCTGCCCTGGGTGTGGCTTGGTCGCGAACAGGCGCTCGTCGAAGTGCTCCGGGTTGCCTTGCAGGGCGACCACGTTCAGCGCGGTGATGCGCGTGGCCAGATGCAGCAGGTAATCGGCGCGGGCGTACGCCAGGCAGGCCAGACCGGTCATCACCGCGGTGCCGTTCATCAGCGCCAGGGCTTCTTTTGGACGCAAAACCAGTGGCTGCCAGCCGAGTTCGCGGTGCACATCGGCAGCCTGCCGGCGCTCGCCGCGGAACATCACCTCGCGTTCGCCGGACAGCGTGGCGGCAACGTACGAAAGCGGCGTCAGGTCACCACTGGCGCCCACCGAACCTTCCTCCGGAATCAGCGGCAGGATGTCGTGTTCAAGGAACGCCTGCAGGCGCTCCAGCAGCTCCACGCGCACCCCGGAAACACCGTGGCACAATGACTGCAAGCGCGCCGCCAGTACCGCGCGGGTGGCTTGGGCGTCGAGCAGTTTGCCCAGACCGCAGCCGTGGAAGGTGTACAGGTGACGGGGCAGCGCCTCGACGTGATGCAGCGGCACCGCGACCACGCAGGAATCGCCATAGCCGGTGGTTACGCCGTAGATCACGCCTTCCTTGTCCAGCAGAGAGTCCAGAAAACGCGCGCCCTTGGCGATGCGCTCGCGGTAGGCAGGGTCGCTTTGCAACAGCGTCGGCACCTTGCGGTTGGCCAGTGCCAGCACATCTTCAATGCGCAAAGGGCGTTCGCCGAAGGTTACCGGCTCAAGCGTTGGCGTCGTCATCGGTCTTCCAGAAAGGGTAAAAGTTGAACCATTGTTGGGGCGCTTCGAGGCAATAGTGACCCAAGCGTTCGGCGTAGCGGGAGGCCCACTGATGAATGACCTGTTCGCGGTCGCTGCGCTTCCAGGTGATTGCCTCAGCGAAGGGTTCAATGGTCAGTCGATAGTCGCCGTCGGGCTTTTTCAGGCACAGCAGCAGGTTGACCGGGCATTTCAGCAGGCCGGCCAGCAGCCACGGGCCCTGGGGGAACCTGGCCGGATGACCGAGGAAGTCCACGCTCACGCAGCGCCCGCCATGCAGCGGCACGCGGTCGCCGGCGATTGCCAGCCACTCGCCGCGCTCCAGGCGTTCGCTCAGTTGCAGCATGATCCCGGGGTCCAGTTCGCTGACCTGGATCAGGCGCAAATTGGTCGCCCCGGCTTCGCCCAGCAAACGGTTGAACTGTTCGGCGTGCTTGGTATGTACCAGCACGTTCATCGTGACCTTTTCGCCGAGCTCCGCCAGTGCGCGGCAGACTTCCAGATTGCCCAGGTGCGCGCCCACCAGCATCTGCCCGCGGGCGCCGCGCAACTGGTCGCGCAGCAGCGCCGGGTCGACGATTTCGATCTGTTCGATGCTCAGCTTGCCGTTCCAGACGTCGAGTTTGTCGAGCATGGAATCGGCGAAAGCCATGAACTGGCCGAACACTCGCCAGTGGCTCGGGCGCAATTCGCTGCGACCGCTCCAGTCGGCCAGGTGTTGCTGGTATTGCCAGGCGCTGTGTCGGGCGCTGCGGCCGAACAGGAAAAAGTACAACACGATGCCGTACAACACTGGGCTCAGTACTCGACGGCCCAACACTTTGGCACCGAACGCGGTGAGCTTCATCAGCCAGAAACTGCCCCGTTCTTCGCGGTCGGCCCAATGCTGCTTGTCTGAACTCATGCCCGCCACCGTCGCCAGAGGATCACTGGCGCGCGCAGCAACATGCCGAAGAACAGCCGCGTGTGCATGCAGGAAATCAGCACGTTGTCGTGGATCATCCGGAAATGCGAAACGCCGTCCAGCGGGTAATGGACTTTGGTTTGCAGCCATTGCATCGGCTGATTGCGCCAGGCCAGGCGCACCAGAATGTCCGAGTCGAAGTCCATGCGCTTGCCGATTTTCGCTGACTCGATCACCGCCAGGACCGGCGGCAATGGGTAAACCCGGAAACCGCACATGGAGTCGCGAATCTGCAATGACAGGGTGTTGATCCAGACCATGACGTGAGTCAGGTAGCGCGCATACAAACGGCCTTTCGGCACGCTGGCGTCATATTGCGGATAGCCGCAAATCACCGCCTGTGGGTGGCGGCGTGATTGTTCGATGAAGCGTCTGACGTCCTGCAAATCGTGCTGGCCATCGGCATCCACCTGCAAGGCATGGCTGAAACCCAGGCGCGAAGCTTCGCGCAAACCGGTCATGACCGCGCCACCCTTGCCCTGGTTTTCGGCCAGGCGGATCAGATAAACCATTTCACGCTGGGCCAGGCGATCCAGCACCCGGGCGCAGGACGGGCTGCTGGCATCGTCCACCAGAATGCACGGCAGGTTGCTGGCGATCAGGGCATCGACCACCGTGGTGATGGCGCTTTCGTGGTTGTACACGGGGACGACGGCGCAGGGGCTATGCATGCTCCGCCTCCAGCAAGATCCGCCCGCTTGAACAGGTGGCGGTTTCGTTGCGATAGGCGAAATACAATTTGCCGCGCGCCGGGTCGTAGCGCAGGTGCAGCTGGATTTCGTCGCCCGGGCGCACCAGTTGCTGGAACTTCAAGACTTCCATGCCGGCGAATTTTTTCGGCAGGTTCATCAGTTGCCGGCCCAGGCTCAGCGCCCAGTCCACCTGCACCACGCCAGGCAACACCGGCGCCTTGGGGAAATGACCGCTGAAATAGGCCAGGTCCGGTGGCACGGCCAGTTGCAGGCTCCACTCGCCATTGCTTTCGACTTGCTCCAGCACCTCGGGCGCTTTGGGGCGCGGCGCCAACAGCAGGGCGTCGACGTCGGCCTGGGGCCGTTTGCCCTGAGCGTTCAGTGGCAGTTGTCGTAGCAGGCGCCAGCGTCTTGGCAGGGCCAGGGCTTCGCAGTGTTGGCTCAGGTGCTGGCGCAATTGCTCGGTAAGGCTGCGTCGACCGTTATTGCGCAGCACATGCAAACCGGCCTCGCTCAGCACCAGCAACGCCCCGAGGGAGGCGCGTTTTTCCTGAACGACGCCGAGTCGAGCTTCGACGACCCATTCATGGGCCATCAGCGCCTGTTCCAGCATCGGCAGCGAGATGCGTTTTTCTTCCAGTTTGACGATCCGGTCCAGTCGTCCGAGCAATTCGAAACGACCATCGGCAGCGATGCGCGCTGAATCGGCAGTTTGTTCGACATGGCCGTCAGGCAAGTAGGGCGAAGCGATCAACAGCGCCCCATCACTGTCTTGAGTCAGCGTGACATTGGCAAACGGCCGCCAGAGTTCATCGCCCTGACGCCAGGCAATGCCGCCGGTTTCCGAGCTGCCGAAGATTTCCGTTGGCCATTGCCCCAGACGCTCATGCAGGCTCTGTGCGGCCTCGACCGGCAATGCGCCGCCGGAGGAAAACACCCGGCGTACGGCGCTCAAGGCCGGCCAGTCGAGGTTGTCGCCCATGCGCTTGAGCAGCGCCGGGCTGGCCACCCAGGTGAAGGCCGGGTATTCGCGGCTGGCGCGTTGCAGGTCTTCCGGAAAGGCTAACTGCCGACGCAGGAACGGGCGCCCGGCGCACAGTGGCCAAAGCACCCGAAACAGCAGGCCGTAGATGTGCTGGGTGGCGACGCTGCCAATGATGCACGCCGGGCCCAGGTCCGCGCCCCACAGCTGTTCCAGGGCTTCGACTTCATTGGCCAGTTGGCGCAGGTTTTTTTCGATGCGCTTGGGTTCGCCGCTGGAGCCGGATGTGCACAGGCTGAGTCGGCAGTTATCCAGGTCCAGCGCGGCAGCACTAAGCGGCGGCTGTTGGAGGTCGCCAAGGTGCGCATCGTCGGGCTGATCGCTCAGCCACAGATCAACATCACCTGACCAGCGTTGGCGGGTCTGCGGTTGCAGGTCGGACGGCAGCAGCACACTGACCCCGGCACGCCAGGCGCCGAACAGGGCAATCGCCAGGTCGGCGGCATCCTCAAGGTGCACGGCCATCTGCCGGACACCCCGGGCTTGCAGGCCGGCGGCCAGGCGCAGCGCCTGTTCGCACAGTCGGGCGTGATCCAGTGCCGGAGCAGTGGTTACGGCGCGCTCCGGCTGAGCCTTGAGCAGCAGGTGCTCAAGTTTTATCCAATTCATGGGTGGCCTCGTACCCTTATTCGTATGAGCCATTCAATGGCAAACATCAGGCCTATCAATCCGTAGGAAATCAGACCGGTGTACAACGTCCACCAGCTCAGCGGCGCCCAGAGGGTCAGGGCGGCGGCACACAAACCGTTGCAAAGAAAAAAAACGCTCCAGGCGATGGTCACCTGACGGGTATAGCGAATGCCCTCGGCCGGCAATTGCGGCTCGCGTACCCGGGCCAGGCGTTCAACGATCGGAGGGCCGAATGTCAGGCTCGATCCGAACAGCACCAACATGAAGCTGCTGATCAACACCGGATACCAACGCAATAGCGCCGGGCTGTCGAACAGTGCCAGCAACAGGCAGAACACAATGGCCACCGTGGCCATCCACAGGCTGCCAGGCCGTCGTTTGCCGGTCAGCGCCCGGGCCAGCCACAGCCCGCCCAGCAGCAGCCCGAACTGCCACGGGGCGAAATGCTCCATGCCGAAATACACCGCAAAGGGATACAAAAGGCCTGCCAGCAGCAGGCCGAGGCCAATCAGTCGATTCATGCGGCGGGTTGAACCAGACGGTAGACCGCCTCGACCACGTCACTGACGGTACGCACCGATTTGAATTCTTCGGCGGCGATTTTCTTGCCGGTCTGACGTTTGATGTGATCGATCAGGTCGACCGCGTCGATGCTGTCGATTTCCAGGTCCTGATACAGGTTGGATTCCAGGCTCACACGCTCAGGGTCCAGCTCGAAAAGCTCGACCAAGGCATCGCGCAGGGTATTGAAAATGTCGTCACGAGTTTGCATGGTCCGGTCTCAAGCTGCCTGTTTTGCGGTGACGAACGCCGCAAGGCTCGCCACGTTACTGAAGTGGTTACGTGTGTCCTTGGCATCGGCGTCAATTTTGATGCCGTACTTTTTCTGGATGGCCAGGCCCAGTTCCAGGGCGTCCACCGAGTCCAGGCCCAGGCCTTCGCCGAACAGCGTCTGCTCGTTGCCGATGTCTTCGGCGCTGATGTCTTCGAGGCCCAGGGCGTCGATGATCAGTTCTTTGATTTCCAGCACCAGGCTAGGGGTGTTCAGATCGCTCATCTTCGGCGAGCTCCTTGATGAAGTAAGAATGCAAATAATCGTTGAGCTTGCGCGAGGCCTGCGGAGCCGGCCCCTGCGTGGCGAAGGTCTTTGGGTCTATATCGGCCCCGACCCGGAAACTGAAGTGCACGCGCCGCTTGGGGATGCGATACCAGGGTTCGGCTTTGGTCAATGTGGTCGGGCTGACCTTGATAATGACCGGGGTGAGGATTTTCGCACCACGCAGGGCGATTGCCGCGCCGCCCCGATGAAAGGCCGGCGGCTGGCCGGGCTGGGTGCGCGTACCTTCCGGGAAAATGATCAGGGTCTGACCGTCTTTCAGCGCGTCGGCAGCCGCGTCGAGCATGTCCATGCTGCCGTCGTTGCTGATGTATTCGGTGCAACCGAGCGGCCCGCGGGTGAAAGGGTTTTTCCAGAGGCTTTGCTTGACCACGCAGTTGGCGTGACGCACCAGACCGATCAGAAACACCACGTCGATCAGCGATGGGTGATTGGCAATGATCATTTGCCCGGGACGACCGAGTTTTTCCGCACCCTCAATGTTATAGGTCAGTACTCCGGTACGGGCCATGAAACGCACAAAAATCCAGAAACAGCGGCTGACCGTTTGTCGGGCCCGCAGACGATGGGTCTGGGCGTCGCCCGGCAGGCAGTTCAGCACAGGGAAAATCACCAGGCGCAGGCACAGCCCGCCCAGCCCGAACAGGGCGAAGCTCGCGGCGGTGGCCAGCAAACGCCAGTAATAGGCGTCGCGGCTTTTCTCGGTCACGGGTTGCGTTGCCAGGTCCATACACGATTTTTCCAGGCATGTTGGCAGGTGGTTTGCTGGCCGAGCAGCGCGCACAGCAGATTCAGCGCGTGAGGCCAACGGGTTTTGGACAACGCATCCGAGGGGCTGTTCAGGGACAACTGCCAGTCGGTACCGGGTGTGATCAGCAAGCCGACGGCATAAGGGAACGGCACGTCGTCGATCCAGGTCGAGTAAACCTCGGGTGGCTTCTCTTCGGTGACCACCAGCAATACCGCGCGAGCGCCTTCAGCCAGCAGCGCGGCAGCTTCAAGCATGCCGTGTTCCAGGCCATCGCCTGCGGCGGCCAGGGCGGTCATTTCGCTGGTTTCACCTCGCATGATCGACCACAAGCCGATGATCGCGTTATGCACCGACAAGCTGAACCGGGTCGGCGACAGCGGCTGGTCGGCGGCCAGATCACTGAGAATATCGACGGTGCGGGGCGTTTCGCCGTGACGGGAAACAAAGACCAATGGCAGATCCTGCCGACCTTCGGCCAAAGGCCAGCCGACACTGAATGCCATGCGCGCCAGACGGCTGAGCCGTCGACGCTGCATGGCCGGCAGAAAGGAAACGTCGGGAGCGGCATCGCTGTCCGGCAGCACGACCGGTTGTCGGCACCAGGCCTGCCAATCGGACACGCTATCAAGCCCCGGGGCCCAGGCGCGCCATTGGGCGATGTTGAAGTTGATCACAGACATTCATCCCACCCTCACGGGCTTACTTGACGCGGGGGAGTGGCCGAGGGCCGAGATTTACCCTGCGTGGCGTTTGGCGCCGAGTGGCGCGCATTATCCCGGTGCCGGGAACGTGTAGCAAATGCTGGTTACATTTTGCTCAGAAGATGAAGCGGCAGGTTCGCAAAAATTGAATGATTGGCAACTATTCACAGAATTATTACCCCGTCTGTCGGTTCTGGCGTCGAACCGCCGGGGCGCTCAGGGCTTTTCATGCAAGAGAAGGCAACTGACTGTGTAGTCCTTGCAGTGGTGAGGTAGCGTAGCCATACCGTGGACCACTACACTCGGTCATTCTTTGATACACGGAGGTTTTGACATGCGGCGCGTGGTGTTCAATCAGAAAGGTGGCGTTGGAAAATCCAGCATTGCCTGCAATCTGGCGGCAGTCAGTGCCAGCGAGGGTTTTCGCACCCTGTTGGTGGACCTCGATGCCCAAGCCAACTCCACTCAGTACCTGACGGGGCTCACCGGTAACGATATCCCGATGGGCATCGCCGATTTCTTCAAGCAGACGCTGTCTTCCGGGCCGTTCTCCAAAAAGAATCAGGTCGACATCTACGAAACCCCGTTCGATAACCTCCATGTCATTACCGCCACCGCCGAGCTGGCGGACTTGCAGCCAAAGCTTGAAGCCAAGCACAAGATCAACAAGCTGCGTAAGTTGCTTGAAGAACTGAGCGAAGACTACGACCGGATTTACCTCGATACCCCGCCAGCGCTGAATTTCTATGCGGTTTCAGCGTTGATTGCCGCCGATCGTGTGCTGATTCCCTTCGATTGCGACAGTTTTTCACGCCAGGCACTGTACGGCCTGATGGCGGAAATCGAAGAGTTGAAGGACGACCATAACGAAGGCCTGGAAGTCGAAGGCATCGTTGTAAACCAGTTCCAGGCCCGCGCCAGCCTGCCCCAGCAAATTCTCGATGAGCTGATTGCCGAAGGCCTGCCGGTGCTGCCGGTGTACCTGGCCAGCTCGGTACGCATGCGTGAATCCCATCAGGCTAATACGCCGCTGATCCATCTCGACCCGCGGCACAAGCTGACCCAGCAGTTTGTCGAGCTGCACAATCTGCTGGAAAACGCCTGATTCTGGCTGATAACACAGAACCCCTGTGGGAGTGGGTTTGCTCGCGAAAACGGTGTATCGGGCGACCTCTCTTTTGAATGTCAGCCCGCCTTCGCGAGCAAGCTCGCTCCCACAGGGTTCCGTGTTGTTTCAGATGCCTTGGCTACGCAACCAGCTCATCAATTGCTGTAACGGGAACGCCCCGCTCTGCCGGGCGACTTCCCGGCCGTTCTTGAACAGGATGAGGCTCGGAATCGAGCGAATCCCCAACTGCGCCGACAGCTGCTGGTTCGCCTCGCTGTCCAGCTTGGCCAGGCGACACTTGCCCGTCAGTTGCCCGGCTGCCTGCTCGAACACCGGTGCGAACGACTTGCACGGCCCGCACCAGTCCGCCCACACATCCACCAGCAGCGGCAGATCGCCCTTGATCTGGCTGGCGTAGTCGCCTTGCTTCAATTCAAACGGTTTGCTCAACAGGACTTCGGCCTTGCAGCGCCCGCATTTCGGATGGTCGTTTAGGCGCTCGGCCGGGATGCGGTTGAGGCCGTTGCAGTGAGGGCAGGGGATGAGGAGTGGGTCGGTCATGACAAATCGTCCAATCGAAAGCGAATGATCCATATCTGGAGACATGACTCCAGATTTTCAATTGTGCAGTGCCTCACGACGAACAACTGATCTCCAGATGCTTGCCCCATTCCGGCGGCCGCTCGGCGTAGCTTTCCATCCCCGGTTGTTCCTCGAACGGATTGCTCAGCACCGCGTGCAGTCGACGAACTTCCGAGTAGTCGCCGTTCTGCGCTGCCTCGATGGCCTTTTGCGCCAGGTAGTTGCGCAGGATGTACAGCGGGTTGACCGCGTGCATCCGCTGGCGGCGCTGCTCTTGATCAAGTGCGCCTTCACGGGCTACCCGGGCGATATAGCGCTCTCCCCAGGCGTCAAAGCCCTTGAGGTCGACGAAGTCATCACGCAAGCGGGTGATGGCCTGTTCCGGCGTTTGATCACCCAAACGGCGGAAAAACAGGCTGTAGTCGACGCCGCTGTTTTGCATCAGTTGTAGCAGGTTCTCCAGCAGTTTCTGGTCATCATCCTCGGCGGTGGTCAGGCCGAGGCGGCGGCGCATCAGGTCCAGGTAATGGGCCTGGAACAGTGGCAGGTACAGGCCGAGGGTTTCGCGCAAGGCTTCGACGCTGATGAACGGCGTCAGGGCCTGGGCAAGGGCGCTGAGGTTCCACTGGCCAATCGGCACCTGGTTGCTGAAGGAGTAACGACCCTGGTCGTCTGAGTGATTGCAGATGAAGTTGGCGTCGAAGTCATCGAGGAACGCGAATGGGCCGAAATCGAAGGTGATGCCCAGGATCGACATGTTGTCGGTGTTCATCACCCCGTGGCAGAAGCCATAGGCCTGCCATTTGGCGATCAGTTCGGCGTTGCGCTCCACCACTTCGCGGAACATCGCCAGGTACGGCTCCGGTTGTTCCAGGCACTGCGGGAAGTGCATGGCCAGTACGTGATCACCCAGTACTTTCTGCTGCTCGGGGCGCTTGGTGTAGTAGAAATATTCGAAGTGGCCGAAGCGTACATGGCTTGGCGCCAGACGCAGGACCATGGCTGCGCGTTCCTGCTTTTCGCGCCACACCGGGGTATCGGAGCCGATTACGCACAGGGCGCGGGTGGTCGGGATATTCAGTGCGTTCAGGGCTTCGGAGGCGAGGAATTCGCGGATCGACGAGCGCAGTACCGCCCGGCCATCGCCCATGCGTGAAAACGGCGTCTGACCGGCGCCCTTGAGGTGCAGGTCCCAGTGTTCGCCGGCCTCGTTGTACACCTCGCCGAGCAACAGGCCACGACCGTCGCCCAGTTGCGGGTTGTAGGAACCGAACTGATGCCCGGAATAGACCATCGCCCTTGGAATTGCGTCGGCCCAGAGCTTGTGGCCGCTGAACAGTTCGGCGAACTCCGGGGTTTCGGCCACGGCCGGGTCGAGGTCCAGCAGCGCCATGGCGGCGGGGCTGGCCACGACCAGGCGTGGATTATCGATGGGCTCGGGCAGCACATGGGCGGAAAACGCATCGCCCAGGCGGTCGAAGCGGTTATCGAAGGTGAGTTCGTCGAGGGCTTTCAAGGGCCGGCTCCAGCAGAATGTCCGAGCATTCTGCTGGGGAAAGGCCGGTTAGTCGAGTTTGGCGGCGGGCGGTTCTTGCGCGGGTCTGCCGTCGACGATCGGCACGATGGTTTTCGCTTCCGGCTCGATCGGCACCATCTTGTATTCCTGGCCGTGCAGGTTCTTGAGGTAGACCTCCATCTGCCGGAACGAGATGTTGATGTGCTGCTTCTTGAACTCGCGGTTGATGAAGCGGTTGACCTCGTCGAGCACCGGGTTGCGGTCGCCGAGGTCGCGCACGTGCATGCGCAACTCGTGGTCGAGGGTGCTTTCGCCGAAATTCAGGAAGTACACGTGGGGCTCCGGGTCTTTCAGCACGCGCGGGTTTTCGCGTGCGGCCTTGAGCAACAGCTCTTTCACCAGGTCCAGGTCCGAGCCGTAGTCGACGCCGAGCTTGAGGGTCACCCGGGTGATGGTGTCGGTCAGCGACCAGTTGATCAGTTGCCCGGTAATGAACGTCTTGTTCGGGACAATGATGTCCTTGCGATCGAAGTCGGTGATGGTCGTGGCGCGGATGCGGATCTTGCTCACGGTGCCCGACAGGTTGCCGATGGTGATGGTGTCACCGATCCGCACCGGACGTTCGAACAGGATCATGATGCCGGAAATGAAGTTGGCGAAGATCTCCTGCATGCCGAAACCGAGGCCGACTGACAACGCCGCCACCAGCCATTGCAACTTGTCCCAGCTTACGCCGAGGGTCGACAGCGTCGAGACGAAACCGACGCCGGCGATCACGTAGGACAGCAACGTGGTGGTCGCGTAGGCGCTGCCCTGGGCAAGATTGAGCTTCGACAGCACGAACACTTCGAGCAAGCCCGGCAGGTTTCGCGCCAGGGCGAAGGTGATGCCGATGATGATCAGTGCGCCGAGCATGTCGCCGATGCTGATCGGCACCATGCTCATGTTGGCGCCGGTGCCGCTGGTGTATTCGTAGAGGGTGACGTTGTCCAGATACGAGAACACCGTGATCAGGTCGGCCCAGACCCAATACAGTGCCGCCATGAAGCCACCGAGCAGCGCCAGGCGGATCAGTCGCAGGGACTGTTCGTTGACCTTCTCGATGTCCATCGTCGGTTCTTCGATCACGGCTTCACCATCGCCGGCCTCTTTGGCGGCCAGCCGCTTGGCCAGGGCGCGCTGGTAGGCCAGGCGCCGGGCCGCCACACTGAGGCCGCGCACGAAGGTGGCTTCGATCACCAGCCAGAACATCAGCAGGTACAGGGTGTTGATCAAACGGTCGCTGAGTTTCAGCGCGGTGTAGTAGTAGCCGAAGCACACTGCCACGAACAACGCGATGGGCAGGGCGGTGAACAGGATTCCCACCAGTTTGCGGAACAACGAAGCGTTTTCGTGGGTCGGGCTGCTGATGAGCAGGCGACTGAGCAGCAAGGTCATCAAGGCGTAGCAGATCAGCACCACCGGCATGCCGAGCACGTCATCGGCCAGTGCCGCCGGTTGCAGTTCGGCAACGGCAACTACGGTCACCAGTGCCATGACCACGATGCCGAGGCGGCGGATCCATCTGCGCAGGAATTCCACCTGGGGCTTTTCCCAGCGGAAATGCAGTTCTGCCACGCCACCCGGCGCGAGGATCCGGTACGCGGTGTAGAACACCAGCCAGGCCCCGGCCATTTGCAGCAGCGCCGCACCCATATTGGCGTTTTGCCCACGGGCGTCGATTTGCAGGGCCAGCCCGCACAATGCGAGGCCCAGTGAAACCGGCATCGCCAGGAGAATGTTGATCAGAATTGCCTGCGGCGTATGCCACTGGCTATCGCGTTTGAAGTGACCGATGTCCTGGTGAACCTTGTTCAGTCGCGCGTATAGACTCTTGCGCCGCCACAGCAGTGCGCCAATCAGCAAGGCCAGTGGCAGGAACAGCAGCGGACGCTGGGTCAGGCCGTCGGTCAGTTCGCTCAGGCTTGAAAGTACCGGCAGTGTATCGAGTTGCCGCTGGAGACGGTCCGGAACACTATGGATCCACTCCAGGTCCAGCGGCTTGTTGCTGGGAATCCAGAACATCTGTTCATCGAGGGTCGCCCGCAGGCTTTGCGCGGTGCTGAGCAATTGCTTCTGGTTCAGTTGCAGGGTAATGGATTCATTGAGCACCGCGCTCAGTTCGCGGTTCAGTCGCTCCAGCAGGTCGGCGCGGGTGGTGGCCAGTTCCATCAGGCTTTTGCGCAGCTGCGCTGTGACTTGCTCGGGGGGTTGGGTCGACAGCAGGTTTTCGACGTAGGTGGTCGGATTGCTCAGCAATTCCCGTTGCTGGCTGACTTCGAACTGATAAAGGCGAATGTCGGCGATCTGGTCGGCCAGGTTGCGGTCGAGCCGCAGGCGCGGCAGCGCCTGTTTCTGTTTGTAGAGAATCTTCGAGAGCAGCAGGCTGCCTTTGAGCACGTTGATTTGCTCGTCCAGGGCCGCATCGCTCTGGGTCAGGCTATCCAGCTGCTGCTTGGTCTGCAGGTTCTGCTGGGTGACTTCGTTGAGGCGGTCGGTGCTTTTGAGCAGGTAGTCCGAGAGCTTCAGGTTGGCCGCGCTTTCGGTGGCCAAAAGGCTGCTGCCGCCGGCCTTCTGCGCTTCGATGGATTGCTGGGTGACCGTTTCCTGGGACAGCGCCAGACGCTTCTGGTTGATCAGGGTTTGCAGTTCCTGGATTTCCTTATCCAGGCGGTCGGATCGCTCCGACAACAGGTCATGCTGGCTGTTGCCGAGGTCTTGCAATTGGGTATTGCCGGCCAGTTCCTGGCGTCGCAGCGGGATCAGGGCATTCAGCGCCGCCAACTCGGCATTGAGCTGGTCGCGCTGCTCGGCGCTCAGGGTCTTGCCGGCGTCCTTGCCGCTCTTGAGGATGGTGTTGATCTGCTGAATGCGCGTCTGGCTGCTGGATATCTCTGCCTGGGCGCGCTCGGGGCGGGTCTGGGCGGTGATGATCAGGCTGTTGGCATCGGCCAGGGCCTTTTGCAGGTCGCTTTGCTGGGTGGAACGCTCGGTGAGCAATTGTTCAAGCTGCTGGATCGGTTCCTTGGCGAAACGCTGCGCCACCGGCACCACGGTACTGGCCTTGAGGCGGGTCAGTTCACGCTGGTTTTCGATGGTCTGTTTGGGCGCATTGCTCAATTGCTGCTTGAGCGCGACCAGCTTCTGCTCGTAGTCACGCTTGTTGTTGAGCTGGCTCAGCGTGCCTTGCAGGATCGATTGCAGGGCCTTCAGATCGGCTTCCGGCAGTTTGCGGTCGGCGATCTTGTCCAGGCTCGCTTGCACGGCTTCGCTGGAAGGCGGTTCGGCCGCTTGCGCCGCTTGCGATAAACCAAGGGTGCTGACAGAGAGACTCAAGCCCAGCAGGGCGACGGCGAAGATGGAGCGCAGATTAGGCATAAAGACCGGTCAAGCAAGTGATAGTGGAAGCAGTTTAGAGGAAGAGTCCGGGACCCGGGCGACTTCCTTCGGGGAATCTGACGCCCACTTTACCGATCTTGTTCCCGTCCATGACGGCCACGGTCCAGATGGTGTTGTTCCATTCCACCTGGTCACCCACCACAGGCGCACCGCCAACCTTCTGGGCAATGAATTGACCCAGGGACATGTCCGGATCGATGCCTTCGACCTTCAGGCCGTAAAGGGCCGCAACCGCAGCCAGCTGGGCGTCTCCTTCGAGTACGAAGTCGCCGAAGAAACGCAGATCGAGGCCCCGTTGTGGCGCCTGGCTGAAGAGTTTTCCGAGGGCCGGCAGGTTGTGTTCATGGCCGATAACACACAACAAATCATCGACTTCCAGCACCGTACTACCCGACGGATGGAGCAATTGCTGGCCACGAAACAGGGCGGCGATACGGGTGCCTTCGGGCATATTCAGCTCGCGAAGGGGCGAACCGATGCACCATTTTTCCGCGCCCAGGCGATAGACGAACAGTTCCCACTCGCTGGTGACGTGCACTTCCAGGGCCGAGCGGGAGATAGGTGCAGGCTCCGGGGGCACCGTCACCTTCAGCAGCTTGGCGACCCACGGCAGGCTCGTGCCCTGAACCAGCAGCGACACCAGCACGATAAAGAACGCAAGGTTGAAGTAGAGCTGAGCGTTGGGCAGGCCGGCCATCAGCGGGAACACCGCAAGAATGATCGGGACCGCACCGCGCAAGCCGACCCAGGAAATGAATGCCTTCTCGCGACCATGGAATGCCTTGAACGGCAACAGGCCAACTATCACCGACAGTGGCCGGGCAAACAGAATCATCCACAGCGCCAGTGCCAGTGCCGGCAAGGCGATAGGCAGCAGGTCGTGGGGCGTCACCAGCAGCCCCAGCACCAGGAACATGCCGATCTGCGCCAGCCAGGCCATGCCGTCTAGCATGTGCAGGATGCCGTGGCGGCTGCGCACCGGACGGTTGCCGATCACCAGGCCGCAGATGTATACCGCCAGGAAGCCACTGCCGTGCAGGGCGTTGGTCAGCGCAAACACCACCAGGCCGCCGGCAATCACCAGGATCGGATACAGGCCGGTGGCCAGGTTGATGCGATTGACCAGTTGCAGCATCAGCCAGCCACCGCCCAGGCCAATGACGCCACCGATACCGAACTCGCGGATCAGGTGGGTCAGCAAACTCCAGTGCAGGCCGGTTTGGCCGCTGGCGAGCATGTCGATCAGAGTGACGGTGAGAAACACTGCCATCGGGTCGTTGCTGCCGGATTCGATCTCGAGGCTTGCGGTTACCCGTTCGTTCAGGCCCTTGCCGCCCAGTAGCGAGAACACCGCGGCGGCGTCGGTAGAACCGACGATGGCGCCGATCAACAGGCCTTGAATCAGGTTCAAGTCGAACAGCCAGGCGGCCGCCATGCCGGTCAGCCCGGTGGTAATCAACACCCCGACCGTCGCCAGCGACAGCGCCGGCCATAACGCCACGCGGAAACTCGACACCCGGGTGCGCAGGCCGCCGTCGAGCAGGATCACCGCCAACGCGAGGTTGCCCACCAGATAAGCCGTGGGGTAGTTATCAAAAAGAATGCCGGCGCCATCGACACCGGCCGCCATGCCGACGGCCAGGATGATCACCAGAATCGGGATGCCGAGACGGGACGAAAGTGAGCTCACCAGAATGCTCGCACCTACCAGCAACGCGCCGATCAAGAACAGGCTGTTGATGGTCGTCGCATTCAAAGGCAGTACTCCAGAAAGCTGAAAGGCGGGCGCAAACTGACCATGCAGTCTGCGTGCCAGCGATTCTAACCTGTTGAAATGTGATGCTGTCAAAAAGCTTTGCAGGAGCGAGCCTGCTCACGATGGACGTCAACGATAACGCGTACTGTCTGGATCAACGCGTTGTCCTTGATGCCTTCGCGAGCAAGCTCGCCCCTACAGGTGGGCGGTACTGGTGGATTACAGGCTAAACCGCCCAACCAGGGTGTTCAGGTCTACCGCCAGGCGCGACAGTTCATTGCTCGCCGCACTCGTCTGATTCGCCCCGGTGGCCGACTGCACCGACAGGTCGCGGATGTTAACCAGGTTGCGATCCACTTCACGGGCCACCTGTGCCTGTTCTTCAGCGGCGCTGGCGATCACCAGGTTGCGCTCGTTGATTTCGACGATGGCGCTGTTGATGGTGTCTAGCGACATCCCGGCGCCGCGGGCGATGTTCAGGGTCGATTCGGCACGTTCGGTGCTGTTGCGCATCGAATCCACCGCGTGCTCGGTGCCGCTTTGGATGCTGCCGATCATGCGTTCGATCTCGCTGGTCGACTGCTGGGTGCGGTGAGCCAAGGCACGTACCTCGTCGGCGACCACCGCGAAACCACGACCGGCCTCACCGGCGCGCGCGGCCTCGATGGCGGCGTTCAGGGCCAGCAGGTTGGTCTGGTCGGCCAGGCCACGGATCACATCCAGCACCTTGCCGATGTCGCGGGACTCGTTGGCCAGGTCGCCGATCAGGGTCGCGGTGCTCTGCACGTCGGCGCTCATGCGTTCGATGGCGCTGACGGTTTCCTGCACCAGGTCACGGCCGTCACCGGCAGATGTGGTGGCGTTCTTCGAGGCTTCGGACGTGCTGACCGCGTTGCGCGCGACCTCTTCCACGGCGCTGGTCATTTCGTTGACTGCGGTGGCAGCCTGTTCGATTTCGTTGTTCTGCCGGGTCAGGCCGCGGGCGCTTTCGTCGGTGACGCTGTTGAGTTCTTCGGCAGCGGATGCAAGTTGCGTGGCCGAGCCGGAAATACGCTGCAGTGTGTCGCGCAGTTTTTCCTGCATCTTCGACATGGCCAGCAGCAAACGGCCGGCTTCATCCTGGCCGTCAACGGTGATCGGGCGCGTCAGGTTGCCTTCGGCAATCTGTTCGGCGGCGCCCAGGGCATTGGCGATCGGTTGGGTGATGCTGTTGGTCAGCAACCAGGCGAGCAGCAGCGTCAAGGCGGTGGCGATCACCAACAGTGTGATTACCAGGTTGAACGCCGAATCGTATTGATCCGCCGACTGCTGGTTGGTGTCGTGGCTCTGCTGGGTGTTGATCTCCAGCAGGCGGTTCAACACGGTGTTGACCGCTTCGGAGTTGTTGAGCAAATCGGTGTTGAGCAGGCTGCGCAATTCATCGACCTGATTGTTGCGCGACAGGGTCTTCATCCGGTCTTCGATCTGGCGGTATTGACCCAGCAGCTGTACGTATTGATCGTAGGTTGCGCGTTCCTGTGGGCTGGCAATCAGCTTTTCGTAGGTTGCCTGAGCGGTGCGGATCTGCTGGTTGCGCGTCTCCAGCAGTTCCATGGTTTTCTGCTGCACATCAGGCTCGCGGTTCACCAGCAAGCGATAGGACAGCACGCGCAGGCGCAAGGTGAGCTGGGTGAAGTCGTCCAGGCTCTTGATGCTCGGCACACTGTTGTTGGTGATGTTCTCGGCGGCACCGCGGATCTTGCTCATCTGATTCAAGGCAAACACCCCCAGAACCATCATCAAGCCGCCGATCAGGGCAAAGCTGAGGAACGCCCGAGGGGCGATATTCATATTACGAAGGGACATGGCGTTCACCGGGAAAGAGCGCATCCGTGCGGGGCTGAGGCTGCTATATGGATGACTTATCGGTCGCCGGACTGAAGTCTTGAGTCCGACGTGTTTCAGCCGGTTGCACCTTATGGCGACGAAGTGCAGGAACCAGATTGGCCAATCGCAGTCTTTAAAACTCGCGAGGAAGGTCGCCCGTCAGCAAAATCAAGGCTTTGCGCCTGTATAACCCTGGCATCCAGGGTGACTTTTCTTTATCGTACGCGCCCTTTGAAAAAGCCCGGAAAATCAAAATGTTGGAAGCATCCCTAAGCCAATTGGAACAACTGGTCAGTGACCTGGTGCAACAGAACCAGACTTTGCTCGGCACCAACCAGACCCTGACCGCAGAACTGGCCCAGGCCAAGGATGAAAACGAAAGCCTGCAACTGAGCCTGATGGAGCAGGAAGAGAAGCAAGGCGCCACGGCGGCTCGCATCCAGGCACTTGTTGAGCGCGTCAGCGCAGGCCCTGTCAGCGCATGAGTTACAACGCCGCAGGGGTAAAAGTCGTCTCGATCCTGGGGGAGGACTATTCGATCAAGGCACCGGCTGGGGAAGAACAGACCCTGCTGGACGCCGCGATGATGTTGAAGGCAGCCCTGGCCGAAACCAAGAGGAAGTACCCGACGCTGATCGGTGACCGCCTGCTGGTCCTGGCCGCGATGAATCTGTGTTCCCAGCAGATCGAAATGCAGAAGCAGCACAAGCAGGAACTCGACCGTTACCAAGAGCAAGTCAGCGCCACGGTTGAGACGATTACCAGGACTATTGGGCAAGGCTGATTGGATGAGTTGGTCTTCAAAACATTCAATCGTGGGATGACCAAAGTTGGCGTTCTCTATCAATTATAATAGTGAAGCGGGAGGTGTCTTACTTCCCGCTTTTATATATAGGCGTTTTTGAGTATTAAAGTTGTTGGTATATAAGTCCAACTGAATACAGTTGCGTCGTGGAGTTTAGCTTGAATACCTTGCCTTTTACTTTGTAGCTTAAGCCAGACAGAATAAGGTTGTCTCCGGATGCTGCATATGGTGCCAATGTTTGGGCGGTCTCAGTTAAAAGTTCGAGCTCAGTTGCTGTTGTGGAAACTCTTAAGTCCCATTGGTTTTCGCGGGCTATAAAGGTTTTGTGAGCCACGGGAGTTGAATTTCCCGGTGCCGTGTAATAAATATCTCCAGGGCGACAAAGCTTCATCACTTCTGACCAATATAGCCACGGCCAAACCGTGGGTTCAAAACTAGTGCTGTTTTCAGGCGATGAAGGAGGAATCTCTTCTTCTGTGAGGTCGTTTGGCGTCGCTTCGGCGGATGGGTCCAAGTATGCGTTTAAGGCCCGCAATTTAACGCTGGTGAAATAAAGACCGTTATGATCTCGATAACCAGCAGATTTGTAGGAGATGTAGAACATGCCGTTTGGGGTTGAGACAGTATCATCTTTTCTCATGAAGTGCCTTGAAGTGGCACCCGCGGGTGTTGACAGTACGTGTGAGTCGAATTCGCGTGTTAGGAATAATTTGGTTTGTATGTGCATTATTTCATTCGGGGACGGATGTTCAACTGCTGAAAAAACTTTGGAGGCCACAAGGAAGCCTCCCCTTCCATCAAGCTCGAAGCGGTCCCCAACATCGGCAAGTTGGACTGCATAGAGCTCTGGAACATTCTCTGCGAAAAAGGTTTCAGTCATAGTGGTCATGGTATTTTTCCTACTGTATGTGCTAGTTCTTCAAGTGTTAATGCGTTAACGCCTGCATGTCGTGGTGTTGAGTACTTCACGGGGTACAGGTTGCGCCGAAGAAAAACATCTGTAACCTGTCACAATTATCAGTGAAACGTTTCAGCTTTCCTTTCCGAAAATTATCTCGGGCTTCCTTTGCCAAATTAGCAGCCGCTCAGTTTGGTACCGCAGAGCCAAACCCTGCTGGACGCCGCGATGATGTTGAAGGCAGCCCTGGCCGAAACCAAAAGGAAGTACCCGACGCTGATCGGTGACCGACTGCTGGTGCTGGCGGCGATGAATCTGTGCTCCCAGCAGATCGAAATGCAGAAGCAGCACAAGCTCGACCTTGACCGTTACCAAGAGCAAGTCAGCGCCACGGTTGAAGTGATTTCCAAGACGATCAATCAGGCCTGATCGGCTTTGCGCACAATCAAAGAATAGATTGTCGGTTTGTTTGTATACAATCGGCACGGCTGTTGCAGTGTTTCAGCCTCTTATTCTTTGGGGGTGCTCCATGCAGTTCTGGCGACGCAGTATTCAATGGCAGTTGATCCTGAGCATGGGCACCGCCCTGCTGGTCAGTATCCTGATCGTGGTTGGCATTTATACCCTGGTGGTCAACCGCCTCGCCCAGAGCTATCTGGTCGAACAAGCGTTGCCGTCGAGCATCGAAGCGATGCGCAACGACATCGAGCGGATCCTCGTTCAACCCCTTACCGCCGCCAAGGACATCGCCAGCAACAGCATGGTGCGCGACTGGCTGGCCGGGGGTGAGGACAGCGCCAGGACCGCCAGCTTCGCGCAGTATCTGGAAGGCATTCGCGCCGAGCACAAAGCCTTTACCGCGCTGATCATCGGCACCGCGTCCAGCCATTACATTACCGAAAAAGGCCTGGACCGCACCCTCAGTCGTTCCAATCCCAAGGACGCCTGGTTCTACTCGTTCCTCGACAGCAACCAGCCGCGCACCCTCAATATCGACAACGACACGGCCACCGGAGAATTGGCGCTGTTCATCGACCTCAAAGTCGAGCAGGCCGGTAAAGTCGTGGGCGTTGCCGGGCTTGGCCTGAGCATGAAAGAGCTGTCGGAGCTGATCCACAACTTCAGCTTCGGTGAGCGCGGCAAGGTCTATCTCGTGCGTTCCGACGGTTTGATCCAGGTTCATCCCGAGGCGCAATTCAGCGGTAAGCGTACCTTGGTCGAGCAGATTGGCGAGTCAGCTGCGCAAGCGGTCATGGGTCAAAAAACTGCCACCAACAGCAGCTTCCAGCGTGATGGCGAAGACTTTCTCGCGTTGAGTCTGCCTTTGCGCGATCTCGGGTGGACGCTGGTGGCCGAAGTGCCGCAATCGCAGATCTACGCCGAAGCCCGACGCGCCATGTGGATGAGCAGCGGTATCGGCCTGGCGGTGGCGATTGTGTGTCTGTTGCTGGTGGTGCTGCTGGCCCGTGGGTTGGTGCGGCCGATTCGTCAGGTAACAGCGGCACTGGTTGCCATCGGTAGCGGTGGTGGAGATTTGACCCACCGGTTAGATTCCAGTCGCGCCGATGAGCTGGGCGATCTGGCGCGCGGCTTCAATCGCTTTCTCGACAGCCAGCGCGACATGATTGGTGAAGTGCTGACCACCAGTGAGCGACTGCGCACCGCTGTCGGCCAGGTTGCACGGGTGGTGGATAACACCGCTGAGCGCTCCGGCCGCCAACAGGAAATGACCGACATGGTGGCAACCGCTGTCCATGAAATGGGCCTGACCGTTCAGGAAATCGCCCATAACGCTGGCAATGCGGCGCTCGCATCACAAACGGCTCGGGATGAGGCAATGCAGGCACGGGAAGTGGTGGGTGGCTCGATCCGCCATATCGAAAGCATGTCTGACGAAATCGGTGTCGCAGCCACAGCGGTGGGTGAACTGGCCCATCAAGTAGCGTCGATCGACCAGGTGCTGGCGGTGATTCGGGGGATTTCCGAGCAGACCAACCTGCTGGCGCTCAACGCCGCTATCGAAGCGGCGCGAGCCGGGGACATGGGGCGCGGGTTTGCCGTGGTGGCCGATGAAGTGCGGACTTTGGCGCGGCGTACGCAGGCGTCTACCGATGAAATCCAGCAGATGATCGGCAGTCTCAAACAGGGGGCGGAGAATGCGGTTTCGTCGATGCATTCCGGGCAAGCGGCCACGGGTACCGGTGTGGAGTCGAGCCAGAGGACTGGCGCGTCGTTGACGGCGATTACCGGTCAGGTGGAGCGCATCAGCGACATGAACCATCAGGTGGCGACGGCGACGGAAGAGCAATCGGCGGTGACCGAGGAGATCAACCGGAACGTACAGGGGATTTCTGACCTGGCGCGGGCGACGGCGGGGGAGGTCAGGGCCTGTCGGGATGATTGCCAGACGTTGCAGCGGTTGGCGGATGATTTGGCGCGGCAGATGGGTGGGTTCAAGCTGAGCTGATGTATTGATAGTGCTGACACCATCGCGAGCAAGCTCGCTCCCACAGGGTTTGTGTGTTGAACACAAGATTTGTGGCCAACAGGGATTCCTGTGGAAGCGAGCTTGCTCGCGATTGGTTTTCAGCTACACCACAAAGGTTGGATCAGAACCACTCATCCTGCATGCCCAGGCACACATCATCCCGAGCCTCAAGAATTGCCAACTCATGATGGCAACCCGGCACTTCCCACGTCAGGAAGTAGCGCGCCGCCTGCAGCTTGCCTTTATAGAAACTGACATCCGCCGCATTCCCTTTCACCAGGCCTTCTTCTGCGCGGATCGCCTGTTCCAGCCAGCGCCAGCCGATCACCGTGTGACCAAACACTTTCAGGTACAGCGCCGAGTTCGCCAGGCTGCTGTTGACCTTGCCTTGGGCCAGATCAGTCAGTAGGCCGATGGTCACGGTTTGCAAGCGGGTAACCAGTTTTTCCAGCGGCTCGCGCAGCGGCGTCAATGAATCAAACGCCTGTGCTCGCTTGCCAGTGTCGGCGATCAGGCGGATCAGTTGCTTGAGCCCCGCGCCACCGTTCTGCGCCAGTTTGCGGCCCAGCAGGTCCAGCGACTGAATGCCGTGGGTGCCTTCGTGGATCGGGTTCAGGCGGTTGTCGCGGTAGTACTGCTCCACCGGGTATTCGCGGGTGTAGCCGTGGCCACCGAGGATCTGGATCGCCAGTTCGTTGGCCTTCAGGCAGAACTCCGATGGCCAGGATTTGACGATCGGTGTCAGTAAATCCAGCAGTTCATGGGCCTGTTTGCGTTCGGCTTCGGTCGCAAGCGTGGTGGTGTCATCGAACAGTCGCGCCGCATAAAGACCCAAGTCAAACGAACCTTCGACGTAAGCCTTTTGCGTCAACAGCATGCGTTTCACGTCGGCATGCTGAATGATCGCCACCGGTGCAGTGTTCGGGTCCTTGCTGTCTGGCACGCGGCCCTGCGGACGCTCGCGGGCGTATTCCAGCGAGTAGAGATAGCCGGCGTAGCCAAGCATCACCGCGC
Source organism: Pseudomonas sp. EU05-FHT14B02 (assembly GCF_058791055.1). NCBI lineage: Bacteria > Pseudomonadati > Pseudomonadota > Gammaproteobacteria > Pseudomonadales > Pseudomonadaceae > Pseudomonas > Pseudomonas sp. EU05-FHT14B02. The sequence continues at coordinate 31,755 of NZ_JBYTDD010000009.1, read as the reverse complement.
CCATGCCGACGCCGATCCGCGCCTCGTTCATCATCTGGAACATGTAGCTCAAGCCATGGTGCGGCTTGCCCACCAGATAGCCGACACAATCGCCGTTATCGCCGAAATTCAGTGCGGTGGAGGTGGTGCCGCGCCAGCCCATCTTGTGGAACAGCCCGGCCAGCAACACGTCGTTGCGTTGGCCGAGGCTGCCATCGTCGTTGACCAGGAACTTGGGCACGATAAACAGCGAAATGCCCTTCACCCCGACCGGTGCGTCCGGCAGCTTGGCCAGCACCATGTGCACGATGTTTTCCGACAGCGGATGATCGCCACCAGAGATGAAAATCTTGTTGCCCTTGAGGCGATAGGTGCCGTCAGATGCAGGTTCTGCGCGTGTACGAATATCCGACAGCGACGAACCCGCGTGGGGTTCGGTCAGGGCCATGGTGCCGAAGAAGCGGCCATCGATCATCGGTTGCAGAAAGCGGCGCTTCTGCTCTTCAGTGCCGAAGCTCTCGATCAGGTTCGCCGCGCCCATGGTCAGGAACGGGTACGACGTCGAAGCAGCATTGGCCGATTGAAAGTGCGCGAAGCAGGCCTGGGACAGCAGCGTAGGAAGCTGCATGCCGCCAGCGTCGAAACTGCGCGCGGCGTTGAGGAAACCGGCTTCGAGGAAGGCATCTACCGCCGGTTTCACTTCCGGAATCAGAATCGCCTGCCCGTTCTCGTAGCGTGGCTCGTTCTCGTCGCCCTTGCGGTTGTGCGGGGCGAAGAACTTCTCGGCGATGCTGCGGGCGGTGCCAATGGCGGCATCGAAGGTTTCGCGGTTGTGCTCGGCGAAGCGCTCACGCTGGGTCAGGCCCTCGGCATCAAGGACTTCATACAGCTCGAAAGCCAGATTACGGGAACTGAGCAACGTCTCGGACATGGCGGCCTACCTTTTATTGGAGTGGACCGAGTCTAGGCTTGTGAATTTATGCTGAATAGCATGATTGATGAGCGTGATGGTGGGGCAGAGCAGAGCCTTAGCAGGCACTACAAAACAACTGTGGGAGCGAGCAAGCTCGCTCCCACAGGGGTATTGCATACCGGGCGGCCATTGCGGCAGCCCGGCTTATCGGTTTTAGCCGATCGTCATCAGGCTGGCATTACCACCTGCCGCAGCGGTGTTGACGCTCAACGCACGCTCGATCACCAGGCGCTCCAACGCAATGTTGGTTTCACCCTGCGACAGACCCTGCACACCTACGATGGCGCCAGCACGCTTGGCAATCTGCTGGCACACCGCACGCAACTGGTCGGAATGGCCGTGATGCAGAACCGCATCAAACACCACTTCGTCCTTGTTCCAGTCGGAAACCAGCTTGATGCGCGCCTGAATGTCCTTCGGCAGGCGTGCGAACAAGGCCTTGGTCATGTCAGCTTCCGGCCATACCGCCGAACCGCCGACAGCCAATACCGCCGCCAGTTGCGTCAGCAGATCACCTTCGACTTCCGCCAGGCACAGCACGTGTTCCCGTGGCAGGATCGCATAGCTGTTGCGTTCGCCGGTCGGGCCGGCCAGGAGGCGGGTGATACCGCTTTGCGATTGTGCGGCGAACTGCACGCACAGGGTGCTCAGGTCGGCGAACTTGTGGTTGTCGGCCCAGGCTTTCAAGGCGGTCAGCGGCTTGCTCATGGCGTCGCGCAGACGAAGGTCCGGTGCTGCGGCAGCATCGCCGCGAGCGAAGGATTGTTCGATCGCATCCGCAGGGCGGGTCGACAGCAGGCGGTACAGGTACAGCGGGCCGCCGGCTTTCGGGCCGGTACCCGACAGGCCTTCGCCGCCGAATGGCTGCACGCCTACTACTGCGCCAACAATGTTGCGGTTGACGTAGACGTTACCGGCGTTGACGTTGTCGATCACCTTGGCAATGGTCTCGTCGATGCGGGTGTGCACGCCCAGGGTCAGGCCGTAGCCGGAAGCGTTGATCTGACCGATCAGTTGATCGATGTCCTTGCGCTTGTAGCGAACCACGTGCAACACCGGGCCGAAGATCTCCCGTTGCAGTTCATCGAAGCTTTCCAGTTCGATCAGTGTCGGCATCACGAAGGTGCCGCGTTTGACTTCTTCGGCGTCGGCGATGGCCACCTGGTACACGCTGCGACCTTTGTCGCGCATGGCCTGGATGTGCTTCTCGATGCCAGCCTTGGCTTCGGCGTCGATCACCGGGCCGATGTCCACGGACAGACGCTCAGGGTTGCCGAGACGGCTTTCAGCCATCGCGCCCTTGAGCATTTCGATGACGCGGTCGGCGGAATCTTCCTGCAGGCACAGTACGCGCAGGGCTGAGCAACGCTGACCGGCGCTGTCGAAGGCCGAAGACACCACGTCGATCACCACCTGTTCGGTCAGTGCCGAGGAGTCGACGATCATCGCGTTCTGGCCACCGGTTTCGGCGATCAGCGGAATCGGGCGACCCTGGCTGTCCAGACGACCGGCGATGTTGCGTTGCAGCAAGCGCGCGACTTCGGTGGAGCCGGTGAACATCACGCCCTTGACGCGATCGTCGCCGACCAGGCCGGCGCCGACGGTTTCGCCACGGCCCGGCAGCAGTTGCAGCACGCCTTCCGGGATGCCGGCTTCGAGCATCAGGCGCACGGCCTGAGCGGCGACCAGCGGCGTTTGTTCCGCAGGCTTGGCTAATACCGGGTTACCGGCGGCCAGTGCAGCAGCCACTTGGCCACTGAAGATCGCCAGCGGGAAGTTCCACGGGCTGATGCATACGACTGGGCCCAACGGACGGTGAGCGTCATTGGTGAAATCGTTGCGTGCCTGCACCGCGTAATAACGCAGGAAATCCACGGCTTCACGCACTTCGGCGATGGCGTTGGCGAAAGTCTTGCCGGCTTCGCGGGCCAGCAGGCCCATCAGCGGCTGGATCTCGGCTTCCATCAGATCGGCGGCACGCTCCAGGATCGCGGCGCGCTCGGCGGGCGGTGTGGCCTGCCAGATTGGTGCAGCGTTGAGGGCGCACTGGATCGCGTTGTCGACATCTTCGACGGTCGCTTCCTGCACATGGCCGACCACGTCACGCAGATCGGACGGGTTCAAGACCGGTGCCGGGGCTTCGCTGCTGGAAGCGCAACCGAGCATCGGCGCCGCTTTCCAGTGGTTGTGTGCGGTTGCGAGCAGCGCGCAGGACAGGGATGCCAAACGATGTTCGTTGGCCATGTCGATGCCGCTGGAGTTGGCGCGCTCGGAGCCATACAGGTCACGCGGCAGCGGAATGCGCGGGTGCGGCAGGCCGAACCCCCCTTCCACGGTCGCCATTTGCTCGATGCTGGCTACCGGATCGGCCACCAGTTCCTGGATCGAAATCGACTGGTCGGCAATACGGTTGACAAACGAAGTGTTCGCGCCGTTTTCCAGCAGGCGACGCACCAGGTAGGCCAGCAGGGTTTCGTGGGTGCCGACTGGGGCGTACACGCGGCACGGACGGTTCAGCTTGCCTTCGGAAACTTTGCCTACAACCTGTTCGTACAGCGGTTCACCCATGCCGTGCAGGCACTGGAACTCGTACTGGCCCGGGTAATAGTTCTGACCGGCGATGTGATAAATGGCCGACAGGGTGTGGGCGTTGTGCGTGGCGAACTGCGGGTAGATGACTTCCGGTACCGACAGCAGCTTGCGGGCGCAAGCGATATAGGACACGTCGGTGTACACCTTGCGGGTGTAGACCGGGTAGCCTTCCAGGCCTTCGACCTGGGCGCGCTTGATTTCGCTGTCCCAGTACGCGCCTTTTACCAGGCGGATCATCAGGCGATGACGGCTGCGGCGAGCGAGGTCGATCACGTAGTCGATCACGTACGGGCAACGCTTCTGGTAAGCCTGGATCACGAAACCAATGCCGTTCCAGCCAGTCAGTTGCGGCTCGAAGCACAGGCGCTCGAGCAGATCCAGTGACAGCTCCAGGCGATCGGCCTCTTCGGCGTCGATGTTCAGGCCGATGTCATATTGCTTGGCCAGCAGGGTCAGCGACAGCAGGCGCGGGTACAGCTCGTCCATCACACGCTCGTACTGGGCGCGGCTGTAACGCGGGTGCAGGGCGGACAGCTTGATCGAGATGCCCGGGCCTTCATAAATCCCGCGACCGTGGGAGGCTTTGCCGATCGAGTGGATGGCTTGTTCGTACGAGGCCAGGTACTTCTGTGCGTCGTGCTCGGTGAGTGCAGCTTCACCCAGCATGTCGTAGGAATAGCGGAAACCTTTGGTTTCGAACTTGCTGGCGTTGGCCAGGGCTTCGGCGATGGTTTCGCCGGTCACGAACTGCTCGCCCATCAGGCGCATGGCCATGTCGACGCCCTTGCGGATCATCGGCTCGCCGCTCTTGCCGATAATGCGGCTCAGGGACGACGTCAAACCAGCCTCGTTGTGGGTCGACACCAGTTTGCCGGTCAGCAGCAGGCCCCAGGTGGCGGCGTTGACGAACAGCGACGGGCTGTTGCCCAGGTGCGGCTGCCAGTTGCCGGTGCTGATCTTGTCGCGAATCAGGGCGTCGCGGGTGCCTTTGTCCGGGATGCGCAGCAGCGCTTCGGCCAGGCACATCAGCGCCACGCCTTCCTGGGACGACAGGGAGAACTCCTGCAACAGGCCCTGGACGATGCCGGCACGGCCGCCAGCGCTCTTCTGGTTGCGCAGTTTTTCAGCAATCGAGGCGGCGAGTTTGTTGGTGGCTTCGGCCATCGGTGCCGGCAGGCGAGCCTGCTCGATCAGCATCGGCACGACTTCCGGCTCAGGGCGACGGTAGGCGGCGGTGATCGACGCGCGCAGTACCGATTGCGGCAGGATGCTTTCGGCGAATTCAAGGAAGCACTGGTGGGCGTGATCCAGAGGCGCGTCGACGGAGTCGTCGGAATCCTTGGTCGAACCGTTCAGCTCGGACAGGGTTGCACCACCCTCGAGTTTTTCCAGGTAATTGAAGATTGCCTGCTTGATCAGCCAGTGCGGCGTGCGATCAATCGAGGTCGCGGCGGCCTTGAGGCGTTCGCGGGTCGGGTCGTCAAGTTTGACCCCAAGGGTGGTGGTAGCCATGTTTTTATCCTCATGTTTGCCACGACTGCGTGGCATCAGCTGGCGGCAAGATTAGCCGCGCGACTGTTGAGGTGCAACCGGGTGCAACCCTTTTTTTGTCGGAATATTACGCAGCTCGTCAGGAAATAAATTCTGGTACGGCAGTGCTGCCTTTGCTTGGTGCTTTTTAGGGTGGTTGGCCCGAGTTCTTGCTCCGAAAAGGAGCAAAAAACCGGGTTTGAAATTTATTTCCGACTGGGTGCAACTTATTCTCAAGAAACTGGTTGCACCTTATTTGCTTTGTTGAATAGCATTCGCGCCCAAGGTGCAACCCGGTCGAAACCCGGATGCTCCGGCTGATGGCTTTCCTGGGGAAACATCAGTCATAAATGCGCGGGAATCCGGATCGTCTGTCAAACGTATGCGTTTGCGAGCGGTTCACCAGCCGCAGCTACATAAAAACAAAGCCAGGGCGTAACTTAATGAGCGTAAGCAATCCAACCCTGATCACGTTCGTGATCTACATCGCAGCAATGGTGCTGATCGGCTTGATGGCCTATCGCTCCACCAACAACCTTTCCGACTACATTCTGGGCGGTCGTAGCCTGGGCAGCGTCGTGACCGCACTGTCCGCCGGTGCCTCCGACATGAGCGGCTGGTTGTTGATGGGCTTGCCCGGCGCGATCTACATGTCCGGTCTGTCCGAAAGCTGGATCGCCATCGGTCTGATCGTCGGCGCCTACCTGAACTGGCTGTTCGTCGCCGGCCGTCTGCGTGTGCAGACCGAGCACAACGGTGATGCACTGACCCTGCCGGACTACTTCGCCAGCCGTTTCGAAGACAAAAGCGGCCTGCTGCGGATTATCTCCGCGGTCGTGATCCTGGTGTTCTTCACCATCTACTGCGCTTCCGGCATCGTGGCCGGCGCCCGTCTGTTCGAAAGCACCTTCGGCATGTCCTACGAGACGGCGCTGTGGGCCGGTGCTGCGGCGACGATTGCCTACACCTTTATCGGTGGTTTCCTGGCCGTGAGCTGGACCGATACCGTACAAGCCACCCTGATGATCTTCGCGTTGATCCTGACGCCGGTTATCGTGTTGCTGGCCACTGGCGGCGTCGACACCACCTTCCTGGCCATCGAAGCGCAAGATCCAAGCAACTTCGACATGCTCAAGGGCACCACTTTCATCGGCATCATCTCGCTGATGGGCTGGGGTCTGGGCTACTTCGGCCAGCCGCATATCCTGGCGCGTTTCATGGCTGCCGATTCGGTTAAATCGATCGCCAACGCCCGTCGCATTTCCATGACCTGGATGATCCTGTGCCTGGGCGGCACCGTGGCAGTCGGCTTCTTCGGTATCGCCTACTTCTCGGCGCACCCGGACGTGGCTGGCGCAGTCACCGAGAACCACGAGCGTGTGTTCATCGAACTGGCCAAGATCCTGTTCAACCCATGGATCGCGGGTATCCTGCTGTCGGCCATTCTGGCTGCCGTCATGAGCACCCTGAGCTGCCAGTTGCTGGTGTGCTCGAGCGCCCTGACCGAAGACTTCTACAAGACCTTCCTGCGTAAGTCCGCTTCGCAGCTGGAACTGGTGTGGGTCGGCCGTGCCATGGTGTTGTTGGTTGCCCTGGTGGCGATCGCCCTGGCGTCCAACCCGGAAAACCGTGTACTGGGTCTGGTGAGCTACGCCTGGGCCGGTTTCGGTGCCGCATTCGGTCCGGTCGTGCTGATCTCCGTGATCTGGAAAGACATGACCCGCAACGGCGCACTGGCCGGTATCCTGGTCGGCGCGATCACCGTGATCGTCTGGAAACACTTCGAACTGCTGGGCCTGTACGAAATCATCCCTGGTTTCATCTTCGCCAGCCTGGCGATCTTCTTCGTCAGCAAAATGGGCACGCCGACTGCTGGCATGTTCCAGCGTTTTGCTGCTGCTGAGGCGGACTATCGTTTGAACAAGTGATGAGTGATGGGTTGAACTCTGCCCACCTCTGATAAAAAAAACGGCTCGCAGCCTTAGGGTGCGAGCCGTTTTTTCTTGCAAGCCAAGTAAGAACAACAAGTATTGGTCCTCCAACATCCGTGGTCCTTTTCAGTATTGGTCGTGAGACATTTCCTGATTTTTTCGGCCATCTTGAGTTTCCTCTCCGTCCACGTACTTTGCGTCAGCCCACTCATTCCGAGTCGGTGTTACCTATCGTTAACAGTGGCGCGCTTTCCATGAATGGGGCGTCGGTAGAGAGGGAAATCAGCAATGGCAAAGGGATACTTCATTCGTGAGGGTGACAAGACCACCTGCGGTGGCAAAGTTCTGGAAGCCGATACCCACATCATGATGTTTGGCTTCGCGCACGCGCGTGATGGGGACCGGGTTTCCTGCGGAAAAGACAATAAAACCTACGTGATCACTGGCGGTGTTTCATACATCAAAAGCAACGGCAGGATGGTGGCGGGATCGCTGGATAGCTTCAGTAGTTGCCCTTGCAAAGCCGGGCTTATCCCTTCGCAGTCCACGGCGAAGTACGAGTCCAAACGCAGCGCGGAACCACACACCATGCGGGCCGCCACTGCGCAGGCCGCGCCCGCCGCTGCCACCGCTCCGGTAACGTCACGATCATCCAGCTACGCGCCTGCACCAAGCTCTCCCATGCCGATGCGTGACAACAGTGCACAGGCTGTAGAGCCCGGCTTTTACATCGTTCCCAAGAGCACCACCCGCGAACAGCTCGAGGCCTCGTTGTTCACCTTGCGCGACCCGTCGGTGATGGGCAAATTCAAGCTGCTCAATCCCAACCTGCGCGACGTCAAAGCCGGCTCGATGATCGTGCTGAGCGACCCGAACAACTACCAGTGCACCCGTGAAGAAGCCCTGCTCATGGACGTGGCGGCCAAGACCAACCAGGTGCTTGAAACGCTCAGCCCGGAGGAGGCGGATTTTATGGTGCAGCACCGTGATGCCATCCAGACCTTCCTGGGCCATGGCTCGACCGCAATCGGCGTGGGCGCGAGTATTCTCAAAAACAATCTGGATAACGTAAGCGACACCCTGAAAAAAATCGAAGCGTTGCATCAGAATTCATTTCTGCGCGATGGCCACCTGAGCTCACCGACGTTTCTGGCAGAGCGTCAAAAACTGCTCGCTCAACTCGATATCCACCTGACAAGCCTGACGCGCAAGGGTATCGGTTTCCCCGACCACTCCAATTTGAATCGTGCAATGTTCCTCTCGCCTCCCAGCCTGGTTCATCGCTGGACGGATGCTGGCGGCGTAGGGCAGATGCCAGGTTACGCGACTCATCTTGATGGGGTGGCCAAGGCTTCCAAATACCTCAAGTACGGTAGCTGGGTCGGCTCGGCTATTGGTGGCGGGGCGTCGGCCATGAAGGTGCAGGATGTGTGCACGGCGGGAAATCCCGAGGCCTGCAGGCGAGTTAAATTTACTGAGGCGGGGAGTTTCGCCGGTGGCATCGCAGGAGGCGCAATAATAGGTACAGCCTTAACCGCTAATACAGTTGGTGGGATTTGCCTCGCGGTCGGCGCGACCACGGCAGGAGTCGGAACCTTAGTATGTGGCGTGGTGGTGGTCACAGCGGGATCGTTAGTAGGCGGCGCAGTGGGTAGCGGGCTTGGTGAGTTATTTGGCGACATCGTTTACGAGATGAATTAATGACACCTGCAAAATTGATTTTCGGCATTTTCGGTGGCGTGGTTCTGCTGATGATATTCATTTGGATGGGGTTAGCACTTTACTTGTCCTACACCAAGATAGACGTGATGCTAAAACATCTGAAAAACAGTACTGCAGTCATGGCTTTATCTCGCTATCGACATCTCGGTGCATGGGGCCACTTACATTTGATTGCGGGAATCGCAGCACTTGTCGCGTTCCCTGATCGCCATATTAGAAATGGCACTCTAAGTGCTAGCGACCTAAACAGTCTTCCTGGTTCACTTAAGCGCCAGCTTGTCATTTGGCGCTGGGGAGTACTGATTCTGTGTGGATTGCTTTTGTTATTAGGTGGCGTTGGTACAGCGACTGACTGGATATAATTAAAGTTCACTTGAAGATCAGATCGACTTAAAAATCTTCCCCCCCAACAAAAAATGGGCACCCAACCAGGTTGGCGTACCCATTCTTTATGCCACTTTCTCGTCAGGCGGGTTAGGAGGATGCGTTACGGAATAACACTATCCTCCAACGACTTACCCAGTTTGAGCGCAACAGTCTCAAATCTCTTTGGTGGATTGGGGTTGCTGCGAATTTTTCCGGGCAAGGTCCTAGGACGTTTCCTTCAAAACCTAGCGGTTTTCATGAAGTGGTGCGATGCGATTTCCGTCGATAATCTTTGGCGGTCACTGACAATTCAGTGGTGGGGTGTAGGAACCCGTTAAGACCAGAAACGCTTTGACGTCGACACCTGATTTGCGGCCACTAACGTGCGCCCGTAAGATCTGTTGCGGCGGCTGTGCGCGGGCACGCTTCGGCGTGGTCGAGTTCTCTGGTCTCGATATTCCTACCCCGCGTATGGCTGCCACCCAAGCCTGTAGGAAGGCCGATGGTAGCCCTCACTTCTACCAGAGGTTTAAAAAATGAAAACGATTCACCCCGACCCACCCTACGTAAAGCCAATCCCCCATCCCGACAACCGCTTCATGGCATTGACCAGCAACTGCACCGATATGCCCACCCTGTTCGTCGACACCCACGCGCCACTCGACATCCTCACCGACGCCGCCAACTACAGACTCCGCGCAGTAACCCAAGTGCTTGAGAACCTGTCCATGCGCGGTTCGATCGAGTGCGGGTCCTTCATCCTCAGCGATTTCGCCTTGCTCTGCGCAATTACGTTGCGCGATGGCTGCGATGTGCTGGATGTGGTTGGGCGGCGGTTGCGGGCACGGCCTTCGGGGTAGCGCCAGGCGGCTTTTGTGGCGAGGGGGCTTGCCCCCGTTGGGTTGCGCAGCAACCCTGAGTTCAGCGACCCGGTGTTATCAGGCACACCGCAGTACTTGGGGTTGGCGACTGCTTTGCAGTCGAACGGGGGCAAGCCCCCTCGCCACAGGGCTGTGTAATGCCTCACCGGCCGCTTGGCTGCCAACCCCTGACTTGCCGGCCGGTAAAAGGTAAACTTCCCGGCCTTCGCAGGAGCAGCCATGAATTATCGTCACGCCTTCCATGCCGGCAATCACGCCGACGTGTTCAAACACCTGACCTTGACCCGCCTCATCGCCCTGATGTCGCGCAAGGAGCAGCCGTTTGCCTATCTCGATACCCACGCCGGCATCGGTCTGTATGACCTTCAGGGTGATCAGGCCAATCGTACCGGTGAGTACCTGGAAGGCATTGCGCGTTTGTGGGAGCAGCCGGATCTGCCGATCCTGACCGCCGATTACATGCAGGTGCTGCACGAGATGAACCCGGATGGCCAGTTGCGCTATTACCCGGGGTCGCCGGAGTTGGCGCGGCGCCTGACCCGTCCGCAGGATCGTGTGTTGCTCAACGAGAAGCACCCGGAAGATGGCGTGCTGCTCAAGGACAACATGGCCGGTGATCGCCGGGTCAAGGTTCACCTGGGTGAAGGCTGGCACGTGTCCCGGGCCTTGCTGCCCGTGCCGGAGAAACGTGCGGTGATGTTGATCGATCCGCCGTTCGAGAAGCTCGACGAGATGCAGCGCTGTGCCACGTCGTTGAAGGAAGCGATTGGCCGGATGCGTCAGACCGTGGCGGCAATCTGGTACCCGGTGAAGGACCAGCGCGCGCTGCGCCGCTTCTATCAGGACTTGGCCGGTACCGGTGCGCCGAAGTTGTTGCGGGTGGAGTTGCTGGTGCATCCGCTGGATACGCCGAACAGCCTGAACGGTTCCGGCCTGGCGATTGCCAATCCGCCGTGGGGGCTGGAGGAAGAGTTGCGTGAGCTTCTGCCGTGGTTGTCCGAGAAGCTTGGGCAGACCCAGGGTGGGTGGCGGATGGATTGGTTGATTGCCGAGAGTTGATCTGTAGGAGCGAGTTGCTCGCGAAGGTCGTGAACGTTAACGCGTAAACCGGATGCCCAGGGGCGCTCTTTGGTTTTTCGCGAGCGGGCTCGCTCCTACAGTCAGTTGTCAGATCGGGCAGGTCACGCCTGTGCCGCCGATTCCGCAATAGCCTTCCGGATTTTTGGCCAGGTATTGCTGGTGATACGCCTCGGCAAAATAGACGGTCGGGGCCTGTTCGATCTCGGTGCTGATTTCACCGAGGCCGGCCTTGGACAGTTCAGCCTGGTACGCTGCTTTGCTCTTGAGCGCGGCGCCTAGTTGTTCAGGCGAAGTGGCGTAGATCACCGAGCGGTACTGGGTGCCGATGTCGTTGCCCTGGCGCATGCCCTGAGTCGGGTTGTGCAGTTCCCAGAACATCGCCAGCAGCTCCTGGTAGCTGACTTTCGCCTTGTCGTACACCACCAGCACCACTTCGGCATGGCCGGTCAGGCCAGAGCAGACTTCTTCGTACGTAGGGTTTGGCGTGAAGCCACCGGCGTAACCAACTACCGTGCTGACCACGCCTTCACGCTGCCAGAAGCGGCGTTCCGCCCCCCAGAAACAGCCCAGGCCGAAGATCGCGAATTCGACGTCCTCGAAGAATGGACCCAACAGCGGGGTGTCTTTGAAGACAAAGTGCTTCTCGGGCAGCTTCATCGGAGTTTCACGGCCAGGCAGAGCTTGTTCTTTAGTAGGGAGCACGTTTTTGTTCACCAGGATTTCCGAGCGCAGAACCATGATCAGTCCTCTCAGTCAGGATAATTAGACAGACAAGCAGTTTGCCCGAGAGTTGGATCGCTGTCAGGCGATTGGGCCGCGCGGGTAGCGCTTGAGCTTTTCGATCAGCTCGTTGCCCGGGATCGGACGGTCGAACAGGTAGCCCTGGCCGACGTCGCAGCGGTGGCGGCGCAGGAACGACAACTGTTCGGCGGTTTCGATGCCTTCAGCCACGACCTTGAGTTTCAGGTTGTGGGCCATGGCGATCACCGCGGAGGTGATTTCCATGTCGTCCTGGTTGTCCGGGATTTCGTGGATGAAGCTTCGATCGATCTTAATGATGTCGATGGGGAATTTTTTCAAGTAACTGAGCGACGAGTAACCGGTGCCGAAGTCGTCCATGGCCAGGGTCAGGCCCAGGCGCTTGAGCTGGTCGAGCTGTAAGTGGGTGTCTTCGGTAGCCTCCAGCAGCAGGCCTTCGGTCAGCTCCAGCTCCAGCAAATGCGCCGGCAGGGCTTCTTCCTTGAGGATGTTGGCAATGGAGGCCACCAGGTCCGGGTCGGAAAACTGCTTGGGCGACAGGTTGATCGCCACTTGCAGGTTGCCCAGGCCGGCGGCGGTCAGCGCTTTGCTCATGCGGCAGGCCTGGCGGGCGATCCACTTGCCGATCGGAATGATCAGCCCGGTTTCCTCGGCGACGCTGATGAACTGGTCCGGGCGGATCATGCCCTTTTCCGGGTGATCCCAGCGCAGCAGGGCTTCCATCCCCAGCAGGCGACCGCTGCGCAGGCACAGCTTGGGCTGGTAGAACACGTCGAGTTCGTTTTGGGTCAGGGCGCGGCGCAGGTTGTTTTCGACGAACAGCTTGTAGCTGGCCTCGGCGTTCAGCGCTTCGGTGAACACCTGCACCTGATGTTTGCCGTTGGCCTTGGCCTTGTGCAGTGCCAGCCCGGCATTGCGCATCAGGGTTTGCGGGTCGCGTCCGTGCAATGGTGCACAGGCCAGGCCCACGGAGCCGGTGACGCTGATCAACTGGTTGTCGACGAACATCGGTTTGTCGAGGGTCGCCAGCAACTGGTTGGCCACTTGCTGGCCCGTCGTGAGGTCGCTGTTATCCAGCAACACGGCGAATTCGTTACTGGCGAATCGCGCCAGGCTGCCGCTCGGGATCAAGCTGTTGCGCAGGCGCCGGGCCAGGCTGATCAGCAGTTTGTCGCCGGTCTGGTGGCCGAGGCTGTCGTTGATCCGCTTGAAGTTGTCGATGTCCACCAGCAACAGGCTGATCGGCGCGTCGCTGTCCCGGGCGAAGCGTTCATCGAGGTTGCGGATGAACGCCGGACGGTTGCCGAGATTGGTCAGGTTGTCGGTGTAGGCCAGGCGCTCAATACGTTGTTGGGCGAGCTTGGTCTGGGTGATGTCTTCGTAGATGCCGATGTAGTGGGTCAGCTCGCGGTTGTCGCCGTAAACCTTGGAGATCGACAATTGGCCCCAGTAGGGTTCGAGGTTTTTCCGGCGGCTCTTGAATTCACCTTGCCAGCTGTTGCTCTTGGCCAGCGCCGAAGGTGCATCGAACAGCAGTTCGCTGAGGTTCTCCAGGGCTGGTAGTTCTGACAGCCGCTGACCGTGCACTTCTTCGGTGGAGTATTGGGTGATCGCGGTGAAGCTCGGGTTGACGTATTCCACAACGCCATCGCAGTTGACCAGCAAAAAGGCGTTGGCACTTTGTTCGACTGCGCGCTGGAACAGGTGCAGGGCGCTGGTGGCGGTTCGCCGGTTGTGGTTGCTGATGACCTGGGCAAACTGGTCTGCCAGTTCTCCGGCGAACGCGATTTCATCCGACTGCCAGGCGCGGGTTGCCCCGGTTTGCTCCAGGCACAAAACGCCGACCACCTGGCCATCGACGCGGATACTGGCGTCGAGCATTGCGTTGACGTCCCGCGGGCGCAGGCTTTCGGCCATCTCCCGGGTGCGTGGGTCGCGCATGGCGTTATGGGCGTCGATGGCGCGGCCGGTGTGCAGGGCGTCGAGGTAATCGGGGAAAAGACTGACGTCGATCGGTTGCGGCAGCAGGTATTCCTGATTCGTGCGGTGATAGGCCGAGATCGGCACCAGCATCGAGCCTTCGAGGTGCCACAGGCTGGCACTGTCGATTTCGTAGATGTCGCAGGCACTGCGGGTGATCAGCTCGGCGGCTTCGCGCAAGGAGTTGTTGCTGCTGTAGCGTTGACGGGTGAGCAGCAGGATCAGATCCTGCTGGGCCCGCACCCGCTCCAGATGCAGCAGTTGCTCCTGCTGGGTGCGCTGATTGAGTTCCAGGGCGATTTGCAGGCGCGAGTTCTGGGTTTCAAGGTCCATGGCCGGTTGCAGCGGGTCATCCTCGAACAGGCCGTCGATGACCAGCAGGTAGCCGCGCAACAGGTGTCGATTGTGTTGTTTGTAGGCTTCGCCCAGCTCCAGCAGAGTCAGGGAGCCAGCGGCGGTGTGCAGGGTATAGCGGATCAGGTAGTGCGGGCTTTCAGTCAGCTGTTGCTGGACTGCATCGTGCAGTTGATAGCGCGCTAGCGGCTCCATCAGGCTGGCGTAGGGCGAGCCCACCAGCGCACACAGTTCCACGGCTGGCACGCCGAACTGGCGTTCACAATTGGGATCGAGAAACAGCAGCGCCCAGCTGGGTTCATTAAGCCGTTCGAAACGCAGCATGCCGAGCCGCGAGGGCACAGGCAACTGCGTCACTACCTCGGCCACCATACGGCTGGCGGCATCGGGTTGGCTTTTCATGGAGGGAAACTCGCTTCGAATATGCTGAACGCGTTGGGCTCTCGCCCTCTTTACTGTTGCCTGCGGCAAGGTTGCATCATTGCGACACCGACTGACAAGAGAGATGAAGGCCAAGTGCTATAAGAATATGTCGGCAGACGACGGCTTTTCTTCAGTCGGTGGCAAAAAGTATTGCCAGTCGCCGAAAAATCGCAGTTTTGCAAGTATTGCCAGTGACTGCGATCTGTTTTCGAGTCAGCGAATCGGGATGCCAACGGACTGCAAATGCTTGCCCTCCCGGTCGTGGAAATTCACCTGAAGCTGCCCGGCATCGACGATCAGGTGTGCAAAATTATCCTGGCTAATCACCTTGCTGGTCAGTTCATGTCGATAGTCGCCTGCGGCGGTGCGGACCAGAGGGTGATCAAGGACGAATGTGGCGGTCGTGGCATAGGGCAGCATTTTGCTGTTGCACAGCGGTGACGAGACGATGGTGTGGACTTCGAAGTCCGCATCCTCGCTGTGACTCAGCCGACTGGTCAGCGAGCCGTGGACATCGCCGGAAATGAAGAAGACATTCTTGATACGGTGTGTGCGAATGGTCTCAAGCAATCGTAGCCGTTGTTCTGGAAAGGCCTGCCAAGCGTCATCATCCGTGCGCTTGCGGTCAGGGTAGAACATGACGCTGGTGACCACGAGTTTGACCCGCGCCGGGCTGTGGATCAGCCAGTCGGACAAGACTTGTTCCTGGGCTGCGTCGAGAATGCGTCGGTCAGTGGCCGACAGATTGCGTCGGGTCCGACTGTCGGTAACAAACCATTCGATATCACCTTCAGTAAATTGATACCAGTATTTGTCCAGTCGTTTATTTGTCAGTCCATCATCAGTTAGTGCATGGGCGGGACTATGACTGGCCTGATACAACTCATAGGCCCTGATTGCGTTTGCATATAAGTGCTCGTCGGACTTGTTCTTGTTGGCGGGCCAGTTATCCTCTATTTCATGGTCGTCAAGGATCATGTAAGTGGGCAGATTGGACATTAATCTGGTGATATTTTTCTGCGAAAACGCCACGCGATATTTATGGAGGATTTCCTTGAGTTCCCGATCAGGGGCAATAATGTTCAAGTCATCGACATAAATTTGGTCGCCCGTCATCACCAGCGCGCTGACGGGAGGGCTGGCTTGCTCCACCAAGCGTGAAATCGAAGCAAAGACTCTGTCGCCCAAGTGAGGGGCGGATGCTATGCCCGCGGTCATGCGCAGGTATCGGCAAGAGCCGACAATGTAGGCCCTTGGCAGGTTGACCTGGCTGGAGCGGGTACGCAAGTGATAAACCTGCCGTGACCATTGCAGCGGCAGTTCTTTCACCGTGTCGACGGTGTGCGCCGGGCTGGTCAGGCTGAACCACCCGGCTTGATATTCATAGTCGGAGTCGGCGGACAGGTTGTTCAGCACGATAACTTCGCACATGTCGTGCTCGGGTTCGAGTTTCGCAAAGTTACCTTTTGACCAGTGATCTTCGCCTTGTCGCCTATAACGAATGCCAGCAAATGCCAAGATGTCTTTATTGTGTTCGCCGCGTAAAAAAATACGGGCGTGATTAGTTGTGGTGTGGCCAATAATCGGGCCGACAGTTGGTTTGAACATGTTTGAGTCCATTCGGCTGCTTATGAATTAGTCAGATGGTTGTTTCGAATGTAATAAGTAATCTTCCAGCCAAGACTAGTTATTTGGCCCGAAAAAATATCTGGCAGAAACGGACTCGAGTTGTGGGCGGTATCAGCCACAAATGTAGGAAGACGTTTTAAGTAATAACTTCAGGCAAAAAAAGCCCCGCCAAATTGGCGGGGTTGAGGTACGAGCGTGGCGCTCGGAAACGTGGAACGCAACCGGCCCTCCGGAGAAGGAGGGCCGGTCGGTGTTACAGGAGCATGGTGCGGATGTCGCCCAGCAGATCGCTCAGACGCTTGGTGAAGCGTGCAGCAGCGGCGCCGTTGATCACGCGGTGATCGTAGGACAGCGACAGCGGCAGCATCAGTTTCGGCTGGAAGGCTTTGCCGTCCCAGACTGGCTGAATGGTTGCCTTGGAAACACCGAGGATCGCCACTTCCGGCGCGTTGACGATCGGCGTGAAGCCGGTGCCGCCAATGTGGCCGAGGCTGGAAATGGTGAAGCAGGCGCCTTGCATCTCGTCCGACGAGAGCTTCTTGGTCCGGGCTTTTTCAGCCAGGGAAGCAGCCTCGGCGGCCAATTGCAGCAGGCTCTTCTGGTCGACGTTCTTGATGACCGGTACCAGCAGGCCATCCGGGGTGTCGACGGCGAAGCCGATGTTCACGTATTTCTTGCGAATGATCGCTTTGCCGCTTGGCGCCAGCGAGCTGTTGAAGTCCGGCAGTTCCTTGAGCAGGTGCGCGCAGGTCTTGAGCAGCAACGGCAGGATGGTCAGCTTGACGCCGGCCTTCTCTGCAACGGCTTTCTGGGCAACACGGAACGCTTCGAGCTCGGTGATATCCGCCGAGTCGAATTGCGTCACGTGCGGTACGTTCAGCCAGCTGCGATGCAGGTTGGCGGCGCCGACCTGCATCAAGCGGGTCATCGGCACTTCTTCGATTTCACCGAAGCGGCTGAAGTCCACGACCGGAATCGGCGGGATGCCCGCGCCACCGGTTGCGCCAGCAGCAGCGGCCGGTGCTTCCTTGGCCTTCTGCATCATGGCTTTGACGTAAACCTGCACGTCTTCCTTCAGGATGCGACCGTGCGGGCCGCTGGCGCCAACGGCGCTCAGCTCGACGCCGAATTCGCGGGCCAGTTGACGCACGGCAGGGCCGGCGTGAACTTTGGCGCCAGGCTTGGCTGGAGCAGCAACCGGGGCAGCAGCAGGAGCAGCGGCAGCCGGAGCAGCAGCTGGAGCCGGAGCGCTTGGAGCAGCAGCGGCAGGTGCGGTCGCAGCAACAGGTGCAGCAGGAGCGGCGCCTTTGACTTTCAGCTTGAGGATCAGGTCGCCGGTACCGACTTCGTCATCGAGCTTGATTGAAACGCTTTCCACCACGCCAGCGGCTGGCGACGGGATTTCCATGCTTGCCTTGTCGGATTCCAGGGTGATCAGCGACTGGTCGGCCACAACGGTGTCGCCGGCCTTGACCAGGACTTCGATGATCTTGGCCTTGCCCGCCGAACCGATGTCCGGAACATGGATGTCCTGAACGCTGTCGGCCACTGGAGCGGCCGGGGCGGCGGCAGCAGCAGGTGCAGCGGCGGGTGCCGGAGCGGCAGCCTGGGCCGGAGCAGCAGCCGGTGCAGCAGCACCCGCCACTTCCAGGTCCAGGATCAGGTCGCCAGTGCCGACTTCGTCGTTGAGCTTGACGCTGATGGCCTTGACCACGCCAGCGGCAGGCGACGGGATTTCCATGCTCGCCTTGTCGGATTCCAGGGTGATCAGCGACTGATCAGCCGCGACGGTGTCGCCGACCTTGACCTGGATCTCGATGATCTGAGCCTTGCCCGACGAGCCGATGTCCGGCACGTGCACTTGCTGAACGCTGGCAGCAGCCGGTGCGGCAGCAGGCGCCGCCGGCGCAGGTGCGGCGGCCGGTTTGGCTTCAGCTTTGGCAGCTGGCGCAGCAGCCGCAGGGGCTGGAGCAGCGGCACCTTCGACTTCCAGCTCCAGCAGTTCGTCGCCTTCTTTCAGGCGATCGCCCAGTTTCACTTTCAGGCTCTTGATGATACCGGCCTTCGGCGCAGGCACTTCCATGCTCGCCTTGTCCGACTCAAGTGTCAGGATGCTCTGGTCGGCTTCGATACGGTCGCCGACCTTCACAAACAATTCAATTACTTCACCTTCACCGCTGCCGATGTCAGGTACGCGAATGAGTTCGCTCACAGAATCTCTCCTCAGCAGTCCAGTGGGTTGCGTTTTTCCGGGTCGATCCCGAACTTGGCGATGGCTTCAGCCACCACTTTAGGTTCGATATCGCCACGATCAGCCAGTGCTTCCAGGGCTGCCAACACCACGAAATGACGGTCAACTTCGAAGAAATGACGCAGTTTCTTGCGGCTGTCGCTGCGGCCGAAACCGTCGGTGCCCAGGACTTTGAATTCCTTGGACGGTACCCACTGACGGATCTGCTCGGCGAACAGTTTCATGTAGTCGGTAGAGGCAATGACCGGACCTTGACGGCCGTTCAGGCACTCTTCCACATAGCTCAGCTTAGGCTTCTGGCCAGGGTGCAGACGGTTGGTGCGCTCAACGGCCAGGCCGTCACGACGCAGTTCGTTGAAGCTGGTAACGCTCCACACGTCGGCGCCGACGTTGAACTGTTCACGCAGGATCTTCGCTGCTTCACGGACTTCACGCAGGATGGTGCCGGAGCCCATCAGCTGAACGTGGTGCGCCGCTTCGCGGTTGTCTTCCTCGAGCAGGTACATGCCTTTCTTGATGCCTTCTTCGGCACCGGCCGGCATGGCTGGCTGCTGGTACGACTCGTTCATCACGGTGATGTAGTAGAAGACGTCCTGTTGCTCTTCGGTCATCTTCTTCATGCCGTCCTGAATGATCACCGCCAGCTCGTAGCCGTAGGTTGGATCGTAGGTGCGGCAGTTCGGGATGGTCGCGGCCAGCAGGTGGCTGTGACCGTCTTCGTGTTGCAGGCCTTCACCGTTCAGGGTGGTACGGCCGGCGGTGCCGCCGATCAGGAAGCCACGGGTGCGGCTGTCGCCAGCGGCCCAGGCCAGGTCGCCGATACGCTGGAAGCCGAACATCGAGTAGAAGATGTAGAACGGCAGCATCGGCTGGTTGTGGCTGGAGTACGAAGTACCGGCAGCGATGAAGGAGCTCATGGCGCCCGCTTCGTTGATGCCTTCTTCGAGGATCTGGCCCTTCTGGTCTTCCTTGTAGAACATCACCTGGTCTTTATCGACTGGCTCATAGAGCTGGCCGACGGAGGAGTAGATGCCCAGCTGACGGAACATGCCTTCCATACCGAAGGTACGGGCTTCGTCCGGGATGATCGGTACGATGCGTGGACCGATTTCCTTGTCCTTGACCAGTTGCGCGAGGATCCGCACGAAGGCCATGGTGGTGGAGATTTCGCGGTCGCCCGAGCCGTCCAGGATCGCCTTGAGGGTTTCCAGTGGCGGGGTCGGGATGTTGAAGCTCTTGGCGCGACGCTGAGGTACGAAGCCGCCCAGTGCGGTACGGCGCTCGCTCAGGTAACGGGCTTCGGCGCTGCCTTCTTCCGGTTTGAAGAATGGCAGGTTTTCCAGTTCATCGTCCTTGACCGGGATGTCGAAGCGGTCGCGGAACAACTTCAGGCTGTCGACGTCGACTTTCTTGGTGTTGTGCGCAGTGTTCTTCGCTTCGCCGGCACCGGTGCCATAACCCTTGATGGTCTTGGCCAGGATGACGGTCGGTTGTTCTTTGTGGTTGACCGCTTCGTGGTACGCCGCGTAGACCTTGTACGGGTCGTGGCCGCCACGGTTGAGTTTCCAGATCTCGTCGTCGGACAGATCTTCGACCATCGCCTTGAGTTCTGGCGTGTTGAAGAAGTGTTCACGTACGAACGCGCCGTCTTTGGCTTTGTAGTTCTGGTACTCGCCGTCGATGACTTCGTCCATGCGGCGTTGCAGGATGCCGTCGACGTCCTTGGCCAGCAGTGGGTCCCAGAAACGGCCCCAGATGACTTTGGTCACGTTCCACTGAGCACCGCGGAACACGCCTTCGAGTTCCTGAATGATCTTGCCGTTGCCGCGAACCGGGCCGTCGAGGCGCTGCAGGTTGCAGTTGATGACGAAGATCAGGTTGTCCAGCTTCTCGCGGCCGGCCAGGGAGATAGCGCCCAGGGATTCCGGCTCGTCGCACTCGCCATCGCCCAGGAAGCACCAGACTTTCTGTTTGCCTGGCTGGATGAAACCACGGTGTTCCAGGTACTTCATGAAGCGTGCCTGGTAGATCGCCTGGATCGGGCCCAGACCCATGGATACGGTCGGGAACTGCCAGAAGTCAGGCATCAGCCAAGGGTGCGGGTAGGACGACAGGCCCTGACCGTCGACCTCCTGGCGGAAGTTGTTCATCTGGTCTTCGGTGATGCGGCCTTCCATGAATGCGCGGGCGTAAACGCCTGGCGAGGTGTGGCCCTGGAAGTAGATCAGGTCGCCGCCGTGTTCTTCGGTCGGGGCCTGGAAGAAGTAGTTGAAGCCGATGTCATACAGGGTCGCACTGGAGGCGAAGCTGGAGATGTGACCGCCGAGGTCAGAATCCTTCAGGTTCGTACGCATTACCATGGCCATCGCGTTCCAGCGTACCAGCGAGCGAATGCGGCGTTCCATGAACAGGTCGCCAGGCATGCGTGCTTCGTGGGTTACCGGGATGGTGTTGCGGTAAGGCGTGGTGATGGCGTAAGGCAACTGCGAACCGCTGCGGGTCGCCAGTTCACCCATACGGGTCATCAAATAGTGAGCACGGTCTTCGCCTTCTTTGTCGAGAACCGATTCCAGGGCGTCCAGCCATTCCTGGGTTTCGACGGGATCGAGGTCTTGCATGGCTTGCTCCAGGGCGGAAAGGCTACCAGAATCGGTTGCCTGAGTTAGCGACTGGCCTTGTGGGCAGACGTTATGAATTCTTGGATTGCCGACAGGTTGTTCCGGCGGCGTGTAGTTTTACTACAAATCATCCGGCATTTCAGCCCGTCTAATGTATATACGAGTAGTAAAACTACAGAAGAGCGGCTTGTGGCCCCCGGCTGCGTTGTGAGAATAATCGTTAAGGTTGGTCTTTTTCCAACTACAAAAGGTAAAAGCTTGATGCTGGCTGCCAAAATAAAAGAAATTTCAGCTATTTCTAACTTTTGTTCGACACTCCCTCAGGTAGTGGGTTTTCGAAAACCACTACATGCAGCCCGCTGCACGCCGATCAAGGATAGACCATGAGCCTCCCCTCGCTTGCCGAACTGCCCGCCATTCTCCTGCCGTTTGTCACCCGTGCCGAGCAGTCGTTCCGCGCTGCCGTCGCCGCTCTGGACGATGACCACGGGCTGTCTGCCTGGACGCCGGAGCGTTGGGCGCAATTTGCCCGCGTCACCGCCGCCAGCGATTTCGTGATTGAACAGTGTGTTCGTGACCCTTTGATGTTGCTGGGGCTGGTGCAGTCCGGCGAATTGGACCGCGGCTTCGCTCCCGGTGAGTTGTGCGGGCAGATCGCTGCCGCCGCGAACGTGGCCGAGACCGATGATCAGCTTGGCCGCGCCTTGCGCCGCCAGCGTGCACGCCATCAGGTGCGGATCATCTGGCGCGACCTGACCCGCCAGGCCGATTTGATCCAGACCTGCCGCGACCTTTCGGACATGGCCGATGCCAGCATCGATCAGGCCTATCAATGGTTGTACGTGCGGCATTGCCAGCAGTTCGGCGTGCCGACCGGGCGGCGCAGCGGCGAGCCGCAGCAGATGGTCATTCTCGGCATGGGCAAGCTCGGTGCCGTGGAGCTGAACCTGTCATCGGACATCGACCTGATTTTTGCCTATCCCGAGGGTGGCGAAACAGTTGGCGTCAAACGCCCGCTGGATAACCAGGAGTTCTTCATCCGTCTGGGCCAGCGGCTGATCAAGGCCCTGGACCCGATGACCGTCGACGGCTTTGTATTTCGCGTCGACATGCGTTTGCGTCCCTACGGTTCGGCGGGCGCGCTGGTGCTGAGCTTCAACGCGCTGGAGCAGTATTACCAGGACCAGGGGCGCGACTGGGAACGCTACGCGATGATCAAGTCGCGGGTGGTGGCCGGGGATCAAGTAGCCGGCGCGCAACTGCAAGAGATGCTGCGGCCATTCGTTTACCGGCGTTACCTGGACTTCTCGGCCATTGAAGCGCTGCGCACCATGAAGCAGCTGATCCAGCAGGAAGTGCGGCGCAAGGGCATGGCCGACAACATCAAGCTCGGTTCCGGCGGTATTCGCGAAGTCGAGTTTATTGCCCAGGCGTTCCAGTTGATCCACGGCGGCCGCGATCTGAGCTTGCAGCAGCGCCCACTATTAAAGGTGCTGAGCACGCTGGAAGGTCAGGGTTATCTGCCTCCGAACGTGATCAGCGAGCTGCGTGAAGGTTACGAATTCCTGCGTTACACCGAACACGCGATTCAGGCGATTGCCGATCGCCAGACGCAAATGTTGCCCGATGGAGAGCAGGATCAGGCGCGCATTGCCTTTATGCTGGGCTTCGCGAACTGGACGGCGTTCCACGAACAACTGATGTATTGGCGCGGCCGAGTGGCCTGGCACTTCGGGCAGGTGATCGCCGATCCCGATGAGGAGCAGGGCGCCGAAAGCGAAGTGGTGGTCGGCGGTGAGTGGTTGCCGCTGTGGGAAGAGGCTCAGGATGATGAGGCCGCCTGCCGTCAACTTGAAGAGGGTGGTTTCAAGGATGCCCCAAAAGCCTTGAAAGCCTTGGCTGGCTTGCGCGGCAGCCCGCAATTGAGGGCGATGCAGCGTCTGGGTCGCGAACGTCTCGATGCTTTTATTCCGCGTTTGCTGGCACAGGCCGTGGAACATGACAATCCGGATCTGGTACTGGAACGGGTGTTGCCGCTGGTCGAAGCCGTGGCCCGTCGTTCCGCGTACCTGGTGCTGTTGACCGAGAACCCCAGTGCGTTGCGGCGTTTGCTGACGCTGTGCGCGGCGAGCCCGTGGATTGCCGAGCAAATCACCCGCTTCCCGCTGCTGCTCGATGAGTTGCTCAACGAAGGCCGGCTGTTCAAACCGCCATTGGCGCCAGAACTGGCGGCAGAGTTGCGCGAGCGCCTGACACGGATTCCCGAGGACGACCTCGAACAGCAAATGGAAGCTCTGCGCCATTTCAAGCTGGCGCACCGCTTGCGAGTGGCCGCCTCGGAAATCGCCGGCAGCCTGCCGCTGATGAAAGTCAGCGATTACCTGACCTGGCTCGCCGAGGCGATCCTGGAGCAAGTGCTGGCACTGGCCTGGCGGCAAACCGTGGCCAAGTACGGCACGCCGCTGCGCACGGATGGCACCTTGTGCGATCCCGGCTTCATCATTGTCGGTTATGGGAAAGTCGGCGGCCTGGAACTCGGGCATGGTTCGGACCTGGACCTGGTGTTCATCCACGATGGCGATCCGCAGGCTGAAACCGATGGCATCAAACCCATTGATGGCGCGCAATTTTTCACCCGATTGGGGCAGCGGATCATTCACTTGCTGACAGCGCAGACCAACTCCGGGCAGTTGTATGAAGTGGACATGCGTCTGCGACCGTCCGGGGCGTCGGGCTTGCTGGTGAGTTCCCTGGGCGCGTTTGCCCGCTATCAGGAAAATGAGGCCTGGACCTGGGAGCATCAGGCATTGGTGCGCGCGCGGGTGTTGGTGGGCAGTCAGGATGTCGGCCAGGCCTTCGAGAAAGTCCGTGCCACGATATTGGGCAAAACACGTGATCTGCCGACCCTGCGCCAGGAAGTCAGCGAGATGCGCGCCAAGATGCGCGATAACCTCGGCAGCAAGAGCACCGCGGCCGGCACCGGGACAAATGCCTTCGAAGCCACGGCGCCGTTCGATATCAAGCAGGACGCCGGAGGTATCGTCGATATTGAATTTATGGTGCAATACGCGGCCCTGGCGTGGTCCGAAACACACCCGCCATTGCTGCGCTGGACGGACAACATCCGCATTCTGGAAGAGCTGGAGCATGAAGGGCTGATGCCCGTCGAAGATGCCAGCCTGTTGCGTGAAGCGTATAAAGCGTATCGTTCCGCCGCCCACCGGCAGGCCTTGCAGAAGGACCCCGGGGTGATTCCTGGCGATCAGTTCGCGGACGAACGGCGGCAGGTCATGCGGATCTGGTGTGAGCTGGGGCTAAGCTGAAACGGGATATTTGATACGCCAATATTCCCTGTAGGAGCGAGCTTGCTCGCGATGGTCGTTAACGATAACGCGGCGAGCCTGACACCCTGAGGGGTTTCAGGTTCATCGTCGGATCGCCGCCCGGAGCAAGCTCGCTCCTACAGTAGATTTGCGTTGTTCTGTAGAATTTTCGAGGCGGGGAGGCGTAGGCCTCCCCGGTTCGTTTATGGAAACCACATGAAAATTCTGATCGTTGGGCCCAGTTGGGTCGGTGACATGGTGATGGCGCAGACACTTTTCCAGTGTCTGAAACAACGCCACCCGCAATGCGAAATCGACGTGCTGGCCCCCGAGTGGAGCCGGCCGATTCTTGAGCGCATGCCCGAAGTTCGCCAGGCCTTGAGCTTTCCGCTCGGTCACGGTGTCCTGGAACTGGCAACGCGTCGGCGCATCGGCAAATCCCTGGCAGGCCAGTACGACCAGGCGATCCTGTTACCCAACTCCCTGAAATCGGCGCTGGTGCCGTTCTTTGCCAGCATCCCGAAGCGCACCGGCTGGCGTGGCGAGTTTCGCTATGGCCTGCTTAATGACGTGCGCACGCTAGACAAGGATCGTTATCCGCTGATGATCGAGCGGTTCATGGCCCTGGCTTACGAGCCGGGCGTTGAGTTGCCAAAGCCGTATCCACGTCCGAGCCTGCAGATCGACCCGGTTACACGCGAAGCGGCGCTTGCCAAGTTCGGCCTGACCCTCGATCGCCCGGTGTTGGCCCTATGCCCCGGCGCCGAGTTTGGTGAGTCCAAGCGTTGGCCGTCCGAGCATTACGCCAAGGTTGCCGAAACGAAGATCCGCGAAGGCTGGCAAGTCTGGCTGTTCGGTTCGAAAAACGACCACGCCGTGGGCGAAGACATCCGCGCGCGGCTGATTCCCGGCCTGCGTGAAGAATCGGTCAACCTCAGCGGCGACACCTCGCTGGCCGAAGCCATCGACCTGATGTCCTGCGCCGATGCGGTGGTGTCCAACGACTCCGGCCTGATGCACGTTGCCGCCGCCCTGAATCGCCCATTGGTGGCAGTCTACGGCTCGACGTCGCCAGGTTTCACGCCACCGTTGGCCGAGCACGTCGAAGTCGTTCGCCTGGGCATCGAATGCAGCCCATGCTTCGACCGCACCTGCCGTTTCGGCCATTACAACTGCTTGCGCCAACTCATGCCGCAAGCGGTGAACGAAGCCCTGCAGCGGTTGCAAGGCACTCCGGTCGAGGTCAAATAGCTTGCGGGTTCTGTTGATCAAGACTTCTTCGCTGGGCGACGTCATTCATGCGTTGCCGGCGTTGACCGACGCGGCGCGGGCGATCCCCGGCATCAAATTCGACTGGGTGGTGGAAGAAGGCTTTGCCGAGATCCCGACCTGGCATCCAGCGGTGGGCAAGGTGATTCCGGTGGCGATACGTCGCTGGCGCAAGAACATCTGGCAGACCATCAAGAGCGGTGAGTGGAAGCGCTTCAAGCAAAGCGTTCGCGCCACGAAATATGACTTGGTGATCGACGCCCAGGGCTTGCTGAAAAGCGCCTGGCTGACCCGTTATGTCAAGGCGCCGGTGGCCGGCCTCGATAAAAGCTCGGCGCGCGAGCCCATCGCTGCGCGTTTTTACGATCGACGCCTGGCCGTTGCCCGCGGGCAGCACGCGGTGGAGCGAGTGCGTCAGTTGTTCGCCATCGCGTTGGGCTATGACTTGCCCAAAGGCCTGGGTGACTACGGTCTGAATATCGAGCGCCTGGTGGAATTGCCGCGCAAGAATCCGTACGTGGTATTTCTGCACGGCACCACCTGGGACACCAAGCACTGGCCCGAAGCGTACTGGCGTGAGCTGACCGAGCGGGTCGGCTACCTGGGCGTAGGGGTGAAACTGCCGTGGGGCAATGCACTGGAGAAGGCCCGGGCCGAGCGCATCGCAGCCGGTTTCAAACACGCCGAGGTGTTACCCAAACTGAACCTGGCCGGTGTCGGCAAGGTACTGGCGGGCGCGCAAGCCTGCGTGGCGGTGGACACCGGCCTGGGCCATCTGGCCGCTGCGCTGGATGTACCGACGCTGTCGCTGTTCGGCCCGACCAATCCGGGTCTGACCGGCGCCTATGGCAAGGTGCAGATTCACCTGGCCAGCGACTTCCCTTGTGCGCCGTGCCTGCAAAAGAAATGCACTTATCAACCGACGGCTGAAGATGCCCGTCAGTTTGACCTGAAGCGCGAGTGGCCGTTGTGCTTCACGCGTCTGAATCCCGAGCGTGTCGCGAGCCGACTGAGCACGTTGTTAATGGCTGAGGAGCTGCGCTGATGCAATTGGCATTTGTCTTGTACAAGTATTTTCCATTTGGCGGCTTGCAGCGCGATTTCATGCGAATCGCCCTGGAGTGCCAGAAGCGCGGCCATCAGATTCGCGTCTACACGCTGATTTGGGAAGGTGACGTACCGCCGGGTTTCGAAGTGTTGGTGGCGCCGGTCAAGGCGTTCTTCAACCATCGGCGCAACGAAAAGCTCAGCGAATGGATGGACGCGGACCTGGCCAAGCGCCCGGTCGACCGCCTGATCGGCTTTAACAAGATGCCGGGCCTGGACGTCTACTACGCCGCCGACGGCTGTTTCGAAGACAAGGCGCAGAACCTGCGTAACTCGCTGTATCGCCGTTGGGGCCGCTATCGGCACTTCGCCGAATACGAGCGGGCGGTGTTTGCCAAAGAGGCGAAAACCGAAGTGCTGATGATTTCCGAGGTCCAGCAACCGCTGTTCATCAAGCATTACGACACGCCGCTGGAGCGCTTTCACCTGCTGCCACCGGGTATCGCCCAGGATCGTCGTCGGCCGGCCGATGCGGATGAAATTCGTGCCGGGTTCCGCGCTGAATTCAATCTCAAGGACGATGAACTGCTGCTGGTGCAGATCGGCTCCGGGTTCAAGACCAAGGGCGTCGATCGCAGCCTCAAGGCGTTGGCGGCATTGCCCGCTGATCTCAAGAAGCGCACCCGGCTGTTTGTAATTGGCCAGGATGACCCCAAGTTATTCCAGATGCAGAGCGCAACCTTGGGGCTGGGCGACAACGTCACGTTCCTCAAAGGGCGCAGTGACATTCCGCGATTCCTGTTGGGTGCCGATCTGTTGATCCACCCGGCGTACAACGAAAATACCGGCACCGTGCTGCTCGAAGCCCTGGTGGCCGGCTTGCCGGTGCTGGTGAGCGCGGTGTGCGGTTACGCCCATTACATCGCCGAGGCCGATGCTGGCCTGGTGCTGGACGAACCGTTCGATCAGGCACAGCTGACGCAGTACCTGACCGGCATGTTGAACGACGCTCAAGCAAGGGCGGCCTGGAGCCGCAACGGTCTGGCCTTCGCCGAAACGGCCGACCTCTACAGCATGCCGCAGCACGCGGCGGATGTGATTCTGGCGGAGCACGCTTAAATGAAGTTGATGCTGGCTGAACCGTTCAAGAGCCTCTGGGCCGGACGCGACCCGTTCGCCGAAGTCGAGGGGCTCAAGGGCGAGGTGTACCGCGAGCTGGAAGCACGCCGGACATTACGCACGGAAGTCGACGGCAACGGGTTTTTCGTGAAAATCCACCGTGGCATCGGCTGGGGCGAAATATTCAAGAACCTGCTGACGGCCAAGCTTCCTGTACTGGGTGCCGGTCAGGAGTGGAAGGCGATTCAGCGTCTGCAGGAAGTCGGCGTGCCGACCATGACCGCCGTCGCGTATGGCGAGAAAGGCCGTAACCCGGCCGATCAACATTCGTTCATCGTCACCGAAGAGCTGGCGCCGACGGTCAGCCTGGAAGATTTCAGCATCAACTGGACCCGGCAGCCACCGGAGCCAAAACTCAAGCGCGCACTGATCGCCGAAGTCGCGCGCATGACCGGCATGATGCACCGCGCCGGGGTCAACCACCGCGACTGCTACATCTGCCATTTCCTGCTGCACACCGACAAACCGGTGACCGCCGACGACTTCAAGCTTTCGGTGATCGACCTGCACCGTGCCCAGACCCGTCCGGCGATCACCTTGCGCTGGCGCAACAAGGACCTGGCTGCTCTGTACTTTTCCGCACTGGACATCGGCCTGACCCGCCGCGACAAGCTGCGTTTCCTCAAAGGCTATTTCCAGCAACCGCTACGACAGATCCTGTGTGAGGAGGCAGCTTTGCTGGCATGGCTCGACGGCAAGGCCAACAAGCTCTACGAGCGTAAACAGCGATACGGGGATGCGCTCTGATGTCGGGTTGGAAACTGGAGCCGGCCTACAGCGAGCTGGCCGATGACTTCGGCAGCCTCGAGGCTGTGTTTGCGCTGCAAGGCGAGCGTTTGACCCGTGACGTGCTCTCGGAGGTCATCCGTGTCGAGCGCAATGGCGTCAACTATTACGTCAAACGGTATGTGGGCGCCGGCAAAGGCTTGCGGCGTTACCTGGGCAAGCCTCGGGTGAAGATGGAATGGCAGAACCTCAAGCGCTTTGCCAAGTGGGGTATCCCCACTGCCGAAGTGGTGGCCTGGGGGCTGGAGCGGCGCGGTGTGGCCTACGCTCGCGGCGCGATGATTACCCGAGAGCTGCCGGACACCGAGGACTTGTCGGCACTGGCCGAACGTCGAGATCCGAAGCTGTCGGACCGCGCCTGGGTCGATACCGTCAGTCGTCAGCTGGCCCAATACACCCGGACCATGCACGACCACCGCTTCACCCATAATGATTTGAAGTGGCGCAACCTGCTGATCGACGATCAGGCTCGACTGTTTTTGATCGATTGCCCCAACGGCGATTTCTGGCGCGGTTTCTGGCTCAAGTACCGTATTACCAAGGATCTGGCGTGCCTGGACAAGGTCGCCAAATATCAATTGTCGGCTACACAGCGCCTGCGCTTTTACCTGCAATACCGCAACCGGACCCGGCTCAACGCTGCGGACAAAAAACGTATCCGGCATGTGGTGAGATTTTTCGAGGGACGCGAATGACTGATTTTCTGGCCGCTGAAGACCGTGCGCTGCTTGAACGCCATGGCCTCGGCACGTTCGAGGCGCTCTGGACCAAACAGCTCGATGCGGTGGACGAACCCAACACCGTTGGCGGCGGCTGGAGCAGTGTGTTTCGGCTGGATCTGGAAGGTCATGGCTTCTACCTCAAGCGTCAAAGCAACTACTTGACCCGCACCTTGCGCGCACCGTTCGGCGAGCCGAGTTTCGCTCGCGAGTTTCGCAACATCTCCCGTTACCGGAAGATGGGCATTCCGGCGCTCGAAGCGGTGTTCTACGGGGAGCGCAAGGTCAATGGCGAGGTTCGTGCGATCCTGCTGACCCGTGCGCTGGACGGTTGGGACGACCTCGACTCGCTGTTGCAGCGCTGGACTCAATTGAGCCCTGAGCAGCACTCGGAAATCCTCAAGGCCAGTGGCGAACTGGCCCGGCAGCTGCACGCCGCACGCCAGGTGCATGGGTGCTTCTATCCCAAGCACATTTTCATGCGCGCCACCGGCAACGGCTATCAGGCTCAATTGATCGACCTGGAAAAGACCCGGCCGCTGCTGTACGGGCAGCGTGACCGAATCAAGGACCTGGAGCCGCTGACGCGCCGTGCGCCCGAGTGGGGCGAGTCGCAACTGCGGCAATTGCTGGCCGCCTATCTGGATCAGCCGCAGGACAGCTCGCTGATCGATAGCTGGCTGCAGCGATTGACTGCGCGGCGCAGCCAAAAGAGGCCGCGCTGATGCGTTTATCAGAACTGAAGACCGCAGGCCGCAATCCCGTTTTGCCGCTGAGCGTTTCGCTGGCCGACGCCGCCGGCCCCGCCGAGCTGCAACTGCTGAGCCTGTTGCGGGTGTTGCCGGGGCAGCGTTATGTCGGTGCCGGCGTCTGGCGTGGCCGGCCGGTGTTGGCCAAGTTGCTGGTTGGCAGCAAGGCTGCACGGCATTTTCAGCGTGAGCTCGATGGCGTGCGCCTGCTCTCTGCCCAGGGGCTGACCACGCCGCAGCTGTTGGCCGATGGCCTGAAGGACGGCGAAGGTGGCTGGCTGCTGTTTGATTTCCTTGAGCATGCCGAAAGCCTGGGTGACACCTGGAAACAGGTGGAGCAGCAGCCCGTACTGTCCGATGGGCAAGGGGCGGTACTGGCCGAGGCGTTGGGCGCGATCGGCCAGATGCATCGCAAGGGCCTGTGGCAGGAAGACCTGCACCTGGACAATTTGCTGCGTCAGGGCGGTCGCCTGTACCTGATCGATGGCGCAGGTATCTGCTGCGAGACAGCTGGTCAGCCGCTGTCCCGGCAGAAGGTTCTGGAAAACCTCGGGGTGTTCTTCGCCCAGTTGCCGAAGTCGATTGAACCCTTCATTGAAGAGTTGCTGGTGTATTACCTGCTTAGCAACGGCGAGCACGCCTTGCCCATGGAGGCGTTGCAGAAGCAGATCGACAAGGTCCGTAGTTGGCGCCTCAAGGACTTCCTGATCAAGGTCGGCCGCGAGTGCACGCTATTCAGCGTCCAGCGTGGAGCCTTCGGGTTGCGGGCGATTCGCCGCGAGGAAGTTCCGTCGATGGTGCCTGTGCTGGAGCAGGCCGATGCCTTGCTCGATCAAGGGCTCCTGTACAAGACCGGCGGTGCGGCGAGCGTCGGCAAGGTCGAGGTGGATGGCCGCACGCTGGTGATCAAGCGCTACAACATCAAGGGTTTTGCCCACTGGCTCAAGCGCTTCTGGCGCCCGAGCCGGGCCTGGCATTCATGGCGTGAAGGCAACCGCCTGGCGTTCCTCGGGATTGCCACGCCCAAGCCGCTGGCCTTGCTGGAAAAGCGTTTCCTGTGGCTGCGTAGCCGGGCTTACCTGGTCACCGAGTACCTGCCGGGTCCGGACATCATCGAGCGTTTTGCGCCGTATGTGGAGCGTGGTGATCCACCGGAAGCCGAGCTGGTGGCACTGGATCATCTGTTCGCCGAGTTGATTCGTCTACGCATCAGTCATGGCGACTTCAAGGGGCATAACCTGTTCTGGCAGCAGGATCGCTGGGCGTTGATCGACCTCGATTCGATGCGCCAGCACGGCTCCCTCGGTAGCTTCTCCCCGGCGTATGCAAGGGATCGCGCGCGGTTCATGCGCAATTGGCCTGAAGGCAGTGCCCTTTATCAGGTCATCGATCAGCGGTTGCCCAAGGACATCTCCAGCGCTGCTTAAACCGCTATCGCGAGCAAGCTCGCTCCCACACTGAATCTTTGTCAGACACATATTTTGTGTGCGGCCGAGAACCACTAATGAAATGGCTCCCCCCTCACACCCTGTGATCATTCTCTAAGCTTTCACAGGGTGTCTTTCGGAGGCTATTGCCATGAACAACGTTGCCATTGTCGCTATCGATCTAGGGA
>NZ_JBYTDD010000008.1:180325-182305 GCF_058791055.1 Pseudomonas sp. EU05-FHT14B02 | reverse complement strand
CTCACCGGTGGAGCCGGCAACGACCTGTTGATCGGCGGCACGGGCCTGGACAAGCTTTATGGTGGCACCGGGGCCGACAAATTCGACTTCAATGCCTTGAGTGAAATGGGCCTGGGCGCCGCCCTGCGCGATGTCATTGGCGACTTCAAGACCAGCGAAGGCGACAAGATCGACCTGTCGACCCTGGACGCCAACCTGGCGACGGTGGCCAATGATGCATTCAGCTTCATCGGCTCCAGCGCCTTCAGCAGCAATGCCACAGGGCAGCTACGGTTCGCCGGCGGCATCCTCTACGGCAGCACCGACGCCGACACTGCCGCTGAGTTCGAAATTCAGTTGGTGGGGGTGAGCAACCTGCAAACTGCCGACCTGATTACCTGATCGGCCGGCCGTTGCCTATCTGATGTTTCATCGTTGTCCCGAAAACAAACTGACAAGAAAGTTTTAAAAAAAATGACAGGGGTGTTGATATGGCTAGCTTGATAAACGGTCTTGGTGGTGCAGCGGGTTTCGGAGAGAACCAGCTGACTCGAAACGATGACAGCTACACCTCCTACATTGATATCAGCACTGTTTTCGGAGCTGCCGGACTCAATTTCTTCGGCACCAACTACACCGATATTTCCGTCAACAACAACGGAAACATCACATTTGGCGGCGGTCTTTCCACCTATACCCCCTACGGCATGCAAGATTCCAGCAGGCCGATGATTGCTCCCTTTTTTGCCGACGTCGATACCCGTGGTGGAACGGTCAGTGCCACGCCGGGCGGCACATCGACCGGCAGTAACCTGGTCTATTACGACTTCAATTCCGCAGGCAATGGCACGCTGACCGTTACTTGGGATGACGTCGGCTACTACAACAGCAAGGTAGATAAGCTCAATGCCTTCCAACTCCAGCTTGTTGGAAAGGGCAACGGCAACTTCGATGTCATCTTCAGATATGAAACCGTCAACTGGACGACCGGTAGTGCCAGTGGCGGCACCAATGGCCTGGGAGGAACCGTTGCCCGTGCCGGTTACTCGACTGGCGACGGTTCCTCCTGGTATGAACTGCCGCAATCGGGAAATGAATCCGCCATTCTCGAACTGGAAACCACTCCAGGTAACACAGGGGTAGCCGGTTATTACAAATTCAGCATCGTCAGCGGCACATCCGGCAATGACAACATGCAAGGAACTGCCGGAAATGACTCGCTCTATGGCTCATCGGGCAATGACGTCATCAATGGCTTTGCCGGAAATGACGTACTCTATGGCGCAGCGGGCAGCGACAGGCTCTTGGGCGGCCTGGGAGACGACACTTACATCGTGGATGCGCTGGATACGCTTGTTGAACTTGCCAACCAGGGCACCGACGTCGTTCAGGCAGAAATCAGCTATACACTCGGCGACAACATAGAGAACCTGATTCTGACCGGTAGTAGCAGTATCAACGGCACAGGTAACGCCCTGAACAACACCTTTGTCGGCAACTCATCAAACAATGTATTCAATGGCGCGGCGGGCACCGACTTTGTTTCGTATGCCTATTCCAACTATGGCGTCAGCGTCAACCTGTCCAACACCAGCTCGCAATATACGTCCCAAGGCTACGATACATTCGTGTCTATCGAGGGCGTCATCGGTACCGATGACTCCGATACACTGACCGGCAATGCCCTGGCCAACATCCTTATTGGCGGCGCAGACAACGACACTCTCAATGGCGGTGCCGGCAACGACACCCTCGATGGCGGCAGTGGCGCCGACCAAATGACTGGCGGCGATGGCTCTGATGTCTACTACGTCGACAATGTCGGCGATATCGTCAGCGAGACCAATACTGTCGCCAGCACCGGTGGTACCGATACCGTTAACAGCTACCTCGGGACCTACACCCTGGGCGCCAATGTCGAGAACCTGCGCTTGATGTCGACCGGCACTGTCCACGGTGCCGGTAACAGCCTCAACAACGTCATCGACGCCGGGGCTGGCA
>NZ_JBYTDD010000008.1:0-180227 GCF_058791055.1 Pseudomonas sp. EU05-FHT14B02 | reverse complement strand
CAACAACATCCTCAATGGCGCCGCCGGTATCGATACCGCGTCCTATGCCTATGCCACTGCGGCGGTCACGGCCAACCTTGGGCTGACCATCGCACAAGCCACCGGTGGTTCTGGTTCCGACACCCTGTTGAACTTCGAAAACCTCACGGGCAGCAACTATAACGACAGGCTGACCGGCAATGCGGCCGCCAACACCCTCAGCGGTGGCCTGGGCAGCGACCAACTCAACGGCGCTGCCGGTGCAGACCGCCTGATCGGCGGCGATGGCTCCGACCTCTACTACGTCGACAATGCCGGCGATATCGTCAGTGAATCCAATGCTGTCGCCAGCACCGGCGGCATCGATACCGTCTATAGCTACCTCGGTGCCTACACCCTGGGTGACAACGTCGAGAACCTGCGCCTGCTGTCGACCGGCACTGCCAACGGCACCGGTAACAGCCTCAACAACGTCATCGACGCCGGGGCTGGCAACAACATCCTCAATGGCGCCGCCGGTATCGATACCGCGTCCTATGCCTATGCCACTGCGGCGGTCACGGCCAACCTGGGGCTGACTACCGTGCAAGCCACCGGTGGTTCCGGTTCCGACACCCTGTTGAACTTCGAAAACCTCACGGGCAGCAACTATCACGACAAGCTGACCGGCAATGCGCTTGCCAACACCCTCACCGGTGGAGCCGGCAACGACCTGTTGATCGGCGGCACGGGCCTGGACAAGCTTTATGGTGGCACCGGGGCCGACAAATTCGACTTCAATGCCTTGAGTGAAATGGGCCTGGGCGCCGCCCTGCGCGATGTCATTGGCGACTTCAAGACCAGCGAAGGCGACAAGATCGACCTGTCGAGCCTGGACGCCAACCTGGCGACAGTGGCCAACGATGCGTTCAGCTTCATCGGCTCCAGCGCGTTCAGCAGCAATGCCGCAGGGCAGCTACGGTTCGCCGGCGGCATCCTCTACGGCAGCACCGACGCCGACACTGCCGCTGAGTTCGAAATTCAGTTGGTGGGGGTGAGCAACCTGCAAACTGCCGACCTGATTGCCTGATAGAGGGTGATCGTACTCAATACCGAAACCCCTGAATCGCAAGATTCAGGGTTTTTTTATGCCTTGGATTTGATGAAGCACCGATCCCGTCACCCTCGAAACAACAATTCCCACCTCCTGTCACCACGCCAGCCAGTATCCGTAATGGTTGCCGGGGCTGAGTCCCGAAAAGTTTCAGACATTGGTGATCGGCCCTTCCTGGCAGTCTCTCGGGTCTGTAGGAACACTCCGTATGCTCTAACTGAAATGGATGACATACGCTGAAAATGAAATTGAGCAGAATCGGAAGAGGAGCTGCCGCATAACCGGGAGCAGGTACACAACAGGGATGTAGACAATGACTGAGGTCATTCAACCAGACGTCGAAACAGCTGAGTTTTTTCTGTACAAGAAATCAGAACTTTCAGCTTTGATCTCCGCCAGTCAGCATTGCTGCACAAGTTGGCCAAAGAGCTGACAGCCATCGGCGGGCCTCAAGCACCAGGAGCCAGGTCCAAAGCCTCTCAGGCAGTCACCGAATTAACGTTCCTGTTTTCGAAAGACCAATGCGAACTGCTGGACGCCTATTCCGAAGGTCTTGTTTGCGTGTTGATCTTTGAAGGGCTGCAAAAAATCTCAGACGCTATCCCTCCAGATGCACTACCAGACCAGACATCCCTGGAAAACCGATACGGCGTCCTTTGCCTGGCCGCCCGTAATCAGATCTTGTTGAAACTGGTGGGTAACAGTGCCTTTGCCTACGACATGGGCAATGAAGGAAAACTGGTTCGACTGGTGGCCAACTTCAAGGGCGTCGGGCTGACCAGAATCCCTGCCGAGCCGGACATCAAGGAACTGAGTTCCCATTCCGGCCTCGCGCTTGGCCCACATACAGAGGCGCCCTACTGGTGCGCAGTGAACGCGAAAGACGGGCACTCGCCCTCTCCATCGTCGCTCATACGTTCCGCCTTGTGGAACCCGAGCCTTGAGCCTACGCGAGTCATTCCACTACCTCCCATACTCGAAAAAATTGGCGTCACCAACTGCCTCGCACTGACCACGGGTAACTTCCAGTTCACTCGTAGCGACTCCTTTGTCAGTGGCAAAGGGGAAGATGGCCGCAACGTTTCGATTCGGGAGTTCGACGACAAGGCAGGGTTCGCAGCCCGCTTTAACACGTATCGTTTTTCGGTCAATGACAACGCCTCGACCTTTGTGAAAGCGGCTTACACTGCCCTTTGCCAAGGTGTGGGTGAAGCGACTCCGATCGAGTACACGCTGAACCAGGAATCAGCCATGGTCATCAATAACATCCGGGCTCTGCACTGTCGCGATGTCATCAAAGACAACAGACGGGTCTTGGTTCGTATTTTCGGACTTTCAAAATTTTCTTGCCCCATCGTTGTTTCCGACGATCCGCTAGTGCTGCAGGGCTGATTCTTTTATCACCAGCTGTTGAACGACCCGTCATGTGATTACTGGCCAATAACCATAAAGAGAGAATGCAATGTCTTGGGATGTAATTGGCATGTTGGCGCTCGTCGCTTTTTTCGCCGGTTTTTTTGATGCGATTGCCGGTGGTGGCGGTTTGATCACCTTGCCTGCATTGTTCCTGGCGGGTGTAGATCCGATCAGTGCAATTGCCACGAACAAGTTCCAGGCCGCTTCGGCAACAGTTTCGGCAACGGTAACCTTTGCTCGCAAAGGAATGATCGAGTGGCGCGAAGGCCGTTTTCTGGTTATCTGCGGATTTGTTGGCGGCGCCAGTGGTGCCTTGCTGGTCAGCACTATTGATAAGCGCTATCTGGAAGTTTGCGTGCCTATCATGCTGATTCTGGTAGCCATCTATTTTGCGCTCTCTCCAAAGCTGGCCAATGAAGATCGACGCAAGAGAATTGGTGTTCTGTTTTTTTCGTTTAGCGTTGCGCCGATCCTGGGTTTTTACGACGGTATATTCGGCCCCGGTGTGGGCTCTTTCTTTATTGTCGGATTTGTACTGCTCTGCGGCTTGGGCATGATGCGGGCCATGAGCTTTACCAAACTTGCCAACGCCTCATGCAATCTCGGTTCCCTGTCGGTCTTTATCACTAAAGGTGTGATTATCTGGCCGATAGCCATAGCCATGGCTTTGGCGGCCTTCATCGGCGCTCAATTGGGTGCACGGGCCGCTGTCCGGGTCGGACCACGGTTGATCAAACCCATGTTGATCGTGGTCTGCTGCGCCTTGGCCATCAAGCTGCTGAGCGTAGAAACCAACCCTTTACGCGTTGCACTCATCCAAGCGTATGCGGGTGTTAATCACGAAAAACCCTGAGTCGCAGGACTCAGGGTTCAGAGCCTCTCGTTAACTCGCATCATTCCAGTGGAAAACCAGGTTACGGGCTGCACCATTGCCAACATCGGCAACGTCCTGCCGTGTTTCGCCGTTACGCGTCGCAATGACCGTATATTTGCCGGCAGGCAGTTTCACGTAAACCAGTGGACCGGCGTCATTGAGCGTCAGTACGGTTTGCCCCGGGACTTTCTGAATAACCACATTCACGTCAGGAGTGTATTCATTTCCCGTCCCGACAGAAAACGTCATGTGCAGGTTATAGCCGGTGGTCTGCTGGATGGCCTTGGACTCATCCTCGCCGATACCGCCGGACAGGTAGGTGATGCCGTTTTGCTGCTGGCTATGCACCTGCACCCCCTGGCCGTCGATGGGCTCAAGGCTGGCGGCAGGTGTCATCGCTGGAAACATCAGCATGCCTACAGCGGTGAGGGGCAACAGGAGCGTATGGAGGAATTTCATGATGACGACTCCCGGGTTCTGCAGAACCCAATCGTTACACTCTTTGGATTTCCATCCGGATAAAGGGTTTAGATTGATTTGGCCTGAGTACGAAACGTACTACGCCATTTGTTCCTCAACCATCGCCCACCATCAGACCCGTCCTGCCGGACAACCCGGTATTTCCTGCCTGTTTCTCAGCAACCCCCGGCATCTTCGAAGGGGCTCCCTTGTCATTCTCTTTCGCTGTTCAACCTGCTGCGGAAGACTTCATGACGGCCCCCACCCCCAACGACACTCACGACCCACACCTGGCATCACTGCTTGGCAACCTTGGCAAATTGATCCATCAAGCACGTCAGAAAGTGCTTCGGGCGGCCGATACCGCGCAAGTGCAGACCTGTTGGCAAACTGGTCGGCACATCGTTGAGTTCGAACAGAACAGCGCGCGACGGGTCAGGTATGGCAAAGAGTTACCGTCAACCTTGGCCAAAGCGCTAACTGCGGAGTTTGGAAAGGGTTTTGACGCTTCCAACCTTCGGTACATGCGTCTGTTCTATCAAGCCTTTCCAATTCGTGACGCACTGCGTCACGAATTGAGCTGGACCCACTACCGCCACCTGCTTCGGGTCGACAACGACAGCGCTCGTCTCTGGTACATGAACGAATCAGCCACTCAAAACTGGTCAAGCCGCGCCCTGGAACACCAGATCAATACGTTGTACTACGAACGCCTGCTGGCGAGCCGCGATCGCGGTAGCCTCAAGCAGGAGGCCGCCACCCACATTCAAAACATGAAGGCCAACCCTCGGGATTTCGTCCGTGATCCGGTAGTACTGGAGTTTCTTGGTTTACCCAATGCCGGCAAGCTTCAGGAAAGCGAGATCGAACAAGCGCTGATCGAACAATTGCTCGCCAGCAAGTACAAGCTTGTCCTGCCGAGCGAAGAGGAACTCCGTAATGCACTGGATCGGGAGCGAGCAGCACTTGAAGAACGATTGACGAATCAACAACCGCGTTGAGGCGAATGGATTGTTCATCAACGGTATCAAGACTATCGTTGGCAGCTACCCGCAAAGGTCTGACACCGATGAATTTGCAGGACACGCCTCCCCTGGCCCCCAGTCGCAACGAGTTGCCGCTGCCGGATACCACGCATGGCAAACCATTCAGGGAAACCGCCTCGGACGGTTTCATCCTCGGCGGCTTCACCTGGCGACACCCTTCTCGGGACGCCGCTCGTCCGGTCGTGATCATCAATGCCGCCACCTCGGTCCGTTGTCGCCACTACTCACGCTTCGCCAACTACCTGTTCGCCCACGGCTTCGATGTCATCATCTATGACTACCGCGGCATTGGCGAGTCGCGGCCGGCATCGCTCAAGGGGCTTCAAGCCTCGTGGACCGACTGGGGAGCGCTGGATTTCGAGGCGATGCTCAAGCGCGCACAGCGTGAGTTCCCGCAACAGCCTATAGATGTGGTCGGCCACAGCTTTGGCGGTTGTGCAGCGGGCCTGGGGGCGTCCGGGCACCTGATCCGGCGCTTGGTAACGGTCGGTGCGCAATTCGCCTACTGGCGCGACTATGCGCCCGCTCATCGCTGGCGGATGTTCGGCAAGTGGCATGTGGTGATGCCGCTGGTGACGATGCTGTGCGGCTACTTTCCGGGCAAACGGCTCGGCTGGCTGGAAGACACACCCGCCGGCGTGGTCCGTGACTGGAGTCTTTCCACTGCGCGCTACGAGAAACGCTCCAGCGGCCGCACAATCAGCAAAACCACCGGGCAGCTGCCCTTTGCCGGCGTCACCGCGCAAACCCTGGCCATCAGCATCAGCGACGATCCCTACGGCACGGTTCCGGCCATCGAACGCCTGCTCGGCTACTTCACCGGCAGCACAAACTCTCACCTGCGTATCCATCCTGAAGACATCGGCGAAGAAGAAGTCGGACATTTCGCCTTTTTTCGCAGCGCATACCAAGCCACACTATGGCCCATTGCATTGGCCTGGTTGCAAAACGGCGAACTGGTCCCCGGCACACCCGGGCGAACGGTGCCACGCAGCTGAGCCACCCGCCCCTTTCAACGAATTATGGAACGACGCCCATGGCCTCCGCCAACAAGCAGCAAAAACGCGCCTCCCGCGCCAAGGCCAAGGCCAAGCAGAACCGCACCCAGCGAGCTGCCGCGCCGGTGGAACTGGACCCGAACGACGATCGCATCGACTTCGAGTCGGTGGACCTGACCGAACTGTTCAAGAAAATGATCGACGCCGAAAAAATCAGCCAGCAAGCCCTGTGCACGGCCTTCCTCGAAGACCCGCTGCTGGAGCTGGTGTACGAGCAGGAAGGCGAGGAAGGCGCGATGGACTTCATCCTTGCCGCGCTGATCGAATATCGCCAATGGTCGACCGAAACCGACGAAGCCGGCGCCCTGGCGTGGATCGAATCACCGGCCTTCCAGGCCGACTACGTGGCGGCGTCCGACGCCATTGCCGCGCAAACCCAACAGAAACCGAACTGAGTTCCCATGGCCTCCCTGAACAAACAACAGAAACGCGCCAAGCGCGCAAAAGCCAAAGCCAAGCAAATCCGCATGGTCGGTCGTAAATCCCTGGCACTGGACAGCGACCTGGATCTCCCGGAGCCGATCCCGGATTACACCCTGGCGATGTTCAGCAAAATGCGCGACGCGGAAGCCGTCAGCCGCAGTGAAATGCTCTCGGTGCTGCTGACGAACCTGGCCTTTATCATCATCGACCATCCAGAACTGCTGGACATGGAAAACGCCGACGACGAAGGCATGGCCGCCACCCACCTGGCCGCCGACATGCTGATCGACTACCGCATGTGGGCCGACGGGATGGACCGCGACGCCGCCCAGGCATGGTTGAGTGAGCCGCAGTTCATCGCCGATTTCGGCGCTGCACTGGATGTCTACCGCGAGTCGCTGGAAGCACCGGAAGAAAAAGCCGAGTAAGGGTTACTCCCAAACAAAAACGGCCGCTTGTCATCACTGACAGCGGCCGTTTTGCATTACGCGGTATGGATCAGCTCAACACCACCGCGCCACGTTTTTCCAGGTTGCGGCGGCGAGCCACCAGCAAGCCGGCCGCTACCACCAGAGCACTGAGCAGGCCGGTCGCGAGAATTTCCACGCGATGGGCTTCCTGGAACAGCATGATGGTCAGGGCCGCGACGATGAAGACGATCACTGCGTAGGTCAGCCCCGGGAACAGCCACATGCTGAAGACGATTTTCTCACCACGAGCCATACGCTGCTTGCGCATGCGCAGTTGCGAAATCGCAATCACCAGGTACACCAGCAATGCGATGGCGCCGGAGCTGGCCAGCAGGAATTCGAACACAGCAGCCGGAGCCACGTAGTTGGCGAATGTTGCCAGGAACGCTGCGCCAGTGGACAGCATCACCGCCCAGTATGGCGTGCCACTTTTGTTGGTGCGGGTGGACATGGCCGGCGCATCGCCGCGCTTGCCCAGGGAGAACAACATCCGCGACGAGGTGTAAAGCGCCGAGTTCAGGCAGCTGGTCACAGCGACCAACACCACGATGTCGACGATCATCTTGGCGTTAGGGATGCCCATGCGCTCAAGTACTGTCTGGTAGGAGCCCAGGCTTGCCAGTACCGGGTCGTTCCAAGGCACCAGAGCCACGACGATGAAGATCGACACGAGGTAGAACAAGCCGATCCGCCAGATAACCGAGTTGGTGGCCTTGGAGATTTGCTTGCCAGGGTTCTTCGATTCCGCAGCCGCGATGGTCACGATCTCGGTACCCATGAAGGAGAACATGGTGGTCAGGATGGCCCCCAACACCGCGCCCATGCCGTTTGGCAGGAAGCCTTGGGTGTCGAACAGATGGGAAACGCCGCTGACCTGGCTGCCCGGCAGAAAGCCGAAGATCGCCATGAGGCCCAGAACAATGAAACCGATGATGGCCAACACTTTGATCAGGGCAAACCAGAACTCGAATTCACCGTAGTTCTTCACGCTGAACAGGTTGGTCACGGTCAACAGCATCGTGATGACCAGGGCGAAGGCCCAGATGTCCACGCCAGGGAACCAGGCATGCAAGATGGTCGCGGCAGCGTTGGCTTCCAACGGAATCACCAGAACCCAGAACCACCAGTACAACCAGCCGATGGTGAAGCCGGCCCAATGACCGATCGCGCGGTCGGCGTAAGTCGAAAACGAACCGGTGTCCGGCGAGGCAACGGCCATTTCGCCGAGCATGCGCATCACCAGCACCACCAACATGCCAGCGGCGGCGTAAGCCAACAGAACAGCCGGACCTGCAGCGGCGATGGCGTGACCCGAGCCAACGAACAAGCCGGCGCCGATAACCCCGGCAATCGACAGCATGGTCACGTGGCGCGGTTTGAGCCCCTGTTCGAGGCCATTAGAGCTTTGGGTACTGCTCATTAAAACTACCTTTGTAAGGAGAAGCGAATGCGTGCATCCCGTTCGGCGAACCTTCTCGTAAAAAGAAGCCAACAGGGCGTTGTGGATTCTGCACGCAATAATTGCGCCAAAATATTTCAAAACCCTCTAGCCCGGCGATCTCGTCTCGACCGGACAGTCATCGCAACCCATTGAATTTAATGGCACTTTGCCAAAGCGTTACCCTGCGACCCACTTTTGCGGATACATCAGCGCACCGGAAACACACCTGTAAAGGGCTCCGCGCACATTAAAAGTGCACAAGCGGTGCATTTGGCCGGATAGCGCTTCCAACCCCCTGTCAAAGCTGGCAACATCGCGCCTTTTTTTGCGGCAGCCACCGCGCTATTTATCGACAGGCAAGGTTCAAACGGCTGTTCGGTTGTTGATGGGGCGACAGTCTGCTGCGTCGATGCGACAACCTGCCACACACCAGCCGATTACCGTCCGTAGCGCTGTTGGCTGCCATTGAAACGCTATGCTAGGTTGGCCGCCTCGCCAGGAAGGCCGCCAACAGCAGGAGCGCAACATATATGAGGAACGCACATGGCTGAGGCCACGCCCGCGCTTGAAATCCGCAACTTGCACAAACGCTACGGTTCGCTGGAGGTGCTCAAAGGCATCTCGCTGACCGCCCGCGACGGCGATGTGATCTCGATCCTGGGTTCCTCCGGCTCCGGCAAGTCCACGTTCCTGCGGTGCATCAACCTGCTGGAGAACCCGCACCAGGGCCAGATCCTGGTCGCCGGCGAAGAACTCAAGCTCAAGGCCGCGAAGAACGGTGAACTGGTGGCCGCCGACGGCAAGCAGATCAATCGCCTGCGCAGCGAAATCGGTTTTGTGTTTCAAAACTTTAACCTGTGGCCGCACATGAGCGTGCTAGACAACATCATCGAAGCCCCGCGCCGCGTGCTCGGCCAGAGCAAGGCCGAAGCCATCGAAGTGGCCGAAGCCCTGCTGGCCAAAGTTGGCATCGCCGACAAGCGCCATGCCTACCCGGCGCAGTTGTCCGGCGGCCAGCAACAACGCGCGGCCATCGCCCGCACCCTGGCCATGCAGCCCAAGGTCATCCTGTTCGACGAGCCCACCTCGGCGCTTGACCCGGAAATGGTCCAGGAAGTACTTAATGTCATCCGCGCGCTGGCCGAAGAAGGCCGCACCATGCTGCTCGTGACCCACGAAATGGGCTTCGCCCGTCAGGTCTCCAGTGAAGTGGTGTTCCTCCACCAGGGCCTGGTAGAAGAGCAAGGATCGCCACAGCAGGTGTTCGAAAACCCGCTTTCGGCGCGCTGCAAACAATTCATGTCCAGCAACCGCTAACGGAGCTACCCACATGCAGAACTACAAAAAGGTCTTCCTGGCTGCCGCCGTCACCCTGGCGTTCAGCGCCGGTGCCATGGCCGAAACCCTGAAGATGGGCATCGAAGCGGCTTACCCGCCGTTTAACAATAAAGATGCCAGTGGCAATGTCGTCGGCTTCGACAAAGAGATCGGCGACGCCCTGTGCGCCAAGATGAAAGTCGAGTGCACCGTCGTGACCTCCGACTGGGACGGCATCATCCCGGCCCTGAACGCCAAGAAGTTCGACTTCCTGATCTCCTCGATGTCGATCACCGACGAGCGCAAGCAAGCGGTGGACTTCACCGACCCGTACTACTCCAACAAGCTGCAGTTCATCGCCAAGAAAGACATCGACTTCAAAA
Organism: Pseudomonas sp. EU05-FHT14B02; assembly: GCF_058791055.1. Taxonomy (NCBI): domain Bacteria; kingdom Pseudomonadati; phylum Pseudomonadota; class Gammaproteobacteria; order Pseudomonadales; family Pseudomonadaceae; genus Pseudomonas; species Pseudomonas sp. EU05-FHT14B02. The sequence continues at coordinate 170,268 of NZ_JBYTDD010000008.1, read as the reverse complement.
CTGACAAGGCCGCGCTCAAAGGCAAGATCATCGGCGCCCAGCGCGCGACCCTGGCCGGCACGTTCCTGGAAGACAACTATGGTGACGACATCACCATCAAGCTCTACGACACCCAGGAAAACGCCTACCTCGACCTGACTTCCGGCCGCCTGGACGGCATCCTGGCCGACAAGTACGTCAACTACGAATGGCTGAAAAGCGACGCTGGCCGTAGCTACGAGTTCAAGGGTGACCCAGTGGAAGAGAGCGACAAGATCGGTATTGCCGTGCGCAAGAAGGACCCGATCCGCGAGAAGCTGAACACCGCGCTGAAAGAAATCGTCGCTGACGGCACCTACAAGAAGATCAACGACAAGTACTTCCCGTTCAGCATCTATTGATACTGACCTGCCTGACCGGCGCCTGATGGCGCCGGTTCTCGGCCTTGCCTGCCGCGATTTGAAAAGAAATCCATGATTATCGACCTCTACGGATTCGGCCCGGCGCTCGCCGCTGGCGCGCTGATGACTGTGAAACTGGCACTCTCGGCCCTGTGCCTGGGGCTGGTACTCGGTCTGCTCGGCGCCTTGGCCAAGACTTCCCCGTACAAGCCGCTGCAATGGCTTGGCGGCACTTATTCGACCCTGGTTCGCGGTATCCCGGAATTGCTCTGGGTGCTGTTGATCTACTTCGGCACGGTCAACCTGATGCGTGCCCTGGGCGAGTTCTTCGGCAACCCCGACCTCGAACTCAACGCCTTCGCCGCTGGCGTGATTGCGCTGGGCCTGTGCTTCGGCGCCTACGCCACAGAAGTGTTTCGCGGTGCGATCCTCGCCATCCCCAAAGGCCATCGTGAAGCCGGCGTGGCCCTGGGCCTGTCGAAATGGCGCATCTTCACCAAGCTGATCATGCCGCAGATGTGGCGCATCGCCCTGCCCGGCCTGGGCAACCTGTTCATGATCCTGATGAAAGACACTGCGCTGGTGTCGGTGATCGGCCTGGAAGAAATCATGCGTCATGCGCAAATCGGCGTGACCGTCTCCAAGCAACCGTTCACCTTCTATATGGTGGCCGCGTTCATGTACCTGAGCCTGACGGTGCTGGCGATGACCGGCATGCACTTCCTGGAAAAACGTGCCGCTCGCGGCTTCGCGAGGAGCAACCAATGAACTGGGAAGTCATCATCAAGTGGCTGCCGAAACTGGCCCAGGGCGCAACCCTGACCCTGGAACTGGTGGCCATCGCCGTAATCGCCGGTTTGCTGCTGGCCATTCCACTGGGCATCGCCCGCTCGTCGCGCCTGTGGTGGGTGCGGGCATTTCCCTACGGCTATATCTTCTTTTTCCGTGGCACGCCGTTGCTGGTTCAGCTGTTCCTGGTCTACTACGGCCTGGCGCAGTTCGACGCGATCCGTAACAGTTCGATGTGGCCGTACCTGCGCGATCCGTTCTGGTGCGCCACAGCGACCATGACCCTGCACACCGCGGCCTACATTGCGGAAATCCTGCGGGGCGCCATCCAGGCGATTCCACCGGGCGAGATTGAAGCGGCGCGGGCACTGGGCATGTCCAGACCCAAAGCGCTGTTCTACATCATCCTGCCGCGCGCCGCGCGCATCGGCCTGCCGGCCTACAGCAACGAAGTGATCCTGATGCTCAAGGCCAGCGCCCTGGCCAGCACCGTGACCCTGCTGGAATTGACCGGCATGGCCCGCACCATCATTGCCCGGACCTACCTCCCGGTGGAGATCTTCTTCGCCGCGGGTATGTTCTATCTGGTAATGGCTTACGTGCTGGTGCGTGGCTTCAAGCTGCTGGAGCGCTGGTTGCGCGTCGATGCCTGCCAAGGGCGTTGATAGCGGCGTGTTGACGGGCGAGGCCCTGCTCGCCCGTTTCACTGCGCTGGATGCTTTTCTGACAGAGCATCAGGCACTGTGGAAACCCCGACCGTTCACTCATCGGCATCTTCCCTGGGAAGCGTCCTACCCGGAGCTGGCCGCATGGCTACGCAAGCGGTCGCTGGAAGACGCGGAAAACGCTCACAACCAACCTGCCCTTCTGAATGCACCGGAGCCCTTTGCTTCCCTGGCAACAATGTCCGTTGCCTTGAGTGCCGTGGATGAGTTGCCGGCTCGCACACTCGAGGCGGCGGGCCATCGGTTGAACGTCGATGTACCGGGGCGCAAATGGCAACAGATCGAAGCGTTCGCCAGTCGATTACAGTTTTCCGATACACCGCAGCATTGGCTGGACTGGTGCTCGGGCAAGGGACATCTCGGGCGCCGCCTGCTGCAACCGGGGCAACAACTGACGTGCCTGGAATACGACCCGGCACTGGTAGCCAGCGGCCAGGCACTCAGCCAACGCCATCACCTGCATGCGCTGCATATCGAACAGGATGTGCTCGCGACAGACGCTACGTCTTTATTGAGTGCGCATCACACGCCCGTCGCCCTTCACGCCTGCGGTGATTTGCATGTTCGGCTGATCCAACTCGCCAGCGTCACAGGCTGCAAACAGCTCGCTATCGCGCCGTGCTGCTACAACCGGATCAGTCTTGCCCAATACTCACCGGTTTCCTCGGCCGCCCAAGACTCCGGCTTACAGCTTTCCCTCGACGACCTCGCGTTGCCCATGAGCGAAACCGTTACCGCCGGCGCCCGCGTGCGACGTCAACGCGACACCTCCATGGCCCGGCGTCTGGGCTTCGACTTGCTGCAACGGCAACTGCGCGGCATGGACGAGTACCTGCCAACCCCTTCCCTGCCCAGCGCCTGGCTGGACAAACCCTTCGCCGATTACTGCAATCATCTGGCCACTCTCAAAGAGTTATCCACAGTCGGCCCGCAAGATTGGCCAGCCCTCGACGCCGCCGGTTGGCAGCGACTGGCCGAAGTGCGCAACCTTGAACTACTACGCGGACTTTTCCGACGCCCACTGGAGCTTTGGCTGGTCCTTGACCGGGCACTTTTCCTCACCGAGCAGGGCTACAGCGTCCGTGTCGGCACCTTCTGCGAAACCCCGCTCACGCCGCGTAATTTCCTGCTCCTGGCCGAACGCGCTTAAATACATCCGACCTGTGGATAACTCTGTTGATGAAATAATCGTGGATCCAATATCCACGCCTGTTTCAGGGCCAAATCCATACTGTTCATTTTTTATACACTCGCATAAAAAATCGAAAAAACAGGTATTTGCGAACAAACGAGAACGGATCCACAATTTCGGCCTAAACCCAGTGCGCTGCCAATGGCATTGTGCATAAGCATTTAATCAAAACGACATAAATGCCTAATCCCGGATCGCAGACAGGGGAAATTGCACCCTTTCATTACTCTTGATATACACACACGCAAGGGCGCCGGCAGCGCGGCCACGAACAAGAACATTCCTCCGACAGGATGCGCCAGTGACGTTCATTTCCTACGCACAGAATTTCGAAGACATACGCCTGTGGCGCGCCCTCAAAACCGTCGAGAACGGCTTCTATATCGACGTCGGGGCAAACGATCCCACCCATGACTCCGTCACCAAGGCGTTCTACGACAACGGCTGGACCGGTATCAACGTCGAACCGATGCCCAACTATTTCGAAGCCCTGAGCCAGCAACGTCCCAAAGACATCAACCTGCAGTGCGCGGCCGGGGAAAGTGCTGACGAACTGACCTTCTACGGCATCGCCGGCACCGGCCTCTCGACCCTCGACCCGGCCATGGCCAAACTGCACCGAGACGCCGGCATGGACGTGCGCAACCAAACAATCAAGTCCCGCACCCTGGCCTCCATCTGCGAACAACACGCCCAGGGCCGCGCCATTCACTTCCTGAAAATCGATGTCGAAGGCCACGAAGAAACCGTCCTGCGCGGCATGGACTTCAGCCAATGGCGGCCATGGGTGATCCTAATCGAAACCCCCTGGGCCCGCGACCAGGCCTGGGAAACCCTCGTCACCGACGCTGGCTACCACTCCATCCTGTTCGACGGCATCAACACCTACTACCTCGCCGAAGAACACCTGAACCTCAAACCCGCCTTCGACATCCCGCCGTGTAACCTGGACGAGTTCCAATTCTGCAAAGGCCACAAGTTCAGCCACCCTGTCAGCGACGCCGAACACCAACTCGCCGCCGCCCTGCAACGCGCCGAACAGGCCGAAGCACAGTTGCGCGCGATGCAAAACAGTCGAACCTGGCAAGCCATCCAGAAACTCAAGAAAACCCTGCTGCGAGCCTGACCTGAAGCCAGCGCAAAAATAGTCATAATTCAGGGGTTTACAGAAGCCAGCCAATCGCTATAATCGTCGCCCTGACACGCCGGTATAGCTCAGATGGTAGAGCAACTGACTTGTAATCAGTAGGTCCCGGGTTCGATTCCTGGTGCCGGCACCATATAGAATAAGGCTCGCAGCGATGCGGGCCTTTTTCATTTCTGAACTGGGGTTACACCGGGGTTACGTTTCTGGTAAATCGACAGCGATGTCGACCCAGTCGTCTTCCTCTGCTGGAGTCGCGCAGGTCGACGCTAAGCTGGGACATCAGCTCGCCTTACAGCGTCCTATTCGGATCAGTCTTTTACGCTTAACGATCTACCGAGCTGGCCGCGAGGAATCGTTGGGCTGTGGTGAAAAGCAATTTTCGTAGCCCACAAAAGGCCTGCGCCATGCGCTACCGACGGCTCTCACATTCGCGAGCCAAAAGACAACCAACCCAAGGATGCTCGGAGTTTCTTAAACAGTACGCGCGCGGATTTGCGATGGATTCGCCTGGGCAGGCTGAAGAAAGCCCCTGATTAGGCTTTCTTCAGTACGTTGAAGTACATCTACAGCGAGTCAGACATCTGGCCCTTTCTGCGAGCTCGCAGGACCGAACGTACCGGTTATTTTCCAGACGGTAGATTGGTGCTCTTCAAATTTACCTCCCAGATCCAACCCTGTCCCCTTGATGGTGGCCTTAAAACCAGCATTCAACCCGTAATCATCGGAATACGTGAGTGAAAGATTGAAGTTCTTCAGCCCGTTGTTTACGCGAGCGGTAGCAACAGCCTGCCAAAGCGCTTCATGAGGATACCAAGTCAGATTCTCCGGAATTGACGGGGTGTTATGTCCTTCCAGTTTTGCATCAAATAGAACCGCGGAGCTCTCCGCGCCCTTTTTGCCAACACCTAACGAAGCAGAGTCTTGAGATGGGACTGCTATGCCAAGGCCAGCAGAAAAGTCCTGATCCCAGCCGACGACATGTTCAACCTTGATTTCATTCGCTCCTAGGCTCGATAGGAGCGTTATAACTTCCGCGAATTTATGTTCAAACGCCTGACGGTGAAACGAGCTTGCGGTGTAGTAAACCGAAGGATTTGCAGGGTGCTGGGCGTAAACAACATTTTCTCGAGGATGTCCGGGCGGGAATATGAGCTTCAGCTTCTTAGTTTCGGTATTGCTTAGAGTGGTGAGATCAGCACCTTTATCGAGCGCCTCCATGATCGTCTTTATCAGTTCTACGGCTTGTTTACCGAGAGTGATAGCGAAGGGTTCCGTGTACAAAGTGAATACTGATTTTGCGATTTTTGTTGCGAAGCTTTCTTCAGAAGCTGAGGGTGCCGTCTGCGCTTTGCGCATCGCTTCTGCGGTTTTATCGGGGACCACTACAATCAATCTGTGACCAATTTCATAGCTGTCATCCATGAGGATTCCAAACTCCAGGCAGGTAGGTGCTTGCTGTCAGAGGCTACTTGGTTTGGAACGTGACTCCAATTGCTTTGGCTAGGTTGCCGGCGGCGAGCTTGAATTGCTTGGGTCTTCTGGCAATGCAGATAACCGCGCTCGCATCGACGTTGTAGACTCTAGGGCTCAGTCGTTCTGATTTTTCTAGCGCTCCACGATTACCATCCAGAGTTTCTGGACCAATACGCGCGCGAAAGGAAATGGCGGGGCGACTCGCCTGCCCACGAGTCCTCCTTTTATGGCTAAGCGGCCGGCCAGTGAGCGCATTTGCCTGACTCAGCAGGAACTCGGTGACGAAGATTCGGTGCTAACAGGTTTAGTAACTCAAGACGTGATGGCCGCGGACGCATACCCTGTTTTCGCGTGAGCGACGTTATCTTGCTGCCACGTTGTGTGGCCCGACGTATTCACCAGCGGGCGCGTACCTAGGTACCTTGTGGTAGCAGCTAACGATTCTCCATGCCCTAGGGTATCTATCAGCCTTCGCGCCATAGGAGGCGGACTACAGTAAGGTCTGAACGGCAAGGCTAACACGATGACATCTTTCACTACTGACGAACCCTAAGTGAAGAATTTTCGCAGATGTTCTTGTAAACCAGAACATGATCCGACAGGTTTCTCAGAATTTGTATCTCAGCAAGGAGGCGTTGTGTGAGCGGGAAATTTGAAAACAAGTTTTGGATTAGGCTTGGCTTGATCACAGTCATATTGCCATTATGCTTTATATTCCCATATGTCTTGATCGTTGTACTTTGCCTAGCTTGGGTAATTTTCGTAGATTCCAAATCACCCAAGATTGAAGAACTCCCTCCGCCCCGCACATGGGTCGACGCAACACCTGAGGACAGCGACTGGCTCGATCTGTTCCTCAAAGGCTGCGAGTCTCCGGCCGAAGAGCAGTTCCTACAGGCCATGGTCAAGGAGTTTGATCTTTATCCGAATAAGGGCACACTCATTTCCCCAAGACTGTCCATGGAAATGCAGTTTACGTTTCAGAACTATCGCTTCGACTTTGTGCTCAACGGCAACTACATCGTCGAGATTGATGGTGCGACATATCACTCATCCCCTGAGCAGGTGAAGCGTGACCGTATCCGGGACGAATTCTCTGTGGCCAACGGCTATAGCGTTCTGCGGATACCGGCGAGTGTGGTCTTCAATAGTCCTGCCGAAGCTATCCGGCGGGTCAAAGCTTTTGCTCTCAAATCTACCACCGCAACGTCAGAGCCGATTGCGAAACCTACCTCTAGACAAAAACCTGTATCGCACTACCTCAGAGACTTCACGAAGGGCGTATCGAATTTCACTCAGAGCATCAGTGACGCGAGTTTGAAGCTAGCTACTACTTCAGATTTTAGGAAAGCCATAAGCCAAGAGCAGATATTTCTCGCCGCAATGGTGAGCAAAGTCGAGACAGAGATCCGCGTCATGAATCTTTCTCCTGATGAGCGAAAGTTTCACGATGATATGTACGCAAGAGTTACGCAGGGGCGTGTGAAAAAAACTCTTGCCGAATCTTTTTACTGGATACCTGTTGTTTTGCCAAAGCCAGTTGACGATGAGGAGGTTCAGCGGCAGATCAAGGCGGAGTGCGACGACGCGCTTGAAGAGCGCAGCAAGCGTTTTGGGGATCTGAGGGAAAGATCTGCTAATGATCCTATGTTTGCGCTTCTGTTCCACCGATATATGAAAGGATCGAGTTTCCCGGAGATGGATCTAATCCACCCTGGGTGCTCAGGTGTACCATTCATGTGAGTTTTGCCGGTACCGCAGAACGTAACCAAGCCTAGGGGCATCTGCTTTAAAAGGTTAAAAATGGTGTCCACAAAAAATCAGGTGGACACCATCGCTTTAAGCGACGGCTATCAGGAAGATTTCCATGGAGCGAATCGTCCCTAGCAAACACCTTGCGGTGACTGACAAAGTCATGTGTGCCACTCCGGCGTCACCGCAAAGATGATCTATGCTCGCCTTGCATTAGAGCATTTGGATAAGGCGCCGCCCCTAATCCCATGTCTTTTCATTCACTACACGGCGCGATTTATCATCGTTGCGGTGATGACGGACAGGCCTATTCGTACACAAATAAAAAAGCAGCTCTCGGGAGCTGCTTTTCGATCCTACTCCCCCTTTTTATGCTTATGGGGTTTCAGGTCGGGATGATCTTTTTGCTTTTCGGGCGTGACTCTCTGCCTCTTGTCCGGAGTGCCATCTTCGTTGGTTCTTTTAGGGCCAGGTTTGATACTCATGGTCGATTTCCTTTATCGCATGGGTTGTTAAATCCTGCTTTTTAACTAGCCCGGTTCTTTACAGCTGTCAACATGGAGTGGGCAAAGGCTGCGTAGTCACGGGGTAGGCATTCGAAAGTAAATCGCCGAGTTGGTCACGCCTCAGAAGCCCGGTTTTCGGGGCTTTCGTCGAGCAGTTTGAATCGGCTCTGAGCTTTTTGACGTCTACGAGATACCCCCATTTGGCCGTCAGCAGCCCTCCACGAAGGTTGCTTTGGATCGATTGCTGACTGTCGCTTAGAACAGCTGTCGACCCATAACGGACATTCGCAAGTAAGCGAATGGCCACTGCGGGTCGATTTCAGCGGGTTCCGACAGGAAGCCATTGACCGGTTTCTGCCTGCCGCCAACGGCAGCTTTGGTTTCTGCCTCTCACCACAGGCAGCAACTGGCTAGAAGGAGTTATCGAGTGCCTAGGAAAAGTCGGAGGTGATTCACGGGTTGTCGGTCATGATGACGGAGCTCTAGCTTCGTTCGACAAGATCGATAAGGCGCAAATAACGCGGATCTGATGTCAGGTCAGGTTCGGTTTCCGCTATCAGTGCTAGCACCTTCGATAACTCGTATGGCGGACGGGTGAGGATCTGGGGTGTAACTCTGTTCATCATATCCAGCGTCGCTTCAGGGAACAGAGCGGTAATCGGCTTTTTATCACGGATTTCTCGGGTGAACCGATAGAACGGGCGCTCGTTTGTCTCCACCGGTACCAAGAACTTCTTCACTGCTTCATAGACTGCCGGGAAGCAATCGCCGGTGTCATCAAGCAGGCCGACCCACGCTCTCATCGATGCAGAGGTCCTGTATCGGCGTTCTCTAGGCCAGTCCTCATTGATTAAGGGAATGACGTGTTTGGCCCAGCCTTTCTCGTTGCTCTGTCCAACTTGGCCCAACCAGGAAATGAACCGGTTCCGAGTATCGTCAGACATCGCTCGAAAGACCGAACGCATTTCGCTTCGTGAAAGACCGCTCGGCTTGTTTGGGTAAAACACGCGCATGACACCCAGCCATTCGGCGGCTACCGTTGAGAGATCGCGATCCCATGACAATCCTTCGACCCACGAGACCAGATCAAGTAGGAGCGGTTTGATAATCTCTCGCAACGGAGCCCGAGGTACCTGCCCGCCATGAAGAGCCCCACTCCATGCTGGTTCCGAAGCGGGATGCTCGAACGCCAACATTGGAATTAGGCGCTCCTCAGTCCAGGAAGGATCTACAAACATGAGCCAGTTCAGCCTTCTACACGCTATCGACACGGCATGATCTGAACCCTCACCTGGCGCCGCAAAGAGACGCTCGGCACGAGACTTGATGTGATCTGGGATTAGTGAACAGGCCTCCTGTATCTCTCCGGGCACTGCATGAAAAAGGGCCTTGGCACACATGCCCACGGGGCCATTGACCGCATGGTCGTATGTGCGCCGGGATTGTTGAATGACTTTTCCAGCTTGGCGGACTTCGCCAAGACCGCTCTCCGCGGCATCTGCACCACCGCTCAAGATCCCATCGACGATGTGATCGTAGACCGCCCAGCCGAGACCTTCATCAAACTCGAGAACCGTAGCCAAGTTCTTTTCGAGCCATCGGCCCAAGGTATGGCGCAGCTCGGCGATAAACGCATGGGGGAGTCGCGCTACTCGGTTCAGGAATGCCCGTCTCAGCCTGGGCGTGATGTCTGCGGGAAGTTCATTGATCATGGACGACCAGAACACCTCTGGGTAGTCGTCAGCCCTTCCTGCAATCGTCAACGCCGACAACGCCTTTCGCGGATTGGCTTTCACCAAACCAGTGAAGGGACGCTTCTCGGTGAAGAAGCCAAAGTCACGCTTCAGCTCTTCCTTTGCCTTGGGAATTACCTCGTTTACTGGAAGGTGCAAGACTGCATCTGGTTTCTCGTCCGTACTAACCCAGCCCACCTGTGAGCCCTGTTTAATCACCGTTGAGGTCGCCCAACCGTCGCTCCATCCATGAATACCACTGATAATCTCGGCAAGCCGTTCACTGCGATCTGCCATCAGCTCACAACCTTGTAGTTCGAGATACCGAGCGTAGCTGGCGGCAAACCCATCCCGCAGCCTATGGAATTCCTCGTCTCTCAAATGGGAAAGTTGATCGGGGCCCGTCAAGATACGATCAGTAAGTTGATTCCGGTTCTCCTGAGAGAACTCTCTCCATCGGTCCACCAATAGGAAAAGAAGTTCTCGGACCACATCGATGTCCCAGAATGTTTCCTGATCTAAGGACAAGACTTCTTCGGCAACATGGTCAGCCTCGAAGGCATCTACTTTGCTGAACGCATACAGCTTGAGCTTGCGGAAGAAATACCGATCTGTCGCAGGCCAAGTCGTTGCATGTGCCTTTGCCAGCTCTGGCCACTTGGCAGCCAATCGGTCAAAAAGTTGGACGAACCACGTCACGACCTCCGCGGCCATTGTGACGCGCCCTCTTCCACCGGCATCACGGTCGGGATAACAGGTCGGTGTACGGAAGTAGACGGTCTCGATATCCCCCAACAACCCTGAGGCGACAGTTAGCTGTTCCTCCAGGATGCCAAATACCTCTGGCAATAGATCGTCGGGGACGTCTACATCTTCGTTGTGCCGATCAAGGAACACGACTTCGAACTGACCGAGGTCCTCGAGATGAGTTTCCTCCCAGGGTACACAGGGAGGTCTGGACTGCCTCAAGCCATACGGTGGTTTGATCTCCAGTCGCGGCGTCGCAAATCTCCGGAATTCTCGTAGGATACTGGCAGTCCAACCTTCCGCATCAATCCGTCTCTTCAAGTCGAACCAGTCGCCGTTCCACTGACGACCGCGAGAATCTCTGTGGTGTTCGAGGATCAAGCTCCAGATATGACGAGCGCGCTCGTGGAGAGCCTCCGAGCGTTCCACTTGCCACTCGAACTGTTGCAGCAGTCGCGGATGCAGTCCGTTCTGCCGAACTGCCCACCAGGCCAGCACAGGGCTATCGATAGACTTGCTGAGCCAGGTGCTAAGGTGGCCAAGCCTTGTCGGCATCGCTTCGAAACCTTCGGCCTGTCGCCCACCCAACCGATGAAATTCATGCGGATTGTCGTCTTCGTCGCGCCAGACTAGGAGATTGTCGTTGCTGACACCCTGTCTGCGATCAGACTCAGAGATCTCCCCCAGATCGTCATCAATCCCATAAGCGGCCACAGGGTCGAAGGTCTCTGCGTCAGTGCCATAGCTGCGACTCTGTTTCCCCGATCGGACATTAGCATCCATCACACATATCCATTCAGGATGCGGTGTCGGATCAGCCTCCGAGAACGATCTTGCCCCCTGTACTGTGCGAAGGACATGAGCAATTTGGCCACGCTCATGAGGGGGCAGATCCTTCGGGTCTTGCTGGCTTTTAGCAATTATGGATGCCCGCCAGCTGCGCGGATCGTCGGCCCGGTCTGCCCAAGCTTCCATGCTCTTCCACAAGTCCGAATGATGGGAATAGGCTATGGCTGTGACACCTCGGTCACGCCACTTAGCTTCAATCTCCTCAGGAAGTCCACGGTCAAAGGCATAGAGCCTAGACCGGTCATACTGGCCGTCATGGTTGAGACCCTGAAGAAGATATTTGATTGGTGGGTCTTCCGCCTGATAGCCGACCAAAACCACGGTATATCGCGCAAGGAGGTGCCTGATGAAGTTGGTGGCCCACCCTTCTGAGAGGTAGGCGCGTCCGAAGTCCGCGCTGCTCAGCACGTAGGGATGACTTTCAGAGGCTGCGTCTACCAGTCGCCCGTGTAGATACGTGATCCCCTCTATCTTCGATCCAAAGCTCAAGTCGGGAAAAGCAGGCGGCACATGCCGGACCAAATGCTCTCCCTCCTGCCCTGCCTCGAACAATCGGTCGAAGTTCGTCGTGACAATCTGCGGCACGTCGCTCTGGCTCGAAGAAATACGCTTGATCAGACTGTGCTCACGTCCAAAATCTTTGATTTCCAAGGGAGCACTCAGCCGCTCGGTGACCAATGCGTTGACTTCATCCTTGCCGTATTCAAGGTGGAGGAGGTTGAAGATTTGGTCGAGTGGGACATTCGCTGCAGATTGACCGTCCAGCCATGGTCGAAACGCGGCCATGATTTCTGAGTCGCCTGGCGGGTCGAAGAATTCTATGACGTATCGAGTGAGGCCGACAAAGGTCGGCATTCCAGATGGCAACGAAACTCCGGCACCGCACAGAAACACGACACGACCAGCATCACAGCGTTCTAGAAGGATATCCGGTATGGAGGGACCATCTGGATGGAATCTCATGAGCTCAACTTATCAATACTGTTCATAGATATTACTGCCAGATTGGCATGTACGCCCACTTCGACGGTAGCTCCTTGGATACTGAACCGCATCAGTATAGGAGCGCATCGACGATGCCTTTCGTCTCCCTCGCCCAATAGCTCTCATCGATTGCCAATACTCGTCTGGTTTCTAGCGATCCGCGATTGGCATCCCGAGTTTCGAGAGCAGTACGCGCGCGAGGCTGCGGCTCAGGCATGAAGGGCTGGCCGCAGTACCTCCCAAGGTGAGTGGGCGTTTCGGGGCTTACAGGTCCGTTGTGTTGTAGCTATCGGCTGGAAAGCATTCAGCCAGCCATTCCTCCTCTGTTTGTTCTGCCGGTTGTTTGCGTGGACGGTCAGGCTCAGTAGCTACCGTGTACACGCATGTACTGATTACCGTTTTTACGTGGTTTTCTGTACACGTACTTGGTTTTGGCTGAAATCCCTGATTTTGCTGGGCTGGAGCCGAATCCTTGTCCGGCACCACTGTCCGGCAGTTGTCCGTCACTTGTCCGGAGGGTGTCCGTCCGTTGTCCGGCTGAAAGGCTTTGCGCACCTCAGCAGTAGTGATGGAAAGCGGGCGCAGAGTCCCGGTGTCCAGCCGATTTTTGCGGCCGGCTACGATATCTGCTGTAAACAGGATGCGCCGCAGGTTGCCCAGATAATCATGGAGCGAAGAAAGACGCTTGGGCGTGGAAAGCCCGGTTGATTGCCAGAACTTAAAGAGATGGCTGCGCGAGCTAACGCGAAAGTGCCCTTTCGGCAAAGGCGAGCCTTTTGCCCCTGCCTTGGTGGTACGGTCACGATTCAGGTTCGCGTTGAAGATGGCATGGGTTTTCATGCCATCTACAAACGACGGAAACTGTACCGTCACGCCAGCCGCCTTGTGATGGCCATACAACCCCGTCGAATAGCCGCCATACTCATATGCTTCCATCCCAAGTGCGAGCAGGATTTCGCGCAGAAGAGCTGGTGAATATTTGTCCCACCAATCCTGAGGTACAGGCATACCACTGGAGGGGCGAATGACGAGCTGGCCATTCTCGATACTGATTTCGTCTCCTCGGGCGAGCAACTTCTCGACGGTGACGGTCATTAGAGTGCCAGGGCTTTGGTCAGTTTGTCCTCCAGCGCGATCAGGCCAACAACAGTGGCCAGCATCAACAACTCGACGACCTGCGGGTGACGATGAATCCAGACGGCGACTTTCATCAGACAAGCCGGGGCCAGCACGGCCAGGCGGGTGCGCGGGTTAGTCATTGGATTCACCCTCAGTGGTGACACGGGTTTTGTGTTTCAGGTAGGCCAGCACCTTGTCCGTCTTGTCGTGCTCACTGGACGGCAGGTTATAGCGCTTCACCAGGCAAGGGTCGCCAAAGCGGTTCGGGACGCGCTCAAAATGGCGATCAATGATCAGGCCGTGACAGCGGCCCAACTCCGAAATAGTGCTAGGCAGGCAATGGTCACCAATGCGCTCAGCCTCGAAGCGGTTAAGGCTGATACCCGACCGCAGAACGGCCAGAATGCGGACGATCTTGCTTGGAGGTTCGGTGTCAGGCTGGCCTTGCGACGTGCTGCTCTGCTGGGATTGGAGGCGGCTCTTTTTCATTACGCGCGCTCCTCGCCGGTATGGTTGGCGGTGCGGCTGGCCAGGAACGTGGCAAGGTCGCTGACGCGGTACTTCACCAGACGGCCTACCTTGAGGAAAGGCAGGTTGTAGCGACCGGTCGAACGCCACACTGCGAGAGTGTTCGGTTTAACGCCAAGAGCGTGGGCGGCTTGCTTGTCGTCTACTTGAACGGGTGGGTTGAGCGGGTTACAGCCAAGTGCTGCGAGGATCTCGGCTTTGATGGCGTCAATATTGGTTCGCATTGGGACAGCTCCGTATCGATGTATAGATCGGAGCCGATTTTTGTTGGCTTCTTTGGATAAGGCCGACGTATCCAGCCCACTATCCACTTATCCCCTACCCGTTACCCAAGCTTTGTTTGCCGAGGCGCTTGCGGATCGTATTTTGTGAGTCAGGTAGGTTGAGACGCTCTTTCACCAGAACCGCAAGCTCTCGAAGGCTGGCGGGCTTTTTCCGTAGTCGCTGAATCTCATCGGCGGTATTGCGCCATCGCTGGTGCTCGATGTCTCTAGCCTCATGTCGCTCTTGATTCCTCTCGGCAAAGTCCCGATTTTGCTTGCGGTAATACTCTCCCAGTGATGCGTCGGACTGATTCGGAGCAATGGCGGAGCTAGAGGCATCCAGCGTCGGCTGGGTCTTCTGTGCCTCAATCACCTCAAGCAGCGCGTCTCCATTGATGGGCACTTCATGGCCAACATTTGCTGCCCAATCAAGAAAAACCTTGAGTTCCCGTAATGTGAATGGGAAGGCGAGTACCGGCTCAGCAGGCCGCCCTTTGGGATGCCGAAAAAGCACTTTCCGCTCATCTGTCGCTAGGGCAGCCAATACCGCTTCATCCGGTATCTTCAAGAAGACACCACCTTCTTTCCTGACCTCAAAACCGCTTCCGAAATCTTTCAGAGGAAGCCCGTCGTACTGGTCCGGTTCCACAATCTTGGTGAAGTTGTAATAGTCGATCGCAACCCCTTCGAACTCGGGGCTTTCCAAATTCACTTCAAGCCCATTACCTTCCAGCTCAGTTTCGTAAAAAACCATAACACCCTCAGGGAGCTTCTTTTAAAAGTGTCCAGTCAAGCGGGTGGTGGTTCGGTTATTTGCGGCTCTGGTTCGAAATCAACACCACTGAAGCAGCCTGTTTGATCCCCGCAGCTTCTAGCATGGCATTCGTCGCCGTCTCGACAGACTGGCGCACCGGGTCGAGGTCGAGACGGGCATAGATCGCCGTGGCTTGGTGCGTCTTGTGATTGAGCGACTTCCCGATGATCGCCAACGATGCGCCGGTCTTGGCTTGCCAGCTCCCAAGGGTGCGCCGCAGATCATGGATGCGCAGGTCAGTCATGTCATAGAGCGCCGGGTCGACTTTTAGCGCAGCGGCAATCGACCGATAACGCTTCTCTGCGGCGGTTGGCGCAGTTGTGATCTCTTGGCTGGCCTGTTTGCGCTCCTTGGTAGACAGCTTGCCGAGCTCGCTCAGATGGTCGATAAGGCGGCGCAGGCTGGCGCGCAGTAGGACGGCCGCCCAAGCCTTTTTTGGCTCGACCAGATGGCCAGTCTTACCCTCACCCGGAAACACGAAAGGAGATGTGCCGGTCGTGCGCTTGCGGGCCTTGAGTGCGGCCACGGCCTCGGGCGATAAAGTGACGTTCTGCGGTGTGCCGTTCTTCGTCATTTCGATGCGCCAGACGCGGGTCTCTAGGTCGAGGTCGCGCCAGGCCATTGCTTGTACGTTCGAGCGGCGCGCACCAGTGAGCAGCGCCAGCAAAAAGAAGTCGCTTAAACTTGACTCGCCGATGGCGGCGAACAAATAGGGTAGCTCCGCGGCCTGGGCGAAGCGGTCACGCGACACCACCATGTTTTTCTGAATGCGGCTGGCCGGGTTTGTATCGCTGAAATGTTCATGTTCGGCTGCGTAGTTGAAAACCGACGAAATGATGGCGACGGCTTTGTCCGCTTGGCGTGCGCTTTTCTTGCTTGCCTTGCTGTGAATCGCCTTCACCTCAGATCGGGTGATGTGCGACAGCTTGTTGTTGGCGATGGCCACCATGTGAAGCCGTGCGGTATCCAGGTAGTCCTTTTTTGTACGCTCGGTGATCGGAGAGCCATCGCGCTTTTTTTTCTTCTCCAGCATCTCGGCCAGCATCTCGGCAAAGGTCGGCTCCTCGCGGATGGCGCGGCGAACGGCTGCCGGATTAGCGCCGGCCTCAATCTCCGCATTGATGGCCGTGGCCTGCTTGCGAGCCTGCTCGACGGTCATACTTGGGAAGCGGCCGAGCGTGACCCGCTCCGGCTGGCCTCCTTTCATCCGGCGATAGACGGAAAAGGTTTTTACGCCAGTGAACGACACTCGAAGCTGTAGGCCCTGAATCTTGGTGTCGTGATAAGTGGCGCGCTTGCCGGACTCGGGTGTCGGCAATGCGGTCAGTCGTTCCTTGCTGAATGAGATATGGCTTTCGTTGCTCATGTCTTCCTCGCCAGTTACGGGGTTACGCTGGGGTTACGTTTCAGACCGAAAATGGTGAATTTTCGTGTAACCCCGTAAAGGCAAGAATAGGCTGAAAGCCCCATTCTGTATAGGCTGATAGAGATTCGTAAATCAGTGGGTATCATTGAACCCTCTGACTTGTAATCAGTAGGTCCCGGGTTCGATTCCTGGTGCCGCACCATACAGAACAACGACTTAGGCTCACCTTACGGTGGGCCTTTTTCGTTTCTGGGGTTTCACACCGGATTTGGTCACAGCTTCTCAGTTGACTGGAGCTGGCGACAGCCTTTTTGACTGGCACCTCGCTGCCACCCCCTCCCTGCTGTTCAAACTGAACGAAACCAACTTGCCCGAGGCGGTTTCTCACGCGACAAGCACGCACACTGGCGGAGTGCTTGGCCTTCCTGGGCTACAAAGAACGCGCCGAGCCGAAAACTGCTGCGATAAAACTCGGACTCGGGATCGTGCCGAACTCCGGCAAGAGTGCTTATCGAATCAGCGACACAGTTCGCCCCGCAAGACTTCCACCACACGTTCCTGCTGCTCGACCGACATACCTACCCATAGTGGCAGTCGCAGCAAGCGTTCCGAGAGGCTCACCGTGTTGTCCATGGCGCCATGGACACGACCGTAACGCTGGCCAGCCGGCGAGGAGTGCAGGGGCACGTAATGGAAGACCGAATTGATTCCCTCTCGCTTGAGGCCATCGAGCACCGGTTGTCGCGGCACGTCTGCGGGCAGCAGCACGTAGTACATGTGCGCGTTGTGCTGGCAGTCGGCCGGGACGATAGGACGGCGCAGCGCCCCGCTGGTTTCCAGCGGCGCCAGCAATTCGTGATACCGCTGCCAGATGGCAAGCCGCGCCTGCGTGATGTGTTCGGCCTCTTCCAACTGCGCCCAGAGAAACGCGGCAGTCACGTCCCCTGGAAGGAATGACGACCCGACTTCCTGCCAAGTGTATTTGTCGACCTCGCCGCGGAAGAAACGGCTACGGTCAGTGCCTTTTTCGCGGATGATTTCTGCGCGCAACACATACGCAGGATCATTGACGAGCAATGCGCCGCCCTCGCCCGAAATGACGTTCTTGGTCTCATGGAAGCTGAAGGCGCCAAAGTCCCCGATACTGCCCAGAGCCCGCCCCTTGTAAGCGGCCATGACCCCCTGCGCCGCATCCTCGACCACTTTCAGGTTGTGACGCTGGGCGATCTCCATGATCGTATCCATCTCGCAACTCACGCCAGCATAATGAACCGGCACGATTGCCTTGGTGCGTGGCGTGATGGCCGCCTCGATCAGCGTCTCATCCAGGTTCAGGGTATCCGGACGGATATCGACGAACACGGGAACGCCACCGCGCAAAACGAAAGCATTGGCCGTGGAAACGAACGTGAACGAGGGCATGATGACCTCGTCGCCCGACTGGATGTCCAACAACAACGCGGACATTTCCAGCGCTGCCGTGCACGAGTGGGTCAGCAAGGCCTTGCTCGAACCGGTACGTTCGATCATCCACTCATGGCACCGCTTGGTGAACGGGCCATCACCGGCGAGGATATTGCCGAACTTGGCTTCAGCGATGTAATAAAGTTCTTTCCCCGTCATGTAGGGGCGATTGAACTGGATCGTTTTGTCTTCCATCATTTGAGCCTTCGCACGCAAATTTTAATCGGGTCGAACTAGACTCACGTCGTTATGCAAAGTCGGGGGGCATCAACTCTTTTTCCGGACGACAAGCAGCCTGGAAGCACCGACCGGAAAACTCACTCCCACCTTGATGAGCAAACACTCCAGCCACATCACGAAACCAAACAGCACATTGAGCGCCTTGGGTACCGCTAATTCGGCGGTCTCGCTCGTATCGCCCCGCTGTTGCTTCTTGGCGCCGCGTGAAATCATCATCGCCGGCAGCAGTAACGAGACGAACGATGTGCTGCGCACGACGGAAAACCCCGCCTCTTCCACCTTGCGATGCAGGTCGGCGGCATCGTAGCGCCGCACGTGGCAGGAATATTCATCCACCTGGCTCCACAGCCACTGATGCTGGGGCACGGTCAACAGCATGATTCCCCCGGGCTTCAGGGCACGGTGCATCTGCTGGAGCACCACGGTATCCGCCTCGATGTGCTCGATGACATCGAACGCGCCAATCGCTTCGAACTCGTCGATGTAAGGGATATCGCGCGCATCCATCTGCACGAACTCCGCACTGGGCAAGCGAGAGGAGGCAAACTTCAGTCCGGTCGAGAACATCTCACTGCCAAGCAACCTGGCCTTCGGAAACGCCACGGCGACCCGACTCAGAATGAAGCCGGTACCGCACCCGATTTCCAGAAATGAACGCATGCGCGGCGCATATTTCATCAGCACCCATGTAATCAACCTGCCACGCGCCCGGAACCAGAAATGGCCGCTTTCAAGATGCGCGTAGGTCTCGTAGAAGTCGGCCTTGAAGCCCTCTTGCTTGTCCTCGAGTTCTGGCGCAAACGCGGCAAAACCGTTCTTTCGAGCCACCTGATGTCCACACTGGAGGCATGTCCATTGCTCCGAGGCGTACGGCGTCTCGCATTCAGAACAGATCTTCACGCCTGGTTCCCATCCGGTTGGTCATGACGAAAGACGAATAACTTGAAGACGACGAACAAGAAACCTCCTACAACGAAAATGGCAGCGGCCTGGACCCACTGATGAGGATATCCCAGCTTGTCGACAAACACGGTTAGCAAGGCCAGGTTGAGCAAGTAGCCGGCTGCGTGCGCCAAGCCGAAGCGCCATGCCGTCCCCACGACGTTGCCGCGATGCTCGAACGCCCAGTTGCGGTTGCCCAGGAAGCTGATGCAGATGCCAAGCACGTACAGGAAGCTCATGGCCAGCTTGAATGGGATGCCCAGCCACGTCAATGCCAGGTAGGCCGCATAACCGATGGCATTGCAGGCGACGCCGACGACTGCGTAACGGAGAATGGGCCTGATCACGGGCCGCCAGCGCTGCATTAGAATCACTCGTCTCCCCAGACAGCAATCCCGAAACCCGTCTTGCCATAGCCGTTGCCGTTATAAAGCATGTAGCGTCGACCGGCATGATCGAAGACGAACGGGTAACAGATCATCTCCGAATCCCAACCCGATTCCGATACGTCGATTCCCACCTGCTCATCGTGTCGCGTCCATTGCACGCCATCGGACGAGGTCGCGTAGCGGATCCGGTAGGTGGGGGCAGTCCTTCGTGGCCCGGGAGCAGAACCACATCCGGTACATATCCGCATCCTTGAGCACGCGTGGAACACCCAGGGCGTACTCGTGTTCGTCACGGAACTCGATGGCAACCGTGCCGTTGCGGTCCCACTCGATCCCGTCGGCGGACTCAGCATACTCGAGATGATAGAAGTGCTTCGCTTCCGAAGGGCCTTGCTCCCATCGCACACAGGAGGTGAACCAGGCCCTGAATCGTCCGGCCTCGAACTGCACCTCAGGGGTGGCGACGAAATGAGGAAGATCGCGGGTGCGGTCGATGACGGGACCGCGGAACAGCCTCTCGAAGCGCTGGGTGGCCTCGTTCCATTCGGCCAGGCCGATGGAATTGCGGATCTTTACCGTCACGCCCAGGTTGATCCCGGTGTAGTACAGCAGTTTGCGGCCACCGACGTTGACGATCGAATTGGGCAAGGCGCCACTGTCGTCGAAACATCCGAGGTCGCCCGGTTCGAGGACCGGATCCGGATGGACGCGCAAGACCTTGGTCGGGTCCCGCATATCGATCTCGAGGAAGCCACCGTGGCCGCGATTAGTCTTGTCACGTGATGAGAAATAGATGCGATACAGGTCGCCGTCCATCTGCTCAGCAATGGGAATCATCGCGTGAGAATACAACCAATCGCTCTGCCCTTCTGCGCAGAATACCTTTCCTAGTTTTTTCCACATGGGATTTCTTCACGCCAATGATGAGGTTCTTTAGATGTTCCTGACGCGGGTACTCGGCACGCGCGACCGTTCGGTGGCTTGTCCAACGTATACGCCTTCGGCAGCGACATCTCCAAGAATCAGGGCGCCGGCGCCGATGATGGATTTCTCGCCGATGGTGACGTGATCGCGAAGGGTCGCGTTGACGCCGAGAAAACAGCTTTCCCCGATCGTCACACGGCCGGATACGACGATGTGCGAGGCCAGGAAACAGTGGTCCTCGATATGCGAATGATGTCCGACATGATTGCCGCTCCACATGGTCACATTGTTGCCGATGCGCACAAAGGGCTGAACGGTATTGTCTTCGAGGATGAAGCAGTTCTCGCCGATGTCCTCTGTCAGCAACGTGGCTCGCGAACTGATGTAGCTGACCATTTCGTAGCCCAGCGCCTTGACTGCCAGATATTTTTCCTTGCGGATCTGGTTGAGCTTGGAATAGCCGAGCGCGACGAAAAAGACATACCGGTCTGGCGGGTAGATCTGGGTGACTTCATCGAATGCCACCACCGGAAATCCCTTGAAGCTCTTGTCGGCCGGCATGTAGGCGGGATCGACGGCAAACGCCTCGACCTGATAGCTGGAGTCGTTGGAAAAATAATAAAGTGCGAGCTCGGCGGCGTCGGTGAGACCAAAAATAATGAGTTTTTTCATTCGATGCTCCGCGCCTCAGCCTGACGGTAGACATGGCGGACGATAGTGTAGGGTCTCTGCTTGACTTCGGAATAGATCTTGGCGAGATAAATCCCGACCACGCCGACGAATGCGATGATCAGGCCGCCGAGCAGCCAGATCGAAGCCATCAGCGACGTATAGCCGCTGGGTGGGTTCGCCAGGAGCAGCCAGTTGACGACGAGAAAGCTCGTGTAGGCGGCCGACAGCAGGAAGATCGCGCAGCCCACGCCGAAGATTCCCACCAGCGGTGCACTGCTGAAGGAAGTAATCGAATTGACCAGTTGCGCCACTTTCTTTCCCAGCGTGTAGGTCGTCTCGTCGCGACTGCGCTTGTCGATGACCTGCGCACGCTGATCGAAGCCGGTGATGACCCACAGACCCGCCATGAACAACTCGCGCTCGTCGTGCTGAATCAGTGCGTCAACATAGCGGCGCGACATCAGCCTGGCGACGACGATATTGTCGGGCATATCCAGCCCGCTGAGGAAACGGAAGAGTTTGTAGAACACCTGCCCGGTCCAGCGCTCGAAGTGCTTGCCTTTTCGCTGCTGCTGGACACCGTAGACCACATCGACCTTTTCGCGCTCCATCTGCTCGCTGAACGAGAGCAACCATGCCGGATCTTCCTCCAGGTCGCTATCGAGCAGGAAGACACGTTCACCGCGGGCATGTCGCAGGCCCGTCATCATGGCCTTGTGATGGCCGAAGTTGCGCGAGAGATCGACGACCACCACATGGTGATCGGCTTCGCTCAACTGGACGGCCAGTTCCAGGCTTGAATCGGGCGAGCCGTCGTTGACCAGTACGATCTCGTAATCGTCTCCGACCAATTGTTGTGCCGCCTGGCTTGCACGGCGATGGAACTCCTCGACGAACTTGGCCGAGCGGTAAAGCGTGGCGACGATGGACAGCCTCATGCTTTGACATGCCTCATGTAACGGCGCGCGTCCTTGCCGCAATTGAACAGCAGATCCAGGACGGTGACGCCATGGGTGAATTCCCCCCAGAGTTGCGGATACTCGGGGAAACCGGCGTAATCGAACCATTGCAGCGCAATGCCGGCGTCGTCGAACAGCGGCGCCTCGATGTAGTCCTTTGCCGCCGGTCCCGACAGGTATTGCGTCGCACCGGCCTGCTGACAAAGGTCCACCAGGCGGGCAGTCCGGGTTTTGTCGCCGGCAGACATATAGTCCCAGCAATTCGTAATGCGGGTTTCAATACCGATGTATCGGCAAATCGCTTCCATGAACTTCCGGTTCATCGACGACAGACCCGTGTGGGTCTCCACCAGATAGAGCGGCTCAAGCCACTGGGCAACCTCATCGAAGAACGGCGCTCGCCGATAGTTGCTCTGCAGCGTTTTCCAGTGCTTGGCCTGCCAGGCGGGCGCCAGCTCGACATCGCGAATGCGGCGACTGATGCCTTGCCCGACAGGCACGCTGAGCCACTGGACGCCTTGCGGCGTCTTGATCAGGTTGCGATTGCGCCAGTCGTTCTTGGTGAACTGCATGTCGTCGTAGAGGATGAACTCATCGACCGCAGCGATCATGTCGAAATAGCCCTTCCAGGGTATGTAGTTCGACTGAAGAATGGCGACGATCTTCATGGCTGCTTGCTGCTCGCGTCCCAGGCGCCCGGGAAGTAACACCCCTGGCATTTTGCCTGCGCGACCTGCTGGAGATGAAAGGAAATGCAGAACAACAGCGTCAGCGCCCAGAAACGCAACGCAGCCGGTGAAGGTTTGAACGCAAAATTCAGAACAATCGCGACGAAAACCGGTGCCATCAGCAGGTAGTCATACAGGTACGGATGAATGGCAACGGCCTGCGGCCACAGCAGGCTGGTCATCACGTATTGTGAAAAAAGCAGGTAGTAGAACATGCGGATGCCGGCCAACGGGGAGGTCCCCGCCGGTGCCGCAACGCTGGCAGGTTCACGCCGTTTGATCATGCGCAAACAGGCTAACTGGGCCACCAGGAACAGGATCGGCACGGCAATGGTCGGAAATGGCCGCGGGAACTGCGGAACAAGTACCGACTTCACGATGTTGGTGAAATAAGTGGTGTCGCCATCCAGACCAGCGCGAAACAGCCAGCCGCTGTTGGACGAGGTGAAACCCAGTGCCTTCGATATCAGTGGGGACGGCAGATAGAAGGCAACGGCCGCAACGAGGGCCACCAATGCCAGACGACACATCCGTCTGTCGAGACCGTCGCTGCGGCATGCCCAAACCAGCAAGGCGGCACCCAGCAACGCCGCCGAGATCGGAGAAAACACGGCAAACAACACGATCACTGTCATGACCGCTCCGGATCGTTCCCGATTTTTCCAGATCAAAAACGCAGCCAGCGCCTGGAACGCAAATATCAATGGGAACGTATTGTCGACGTTGAATCTGGCCGAAGAAATCCAGAATCCCGGCATCGACACCATGAATACGACCGATAACAGAATCAGCAGGCCCTGACCGAATGCCAGGCGCTTTTCCACCAGGCGGGACAGAAAAAAGAACGTAACGCCTGCCAGCGAAATGATGTTCAGGAAAGCCCCTGTCACTCTCATCGGTAATGCCTGCACATACATTTCCACTTTATAGAGGGCGTACATGTAGAACAGATAAGCAGTGGAGTGGTTGGAATACGCGATCTTTTTTGCGTAGTCCTCCATCGAATAGAAGACGAGGAAACCGTGCTGCGAAAAAGCGTGTTGCTCCCAGATGGGGAACGTAAAGTTTCTCAGGCGCTCGGGCGCGATCGCAATCTGGCTTGCCGCTTCCCGGAAGCCCAGTGAGTACACCACGCCGATGGTTATGACGACTGCCAGCAAGTATAAGCAGGAGAAAAGCTTATTATTTTTTATAAAGATCATCTTTTCTAGTATTCGCAATACGCTTGGGATAACTGGTGCCAGTGCGGGAGGCCCAACGCGGCATTTGCTGCCAAACGAGGTAGAATCGGGGTAGCGATCGGGGGAATGGCCCGTAGTATAGAGGATTACGGTCAGGCGGCTGCGCGATCATAATCTAGATGTACGGTCTGGTGAAGCGCTCCTCGTAGCGGATTGATTCATCGTGCTTTTCCTGCCGGCACCCTACAAAACAAAGCCCCTGCAGAAATGCAGGGGCTTGGTTGTTTCCGGGGTTTGGAAAGGCGCTTTTAATGTCCCGCGCTCTGACCACCGTCCACGTGGAGGATTTCGCCGGTAACAAACTTGGCGCCGTCCAGATACACGACCGCTTGCGCAATATCATCGATCTCGCCCATATGTCCGACCGGGTGCAGATTGCCCAGTGCGGCATGGGTTTCTTCGCCGTGCATCGGGGTCTTGATGATGCCGGGGCTGACCGCGTTCACCCGGATCCCGCGCTTGGCGTATTCGATGGCCAGGGATTTGGTTGCCGCGTTGAGGCCGCCCTTGGTCAGTGAAGCCAACACCGATGGCACGCCGTCGATGGCGTGGTCCACCAGGCTGGTGGTGATGTTGACGACGTGGCCGCTGCCCTGCTTTTCCATCTCGGCGATGGCGAGCTGAGTGATGTAGAAGAAGCCATTGACGTTCACCGACAACACATTGGCGTAGTCCTCTGCGGTATATGCGGTGAACGGCTTGGCGATGAAGATCCCGGCGTTGTTGACCAGGGTATCGATGCGACCGAAACGGGAGATGGCTTCACGGATGACGCGCTGGGCGGTTTCCGGCTCGCCGATGTCACCGGCCACGGTGAGAATGTCCGGATCGGTAGACGGCTTGATCGAACGCGAAGTGGCGACGATCCGGTAACCGAGTTCACGAAAGGCTTTGACCATACCGTCGCCGAGCCCCTGGGATGCGCCGGTGATAACGATGACTTTTTTCGAAATGCTCATGATGAAGACCTCTGACAATTAAAAGTGGGGTAGAAATCTGTAATCAGGCTTCGGCCGGGGCGTTCGCCATTTGTCTCAACATCTGTTCGTAGTACTCGACCGATTGCGAACCGGACACCAGGTGGCGACCGTTCAGCACCATGGCCGGGACCGAGTTGATGCCGTGCTGGCGGTAATAGATTTCAAGCTCACGCACTTCGCTGGCGAATGCGTCGGACGTCAGCACCTCTCTCGCACCTGCCGCATCCAGCCCTGCTTCAGTCGCCAGACGCACCAGCGTCGAGTGATCGCTCGGGTTCTGGCCTTCGCTGAAATAGGCCCGTAGCAGCACCTTCTTCAGCTCGACTTGCCGCCCTTCCTGCAACGCCCACAGCAACAATCGGTGCGCATCGAAGGTGTTGTAGAAATGCGTGCGCTTCTCCAGATCGAACTTGAAGCCGATGGCCTCGCCGCGAGCGATCTGCATGGCTTTGCCGGCGGCGACGTCGTCGGCCGTTCTCCTGTACTTGCGCATCAGGTGCTCGACCGCTTGCTCACCTTCGGCCGGCATGTCCGGGTTCAACTCGAACGGCTTGTAGGTCAGCTCGACCGAGACTTCCCCGGCCACGTTCTCGATCGCTTGCTCCAGCGCCGTCGCCCCCAGTGCGCACCAGGGGCACACCACATCGGAGATAAAATCGATGGTGACGGACGACGTCATGACTGCCCTTCCGTCTCCGCCAGTAGCTTGCGGTACTGGGTGGTGGTGATGCCGGCGTAACCCCAGTTATCGGTGTCGACTTCCTCGATCACGATGTGGGTCAGGTCAGGGCGTTTATTGAGGACGCGCTCCAGTGTTTCAGTGATCTCGGCAATCACCTGAGCTTTCTGCTCAGTGGTAACGCCATCGCGGGTGATGCGTACAGTTACGAAAGGCATGAGGGCAACTCCAGTGACCTTCCCGTCGGGATGATGGGAGAGGCGTTGGAGGTGAATGTATGGCGTTGGCAGGATGGGATAAAGGTGGGGGCGGGAACTTCATTCGTTACGTGGTGTAATGATTTCGCATTGAAAAAACCCCGAACCAGTCGGGGCTTTTTCTTTTTTCTCAGCCTTGCATCAGGCCTCGAAACCACACCCCATCATCAAAAGACGTTGATCGGGTAATCCACAAACACTCGCACTTCGTTGCCGCTGACGTTGTACTCGCTCGACTTCTGCGACACGCGCAGGACCGAGCTGCGCAGTTTCACGCTGAGGTCTTTGGCCGGGCCGCTTTGGACGACGTATTTGAACTGGTTGAAGATTTCGCGCTCGGTGCCGCCTTCGCTGGTGGAGGTGGTGATGTTGTCACCGCGCACGTAGGCCACGTTGTAGCTCAGGCCCGGTACACCGAAGGTGCTGAAGTCCAGGCCGTAGCCGACTTGCCAGCTGCGTTCGTCTTCGGCGTTGAAGTCGGACCAGTAGGAGTTCGCCAGGTAGATGGTGTTGCCACCGTCGCCGACGCGACCTTGATCTTTCTGGTAGCCGCCATAGGCGTAGCCCAGGTTGCTGTCGCCGGTGCTGCGCTGGTGTGCGAGGGTGAACGAGTGCGGGCCGGTGATGAAGGTGGCCGCCAGGCTCCAGATCTTGTTGTCGTCGCCGGTAATACCGTTTTCGCGGACGTAGGAATCTTCCAGCTTGGTGCGGTAGCCGTTGAAGTCCAGGGTCAGGGACTGGTCCTTGTCGATCGGGAACACGTAGTTGGCGTTCACGTATTGTTTCTTCAATACGTCTTCGACGTCGGAAGCGTAGAGCGCAGCCTTGAATTGCTCGGTGAACTGGTAGCTACCGCCCAAGACGTTGATCGACTTCAAGCCACCGCTGTCACGCCCTTCGGCGCTTTTGCGCGATTCGGCGGTGAAGCGGCCTGCGTCCAGTTGCAGGCCTTTGATCTCCTTGGAGGTGATCAGAGTGCCGGTGTAGCTTTCCGGCAGCAGGCGCGAATTGTCGTAGTTCAGCACCGGCAGGGCCGGCATCTGGTCGCCGTAGGTCAGGGTGGTGCTGGACAGGCGGAACTTGATCGCCGCGCCGCCCTTGGACAGATCGTTAGCCGGCTGGCCGCTGTCGCCCTTTTTGAAGAAATCGATACCTTGCGCGCCGCTACGGTCTTCGTTGCGCTCCAGGTTCAGAGCGTACAACCCGAAAGCGTCCACACCCACGCCCACGGTGCCTTGGGTGAAGCCGGACGAGAACGTGCCGATGGCCGCCTGGCCCCACTCGGATTTATCCGGGTTGCCGTCTTTGTAGTCACGATTGATGTAAGCATTGCGCAGCAGCACTTTGAGGCTGCTGTCTTCAACAAAACCCTTGGATTCGGCTTGGTCGTTCGCCATGGCCGGTGTCGCACTCAACATCCCCAGAGCGATCAGACTGATTCGCTTGTTCAACATTTTGTTCTTTTCCTTATTTCCGGTTGATACGCGCTGTGTCGAACGGCCTAAACGGCGCTATCGCGCTCTTTTTTCATGACGAAAACAAAAAGGCCCGCCCACGATTTCTCGCGGCGGGCCTTTTTATAATTTTTGATCGTGGCGGTTGGCCACAGGCGTTGGGCCGAATCGTAGCTGCGCCCTTAACAATGTGTCAATTTCATGAATCTTCTAAAAACAGGCGAAAACCGTCTAAGAAATTGCTTTACGCAGCAGGAATGTTCAATTACTGCAGCCATCGAGGCCACAGGCTGCTACGGAAATGGATGATCCCTGATCGGGCAGCGACTGACTCAGCCACTGCGCAAATGCCTGGGGTTTGCCCAGCCAAGGCCCGATATCGATCAGGGTGAATTGATCATTGTGCTCAAGCGCCAGGGTCGGGAAGCCCTGCCCGCCGATCTTGGCCAAAAGCGCCCGGCTGTTCCTGATATGGCCTTCGGTGTCGGCCGCCCTGAAGGCTCTTTCGAAGGTTTGACGGTCCAGCCCCATGCCGTGGGCCAGTTCAAACAGTACCGATTCGTCGGCGATGCGGCGCCCCTCCACGTAGTGAGCACTTTGCAAACGCCCCAACAACTCCAGCCCGTGACCTCCCATTTGCTCGGCAGCCAGCACCGCAGCGATGGGTGGCGCCGAGTCGAACACAGCGGTGTGATCACGCAACAAACCTTCGAAATAGTCTTCACCGAATGGCTGCCCGCTGTATTCGGCGATGCGCCGGTCATGGGGTATGACGTAACTGCGCAGTTGCGGCGAAACCTTTTGCCGATTGGCCCCCATCATCATGCCACCGCCATGGGCAATCACAGGCATCACAGCCTGGGCGGCCTTCAGCAGCGGTTTGGCGCCGTAGCACCAGCCGCATAATGGGTCGTAGATGTAGTGCAGGATCATGGGAAAGCTCCGACAGAAATTCAGGAAAATTCGATGTCGGCAGGTTAGTGCCTGTAGCGGACCCGGAAAAACGCCGGATTGGCTTTCAGTCTGTTGCTTGAATCGGTCAAATGGTTGCGACACAAAACCCTGTGGAAACTCGCGATAGCGATGGGTCCGTCGACATTTGTATTGATTGAACGGACGCCATCGCGAGCAAGCTCTCTCACACAGGGGATCGTGGTGATTGCACAAATCTGCGCGAAAAAAAACGCTGCCATCCCGGCAGCGTTTTTTTGTTCAATCCGTTGTTGTTTTTCTTATCCTTCCATCACATCCCACAACGCATCCAGTTCCGCCTCGCTGAATAAACCAGCAGGGTAACGCTCGATCATTGTCCGGCGCGGATCAGTTTCGCTGATCTGACGCATTCCATTGGACTTGAACCAGTGCGCCAGGATCTGGAGCGATTCGCTATTTACTGCCAGGGGATGCAACGCCTTGTCGCTCACTACGTTCACTTCGGCGTTCATTTCAGCGCTCTCTCCCGGTTTGTGAGCGGCTAACTTATCCAAGGTTTATGACAGAACATAGAAGTCCTCCCTCCCCCGAGTTACAACAGCGGAGATACAAGAGCTGTGCCAAGGTTTCTGAAATGTGGCCCGGCAGATACAAAAAAGCCCGCAGGCCTGTAGGGCCGCGGGCTCTGTGCATTGCGGGAGGCTGATCGACCGCCTGAGGGTTTTCGTAATCAACTCAAGCTGTTACGACCGCACTCACTCCTTGTGCGGCGCGGGTTGTTGCTGGGTAAGACAGTGAATATTGCCGCCCCCCAGTAACAGTTCGCGACCAGGCACCATTACCACTTCATGCTGTGGGAACAGGTTCTGCAAGATTTCCTTTGCCGGACCATCCTGCGGGTCGTCAAAGCTCGGCGCGATGATGCCGCCGTTGACGATCAGGAAGTTCACGTAGGAACCGGCCAGACGAACAGTAGGATTACGTTCCTGCGTACCATCAACCGGATCGACACCGGCACACTCTTCCTCGGTCGCAAACAGCGGACCCGGGATCGGCATCTTGTGCACTGTGAACGGGCGCCCCTTGGCATCGGTGCTGCTTTGCAGCGCTTTCAGCGCCGCCTGACAGCGCGGGTAGTTCGGGTCCTGCGGATCATCTGTCCAGGCCAGTAGCACCTCACCCGGGCGCACGTAGCAGCAGAAGTTATCCACATGGCCATCGGTTTCGTCGTTGAACAAGCCATCCGGCAGCCAGATGATCTTATCCACAGCCAGATTTGCACTCAGGACCGCTTCGATTTCCGCTCGATTCATGTGCGGATTGCGATTGCGGTTGAGCAGGCATTCTTCGGTGGTGATCAGGGTGCCTTCGCCGTCGACGTGAATCGAACCGCCTTCCAGCACGAAGCCTTCGGTGCGATAGCGGGGGCTGCGCTCGATTTCGAGGATCTTGCCACCAACCTGCGAGTCACGGTTCCACGGCGAATACAGGCCGCCGTCAAAACCGCCCCAGGCATTGAAGTCCCAGTTCACGCCACGGACTTCGCCACTGTTGTTGATGACGAAGGTAGGACCGGAGTCGCGAACCCAGGCGTCGTCGCTGGACATTTCCACCACACGAATATTCGGCACGTCCAGACGGGCACGAGCGTTTTCGTACTGGCCGGCGGAAACCGCCACGGTCACAGGTTCGAAACGGGCGATGGCCTTGGCCACTGCCACATGAGCGGCTTGTGCCGGTTTGCCACCCAGGCGCCAGTTGTCCGGGCGCTCGGGCCAGATCATCCAGGTCTGGGTTTGAGGTGCCCATTCGGCTGGCATATAGAAACCGTCGGCGCGAGGGGTGCTGTTCAACGTGGTCATGGCTCAGGACTCCGGAGTGACATTGATACCTGACAGAAATGGAAGCGCATTGGTACACGCCGTGGACTGGCCACTTTATATCCGATAAATATCGGCTTTTAAAGCACCTTACATCCACCATTACAAAAACAATCGATAAAAAGCCGATATCAATCGAATTAACACCACCCCCATGTGGGAGCGGGCTTGCTCGCTCCCACATGGGCCCGCATTTACAGGGGGGATGTGTTTACAGCCCTTCTGCGAGCACCTTCGACAGCATGTCCACGAAGAAATCCACGCTCTGGCGCGAAGTGACCATCGGCGGCTTGATCTTGAGGATGTTCAGGTAATCGCCGGTCGGTTGCATGAAGATCCCCAACTCACGCAAGCGATTGCACAGTGCGGTGGTTTCTTCGGTGGCCGGCTCCAGGGTTTCACGGTTGCGGATCAACTCGACGCCCAGATAGAAACCGGAACCGTGCACTGCACCCACTAGCGGATGAATATCGATCAATGCTTCGAGGCGCTTCTTGAAGTGCCCGCCAACGACCTGGGCGTTCTCCCAGAGTTTTTCCTCTTGCATCACATCCAGCACGGCCATGCCGACCTGGCAACTGACCGGGCTGCCGCCAGCGGAAGAGAAGAAGTAACCCTCGGCCTCCAGCGCCTCGGCGATTTCCCGACGGGTGATGACCGCGCCCAGTGGCTGGCCGTTGCCCATGCCCTTGGCCATGGTGATGATGTCCGGCACCACGCCTTGCTCTTCGAAGCCCCAGAAGAAATCGCCCATGCGCCCGTAGCCGACCTGCACTTCGTCGGCGATGCACACGCCACCCCTGGCCCGGACCATGGCATAGACTTGTTTCAAATAGCCTGGTGGCAGCGAGATCCCGCCAGCATTGCCGTACACCGGTTCGCAGATGAAACCGGCCAGTTGGCGTTTCTGCTCGGCGATTTTCGCCAAGTTGTGTTCGACGCTGCGCACATAATCCGGCGTGCTTTCCGGGCCACGGAACTCACCGCGATAGGTGTTTGGTGCGGTCACCGGATGCACCCAGTCCGGGCGGCTGCTCAAGGCCTTGGGGTTGTCAGCGATCGAGGTCGACACCGAATCCGCGCCCACCGTCCAGCCGTGATAGGCCTCCAGCACGCTGAGCATGTCGCGACCGCCGCTATAGGCCCACGCCAGGCGAATCGCCAGGTCGTTGGCCTCGCTGCCGCTGTTGACCAGGAACACTCGGTCCATGCCGTCAGGGGACAGCCTCAGCAAACGTTCGGAGAACTCGGCCACGGCTGCGTAGTTGAAGCGCGAGTTGGTGTTGAGCAACGACCACTGGCGGCTGGCGACTGCCGCCATGCGTGGATGGCCGTGGCCCAATACCGCTACGTTGTTCAGCATGTCGAGGTAGGAGCGGCCCTGCATGTCGATCAAATGGTTGCGCCAGCCGCGTTCGATGCGCGGTGGATCAACGTAATAGTGTTTTTGTGTGCGGGCGAAGCTAGCATCGCGCCGGGCCAGCAAAGTCGCTCCGTCGAGCTCGGCTTCGGCGTCACACGCCAACCCCAGCAGCGCCGCAGGTGACGGGCACAACGCCTGCCAGGCGGCGGCGCGTGATGGCGTGCAGAACAATGGCGCATCGATCGACGCGCCACGGCACAACTGCACGATCAATGGCCCGCTGACCGAACCCAGCACCTGGCCTTTGACCAGGGCCGCGCCGCTATGCAGCGACGGCGTGACACCCCAAAGCCGCACACTCAGTTGCGGGCCATCCAGTTGCAACACGCCCACCGATGGCTGGTGCACCACCCCGGCAAACGGCGCTTCGACCGCCGTGCCCTGAGGCACTCGCAACTCGACGTGCAGCGGGCAGGTGTCCGGTTCAGCGGCGCTGTCCGGGCGGGTGTGGGACAGACGGTATTGCCCATAACGACTGGCCGCCAGGCCATGTGCTGCGGCCGCTTCATCCAGCAGGCGCTGATCGACCCCCTCGTTCTCCCAGTTCCCGGCCTCGAAATGCGGGCTGAGCACACCGAGGTCGATCAAGGCGAACTCACGTCCCACCAGGCTCGGTAACAGCGGCGCGAAGCCTTCGCTGCCGATGGTGGGCAGGTTCTGGCCAACGGCGGTAAGGATCGCTGCTTCCATCAGCGCCAACGGCACCGACGTGGCCACACGGAAGATTTCCCATTCATGGATAAGGTTGTCGCGGCTGTAGGCATTGCCCGGATCGATGCTGACCTGCTGTTCGCCGCTGAGCACCAACACCGCCGCGCGGGCGACGATCAGCGGCCACAACGCCAGTAGCTCTTCGTGTTGTAACGGGTTGACCGCGTGATACGCCTGGATTGCCGGCAAAATACAGAACGGATCGCCCTCGCCATGATGCAGCAGCGCGGCACAGGTCACCGACAGATCGGTAATGCGCCAGGTGCGCACCAGGTCGCCGAAATCGATCACGCCTTGCAATTGCCAATGGCGCTGCGCATCGCGCTGCCACACCACGTTGTCGTCGGTGATGTCCATGTGAATGGCCTGCACCGGCAGTTTGTCCTGCAGTGGCTGCAAATGCCGCTCGGCTTGCCCGGACGCTTCGACGATCAGTTTGCGCTGGGCTTCATCCTTGATCACCGGCAGCAAATGCGCGATCAGGGCATGGGCATGGCGGGCGTCCCACTGCAGGGTTCGCACCAGCCCCGGATGGTCGAAATCCGCCAGGGCCAGGTCCATTTCACCGCACAGGCGACCGAAGCCGGACACCACCGTCGGGTTGAAATGGCCGAGGCTCGTCAGTGGCTGGCCTTCAATGTAATCGAGCAGGCGAACGTGCACCGCCTGGCCACCCACCTCCAGCGACAGCAGGTCTGCACCGTTATTCGCCGGGATGACACGCGGCACATGGACATCGGGATGCTCGCCCAAGTGCTTGAGGCCGGCATGCTGTGCCTGAAGCTCCACTACCGAGTAGTCGCCACGGCAGATTTTCAGGACGAAACGTCCCCGCTCGCTGTCGACGCGGTAGTTCAGGTCTTGCTGGCTGCCAAGAGCCTGCAACCTGCCGCTGAACCCGTAATGTTCTTCCAGCAGCTCTAGCGCTTGCTCCGCAGACACCTGCGGGCTGGGCAAACTGGCGCGATGAATCAACGTGGCGAGCGGCATACAACAACCCCTGAAATTTTATTAGGCGCCTATATCGCCACTGGTTCGGGCGATACGCAACCCCCCGGAACCGGTAATGGTCATTTTCAGGGGCTGGAACAGGCCGGTAGATTTTTACTTGGGCACTCGCCCCAGTCGGCGCTTTGCGCAAGAATGGCGGCCATTAAACGCACACTGCTGGAGAGCCGCCATGAATGTAGTGACCACCGACCTGCCCGGTGTTCTGATCCTCGAACCCAAGGTCTTTGGTGACGAACGTGGTTTCTTTTATGAGAGCTTCAACGCCAGGGCTTTCAAAGAGGCCACCGGACTGGACACTGAATTCGTTCAAGACAACCACTCCCGTTCGCAGAAGGGCGTGCTGCGCGGTCTGCATTACCAACTGGAAAATACCCAGGGAAAACTGGTTCGCGTCACGGTCGGTGAAGTGCTGGACGTCGCCGTAGACATCCGTCGCAGCTCACCTCACTTCGGTAAATGGGTCGCGGTGTGCCTGTCTGCCGACAATCATCGCCAACTCTGGGTTCCGGAAGGTTTCGCCCACGGGTTCGTGGTCTTGAGCGAGTTTGCCGAGTTTCTTTACAAAACCACCGACTACTACACGCCCTCTGCCGAGCGCAGCATTCGCTGGGACGACCCGGACCTGGCAATCGACTGGCAACTGCAAGGCACGCCGCAGCTGTCGGCGAAAGATCAGGCCGGGGTATTTTTCAAAAATGCCGACGTCTTTGCCTGAAAGGTCGGCTGAAGCTCGCCGATCAAGATGCAGCTGACCCAAGGCGGGCAAGCCTAGGCATAATGCGTCTGTACCCACAGGCGCATGCTGCTCATGAAACCGACCCTCCCTCCCAGACCCCGTTGGCGCAGCCTGGCCCTGCTGGCACTGTGCCTGGCGCCGTTGTTGTGGCCGCTGGAACATCTTGCCGAGCGTTACTACCGCAGCGAGCTGGCCAGTCAGAATCGTCAGACCCTCGACCTCTACGTCGCCAACCTGCTGGGTACCCTGCATCGCTATGAAGTGTTGCCGCAGATCCTCGGCGACCTGCCGGCCCTGCGCGCCGTGCTCGGCGCACCGGACGATGGCGTCACTCAAGGCAACGCCAACCGCCTGCTGAAAAACATCGCCGCCCAGACCGGTGCCGAAGTCATGTACCTGATGGACACCACTGGCAAGACCCTGGCCGCCTCCAACTGGGACAAACACGATAGTTTTGTCGGGCGCAATTTTTCCTTCCGGCCGTATTTCAGCGAAGCCATGGCCGGGCGGCTCGGGCGTTTTTTCGGCCTGGGCACGACCTCGGCCAAGCGCGGTTACTTCTTCGCCGCTGGCGTGCGTGACGGTGAAAAAATAGTTGGTGTGCTGGTGGTCAAGGTCGACCTCGACCACACCGAAAGCCTGTGGGGCAAAACCCCGGAACAACTGCTGCTGACCGACCACAACGGCGTCGTCATTCTCACCTCGCGACCGGAGTGGCGATTCCGCTCGACCCGCCCGTTGAGCGAGGACGAAAGCAAGGCCATCACTGCGATCCAGCCCTATCCAACCCGCGATCCAAAACCACTGAAGCTCAACCCAGACGCCTGGCTGACCCAGACCCAGCAGATCGCCGAAACCGGCTGGGACGTCAGCATCCTCGCCCCGCGCACCTTGATCGACCGCCCGGTACGCACGGTGGTGGCTATCGGTGGCGCAGCACTGCTGGTGTTGATGCTGCTGCTTGGCCTGATGATGCAGCGCCGCCGCCATTATCTTGAGCGCATTGCTTTCGAAGCCAAAGCCCGCCGCGAACTGGAAGGCCGGGTTGCCGAGCGCACCAGCGATCTCGAAGGCCTGAACCGGCGCCTGAAACAGGAAGTGCTGGAACGTGAACATGCACAGCAGGAGCTGGTACGCGCCCAGGATGATCTGGTGCAGGCCGGCAAATTGTCGGCACTGGGCACTATGTCGGCAAGTATCAGCCACGAACTCAATCAGCCGCTGGCAGCGATTCGCAGCTACGCGGAAAACGCCGAAGTGTTGCTCGATCACCAGCGCACCGACGATGCCCGTGGCAACCTCAAGCTAATCAGCGAATTGACCGGTCGCATGGCGTCGATCATCGCCCACCTGCGCGCCTTTGCCCGGCGCGACCGGCATGCCCCGGAAAGCGTCGCCCTGCAACCGGCGCTGGACGATGCCCTGGCCTTGCTGGCCAAGCGTCGACGCAGCATGGAAGTCGAGCTGATCCGCGACTTGCCCGCCGCCACCCTGTGGGTCGAAGCTGGGGAAACACGCCTGCGCCAGGTACTCGGCAATTTGCTGGCCAACGCCCTGGATGCCCTGACGGAAAAAGGCCCGCCACGTAAACTCTGGCTCAGTGCCCAATCCACGGCCGATGGCGTCAACCTGTACATTCGCGACAACGGCCCCGGTTTTTGCATGGAAGCCCTCGGGCGCGCCAGCGAGCCGTTCTACACCACCAAGACCCGCACCCAGGGCCTCGGCTTGGGGCTGGCGATTTGCGAAACCCTGATGCGCGCCTTCGGTGGTGAACTGTCGTTCGCCAACCACAAGGAGGGCGGCGCCCTGATTACACTTAAGCTGCGCGCAGGCGCACCGGGCGTGAGCCTGCAACCGTCCGAGGACCGAAGTGCATGACCATCGACAACCGCATTCAGGTCGTGTTGATCGACGACGACCCTCATTTGCGCCAGGCCTTGAGCCAGACACTGGATCTGGCCGGCCTGAAAATCCTGCCGCTGGCCGAAGCCAAGGGCCTGGCCGCGCAACTTGAACGTGATTGGCCAGGGGTGGTGGTCAGTGACATCCGCATGCCAGGCATGGACGGTCTTGAGCTGTTGACCGAACTGCACGCCCAGGATCCTGAGCTACCAGTGCTGTTGATCACCGGCCACGGCGATGTGCCGCTGGCGGTGCAGGCCATGCGCGCCGGGGCCTATGACTTTCTGGAAAAACCCTTCGCCAGCGATGCCCTGCTTGATAGCGTGCGCCGTGCATTGGCCCTGCGCAGGCTGGTACTGGACAACCGCAGCCTGCGGCTGGCCTTGAGCGACCGCAACGAGCTGAGCACGCGGCTGGTTGGTCACTCACCTTCGATGCTGCGCCTGCGCGAGCAGATCGGTGCCCTGGCGGCGACCAGGGCCGACGTGCTGATCCTTGGCGAAACTGGCGCAGGCAAAGAAGTCGTGGCCCGGGCGCTGCACGACTTATCCAGCCGTCGCAATGGTCCGTTCGTGGCGATCAACGCCGGTGCACTGGCCGAATCAGTGGTCGAAAGCGAGTTGTTCGGCCACGAGCCCGGTGCCTTCACCGGCGCGCAGAAACGCCGCATCGGCAAGTTCGAATTCGCCAATGGCGGCACGCTGTTCCTCGATGAAATCGAAAGCATGAGCCTGGATGTGCAGGTCAAATTGCTGCGTTTGCTGCAAGAGCGAGTGGTCGAACGCCTGGGCGGCAATCAACTGATCCCACTGGACATCCGCATCATCGCCGCCACCAAGGAAGACCTGCGCCAGGCAGCGGATCAAGGGCGTTTCCGTGCCGACCTGTATTACCGCCTGAACGTTGCGCCGCTGCGAATTCCACCGCTGCGCGAACGGGGCGAAGATGCGCTGATGCTGTTCCAGTACTTTGCCGATGAAGCCAGTGCCCGCCACGGCTTGCCGCCCCATGAACTGCAACCGGGGCAACGTGCCCTGCTGCTACGCCACACCTGGCCCGGCAACGTACGCGAGCTGCAAAATGCGGCCGAACGTTTTGCCCTCGGGCTGGAACTGGCCCTCGACAGCAGCACGCCGGAAGGCAGCGCTGGCAACAGGGTCGAAGTCGTCAACGGCGGTTTGAGCGAGCAAGTGGAGAACTTCGAAAAAACACTCATCGCCGCCGAACTGGCACGCTCGCACAGCTCCGTGCGCAGCGTCGCCGAAGCCCTCGGCATTCCGCGCAAGACCCTGCACGACAAACTGCGCAAGCACGGTCTGAGTTTCGCCGACAGTGGCGCCTCGGCCCACCCCGACGATCTCGACTGAGCTACCGTCCAATCATCCACTTCAAGCGAGAGGCCCCTGAATGAGCCGCGACAGTCGACAACTGGAATCCGTTCTCCATCACGACATCCCCCTCACCAGGGACATGGGCCTCAAAGTGCTCGACTGGCATGACCAGCAACTGCGCCTGCACTTGCCGCTGGAAGCCAACGTCAACCACAAGAGCACCATGTTCGGCGGCAGCCTGTATTGCGGCGCGGTCCTGGCCGGTTGGGGCTGGCTGCATTTGCGCCTCAAGGAAGAAGGCATTACCGACGGGCACATCGTGATTCAGGAAGGCCAGATCAGCTATCCGCTGCCGGTGACGGGGGATGCCAACGCCATCTGCCAGGCGCCGAACCCGGTGATCTGGAAGAAATTCCTGACCACCTTCCAGCGATACAGCCGAGCTCGGTTGACGCTGCATACGCGGGTCGTCAACGAAGGTCGTGATGAGGATGCGGTGAGGTTTGTCGGACAGTACGTGCTGCACCGGTAAACTGGTTGACTCAACACCTGTGGCGAGGAGGCTTGCCCCATCGCCACAAAGTGAAGGTGATTTCAGGAGCGGGCCAATTCCAGCAGTTTCTCCCGCCAGGCCGCCTTCGCCGGCAATGCCAGGAAGAACGCATTCAACAGCGACGTCCGCGCCGGATAGCTGAACGGCTCGCCGCTCAATTCCAGCACTTCCCCACCTGCACCTTCCAACACACCTTGCGCCGCCGCCGTGTCCCACTGGGAAGTCGGTGCCAGGCGCGGATAGCAATCCGCCGCCCCTTCGGCCAGCAGGCAAAATTTCAGCGAACTGCCGATATTGGCCAGTTGCAGCTCGCCAAGGCTGGCGCTCAACCCGGCCAGCAATCGCTCTTGCTCCGGGCTCGAATGACGACGGCTGGCCACCACGGTGAACGAGTCGCCGGGCGCTAGCGCATCACGCACCTTGATCGCCACGGGCGTGCCACCTTTATCGCCACGCCAGGCGCCGAGTCCCGCACCACCGACGTAGAAACGCCCGTTGGTCGGCATCGACACCACACCGAACACCACCCGACCGTTTTCGATCAGGGCGATGTTGACGGTGAACTCTTCGCTGCCGCTGATGAACTCCTTGGTGCCATCCAGCGGATCGACCAGCCACCAGCGCTGCCATCCGGCCCGCACGTCTTGGGGAATGTTGGCGTCTTCCTCGGAAAGCACCGGGATGCTCGGATCAAGCGCCGTCAACCCGGCCAGAATCAAGTGGTGCGCAGCCAGATCGGCAGCGGTCACCGGCGAGTCATCAGCCTTCGCCGTGACGGCCGTGCCTGTGCGCCAGAACGGCAGGATCGCCTCACCGGCCTGCAAGGCCAGCCCAATGACCGGTGCCATCAACGGATGCGGGAAATTCATGGCTGGAACGCCCCGCGCTGAGTTAACAGGTCTCGGGCCAGGTACAGCGCCGCCAAGGCGCGACCTTCGGTAAATTGCGGATTTTGCGCCAGCGCCGAGAGCTCACGCAAATTGACCCTGTCCACCCGCATCGGCTCTGGCTCGTCGCCTTCCAGACGCTCTTCGTAGAGGTCGGTAGCCAGCACTACTTGAATCTTCTGGCTCATGTATCCGGGGGACAGCGACAACTCGGTCAGGTGCTCCAGTTGCCGCGCGCCAAAACCGGCCTCTTCCTTGAGCTCGCGCTCGGCCGCCGCCAGCACGTCTTCGCCCGGCTCGATCAAACCCTTGGGCAATGACATTTCATATTCATCCGTGCCACCGCAATACTCCTCGACCAGCACCGCATGCTCGGCATCGAGCATCGCCACGATCATCACCGCGCCGTACCCGGCACCCTTGCCGACCAGGCGTTCATACGTGCGCTCCACGCCATTGGAAAAGCGCAGCTTCAGCTCTTCCACGCAGAACAATCGACTGGTGGCGACAATTTCGCGGGCGAGTATGGTGGGTTTCTGGCGCATGCAAAGCTCCTTGGCGTGAACGCGCTACTATAACGCGGCTTTCCCGATTGTTTACGCCAGAAATCTTTCTACTGCCCGAGACGTTGCCATGCCTTCATTACCCTGGTCCGACATCGATACCGTACTGCTGGACATGGACGGCACACTGCTGGACCTGCATTTCGACAACCACTTCTGGATGGAGCACCTGCCCCAGCGCTACGCCGAACTGCACGGGGTCAGCCGGGCCATGGCCGAGATGGAATTGCAGCCGTTGTTCGAGCGCAATGCCGGCCAGTTGCAGTGGTACTGCCTGGACTTCTGGAGCACCGAACTGAAGCTGTCGGTGCGAGACCTGAAACTGGAAACCGCGCATCTGATAGCCCTGCGCCCGGATGCCGACACCTTTCTGTCGGCGATCAAACGGGCCGGCAAGCGCGTGGTGCTGATCACCAATGCCCATCGGGATGCGCTGTCGTTGAAGCTGGAAAAAATCGAACTGGCGCCCTACTTCGAGCGTTTGATCAGCTCCCATGACTACGGCTTTCCCAAGGAAAATCCGCAGTTCTGGGATGCGCTGCAAGCCGATATCGATTTCGATCCGGTGCGCAGCCTGTTCATTGACGACACCTTGCCGATCCTGCGCAGTGCACGGGACTTTGGCGTGGCGCATTTGCTGGCAGTGCGAGAGCCGGACAGCCGCAAGGGACCGAAGGATACGGCGGAGTTCGCGGCGGTTGGGGATTATCGGGATTTGATTGCAGGGCTCTAGACCGAGTTTCCTGCTGTCGCGAGCAAGCTCGCTCCCACAGGATCTGCGTCGTTCGCAACCTTCGTGATCGACTCAGATCCTGTGGGAGCGTGGCTTGCCCGCGATGGCCATCTCGCGGTTTGACGACTTACTCAGGAATCCGCAATGACTGCCCCGGATAGATCTTGTTCACATCCTTGAGCATCGGCTTGTTGGCCTCAAAGATCTTGTTGTACAGGTTGGCATTGCCATACACACGCAAGGAAATCGCACTTAGGGTATCGCCCTTCTCGACCACCACAAACTTCGCGGCCACGGCCACCGGCCCGGTCACAGTAATCTGATCATCCACACTGCCAACCCCGGCGATGTTGCCCA
Source organism: Pseudomonas sp. EU05-FHT14B02 (assembly GCF_058791055.1). NCBI lineage: Bacteria > Pseudomonadati > Pseudomonadota > Gammaproteobacteria > Pseudomonadales > Pseudomonadaceae > Pseudomonas > Pseudomonas sp. EU05-FHT14B02. The sequence continues at coordinate 129,949 of NZ_JBYTDD010000008.1, read as the reverse complement.
CCGCCAGCAGGATCTTTTCCTTCTCTTCCTGACTCGCCACTTCACCGGTCACCGTGACCTTGTCGCCATCGACCGTCGCCTGCACATTCGGGTTGCCCAGGCCGACCTTGCTGATGTGCTCCTTCAACTGCACACTGGCATTGGCGTTACCTGGCGTCAGCAAATTCAGCAATTTTTCGCCTGCTTCCTTCACAAAGCTCAAAAGACTCATGGTGCACTCTCCTTGGGTTTCGGGTTCCAGACATCAGAGCCTAGACCACGGTCGTCACCTACGAATCCAACCCGACCAATGACCCCGCTTGCGATAGAATCCGCACCTTCCCAACCCCTGGAGCGCAGATGGACATCAAGCAGCTGAAATTCCTCATCGCGCTCGACGAAACCCGCCATTTCGGCCAGGCCGCCGCACGCTGCCACATCACCCAGCCGACCCTGTCCATGCGCCTGCGCAGCCTCGAAGAAGAACTCGACCTGCCGCTGGTCAATCGCGGCCAACGCTTCGAAGGCTTCACTGCACCGGGCGAACGGGTGCTGGCCTGGGCGCGCACCGTACTGGCTGCCTATGACGGCTTGTACGCCGAGGCGGCCGCCTGTCGCGGCAATCTGGTTGGCACCTTGCGCCTGGGCGTAGTGCCGTTGTCGAGCTTCGATCCGCTGCCACTGATGCAACGCTTGCATGCCGAACACCCGAACCTGCGCTTCGAACTCTCGGCCCTGAGTTCCGAACAGATCCTCGAGCAACTGGCGAACAATCGCCTGGATCTCGGCGTGTCATACCTGGAACGCCTGGATGCCGAACACTTCGACTCTCTGTCCTTCAGCGAAACCCGCATGGGTCTGCTCTACGACCAACGCTTCTTCACCTTTGGCGAAGCACCATTGAGCTGGGAATCGTTGATCGAACTGCCGCTTGGCATGCTCACCAGTGGCATGCACTTTCGCCAGTCCATCGACCATAACTTCCACAGTCGTGGCCTGACCCCGCAGCCGTTGTTGCAGACCGATGCCGTGCACCAACTGTTACAAGCCGTGCACGGTGGCTTGTGCTGCGCCGTGATGCCATTGGAGGGCGGCCTCGAAGGTCTGACCGAGCATTTGCGCCTGCAGCCGATTGAAAACGCCCAGACCCTTGGCCGCCTGGGGCTGATCATGCGTCGCAGCGCGCCGCGCTCGGCGCTGGCAGAAGCCTGTTTTGCCCTCTATCAGCAATCGCTGATTGGCGGTTGATCGACGGCATCTATCGGTAGATCAGTATTAGCGATTAGACGCGACAAGGTGTCACGCCTAGTCTTAAAGCTGATCAAACCGTCGGTGATGCCATGAACACCAAGCGCCCTGCATGCGCGGCGCCTGCCTTCGAAACGCCCGCGCCCGCCGCAAGCCAGACGTACAGCTATAGCAATCTCGATTACTCCGAATCAGCCAGCACCGCGCTGGCCGAGGAAGTCGCGCTGGCGATTGCCTTCAACGGCATCAGCCAGGCGGTCATGCTGGTCACGCCCACGGACCTGGAAGATTTCATCGTCGGCTTCAGCCTGGGCAGCGGCATCATCCAGGACGCCACGGACATCTACGACCTGCAACTCAGCGGCTCGGGGTCGGCGCAATACGCGCAAGTGACCATCGCCAACCGCGCGTTCTGGAACCTCAAGCAGCAGCGCCGACAACTGGCAGGCACCAGCGGTTGCGGGTTGTGCGGCGTAGAAGCGGTTGAGCAGGCATTGCCGGACCTTCAGGTATTGCCTGGCGCCCCGTTGCCGCCGGTCGAATGGCTTGATGGCCTGCGCGAACGCATCGGCGCCTTCCAGCCCTTGGGCCAGCATTGCGGCGCCGTGCATGCGGCAGTGTTCATGAACGACAAGGGTGAGTTGTTGCTGGGCCGCGAAGACATCGGCCGGCACAACGCCCTCGACAAACTGATCGGCGGATTGATCCGCCAGAAGATCCCTACCACTGGTGGCCTGGCGATTGTCACCAGCCGCTGCAGCCTCGAATTGATCCAGAAAGTATTGCGCGCAGGCATCCAGACCCTGGTCAGCCTGTCGTCGCCCACGGGCCTTGCCGTGCAATGGGCCCGTCGCCACAACCTCAATCTCATCCATCTGCCACAGAAGAATGCGCCGCGGGTCTACAGCCCAACGTTGGAGAATCAAGCGTGAGTCAACACCGTCAAGCCGACCAGAAACCCGTCCCTCGCTTCAAGCCTTACAAAGGCCCGGCCGGTGGCTGGGGGGCACTGATCAGCGTGGCCCAGGCCTGGTTGACCAGCGACAACGCGCTGAAAAACCTGCGCATCATGCTCAAGACCAACCAGAACGGTGGCTTCGACTGCCCGGGTTGCGCCTGGGGCGATTCTCCGGAAAAAGGCATGGTGATGTTCTGCGAGAACGGCGCCAAGGCGGTGAACTGGGAAGCGACCAAACGCCGTGTCGATGCCAAATTCTTCGCCAAACACAGCGTCACGTCTCTGCTGGAACAAAGTGACTATTGGCTCGAATACCAGGGCCGCCTGACCGAGCCGATGAGCTACGACGCCGAGACTGATCGCTACAAGCCGATCAGTTGGGACGACGCATTCGCCCTGATCGCCAGGCATCTGAACGGCCTGTCGAGCCCCGATCAGGCCGAGTTCTACACCTCGGGCCGGGCCAGTAACGAAGCGGCGTACCTCTATCAGCTGTTCGTGCGCGCCTACGGCACCAACAACTTCCCCGACTGCTCGAACATGTGCCACGAGGCCAGCGGTGTCGCGTTGTCGCAAAGCGTCGGGGTCGGCAAAGGCACCGTGACATTCGACGACTTCGAACACGCCGATGCAATTTTCGTCTGGGGTCAGAACCCCGGCACCAACCACCCACGGATGCTCGAACCACTGCGCGAAGCGGTCAAGCGCGGCGCGCAAGTGGTGTGCATCAACCCGCTCAAGGAGCGTGGCCTGGAGCGTTTTCAGCACCCGCAGCACGCGATCGAAATGCTCACCAACGGCGACAAGCCGACCAACACCGCGTTCTTCCGCCCGGCCCTGGGCGGCGACATGGCGATCATGCGCGGCATGGCGAAATTCCTCCTGCTGTGGGAGCGCGACGCGCAGAAAACCGGCGACCCGGCGGTGTTCGACCACGACTTCCTCAACGAGCACAGCGTCAACGTGCTGGATTACCTGGCCGTCATCGACGACACCCCGTGGGAGCAGATCGTCGAGCAGTCCGGCCTGAGCCTGGTAGAAATCGAGCAAGCGGCGCGCATGTACGTCAAGGGCAAGAACGTCATCATGTGCTGGGCCATGGGCATCACCCAGCATCGTCATTCGGTGGCGACCATCCAGGAAATCGCCAACCTGATGCTGCTGCGCGGCAACATCGGCCGGCCGGGTGCCGGCCTGTGCCCTGTGCGTGGCCACAGCAACGTGCAGGGTGACCGGACCATGGGCATCAACGAACGCCCTCCTGTCGCGTTCCTCGATGCCCTGGAGCGGCGCTTCCAGTTCAAGGTGCCACGCGACAACGGCCACAACGTGGTCGAAGCGATTCATGCGATGGCTGAAGGCCGGGCTAAAGTCTTCATCGGCCTCGGCGGCAACTTTGCCCAGGCCACGCCAGACAGCCCGCGCACATTCCAGGCCCTGCAAAACTGCGACCTGACCGTGCAGATCAGCACCAAGCTCAACCGCAGCCATTTGACCCACGGCAAGGACGCGCTGATCCTGCCGTGCCTGGGCCGCACCGACATCGATATCCAGACCCAAGGTCCGCAAGCGATCACCGTCGAAGACTCGTTCAGCATGGTCCACGCCTCCAATGGCCAGTTGCAGCCGCTGTCGAACCAGATGCGCTCGGAACCGGCGATCCTGGCCGGCATCGCTGCCGCGACCCTGGGCAGCCACCCGGTGGACTGGAACTGGCTGGTGGCCGACTACAGCCGCATCCGCGACCTGATCGCCGAAACCATTCCCGGTTTCAAGGACTTCAACGAAAAGATCAAGAACCCGGGCGGCTTCTACCTGGGTAACAGTGCCGGCGCCCGCAAGTGGAGCACCACTTCGGGCCGGGCCAATTTCCGCTCGAACGCGCTGCCCAAAGACCTGGTGCACGAACGCACCCGCGCCACCGGTGTGCTGCCGGACCTGATCATGCAATCGATGCGTTCCCACGATCAGTACAACACCACTATCTATGGTCTCAACGACCGTTATCGCGGCGTGAAGGGTCAGCGGGATGTGCTGTTCGTCAACGAAGCCGACCTCATTCGCCTGGGCTTCAAGCCGGGGCAAAAGGCGGACATCGTTTCGCTCTGGGACGATGGCGTTGAACGTCGGGTAAAAGGTTTCACGTTGCTGGCGTTTGATATCCCGGCCGGGCAAGCGGCGGCCTACTATCCGGAAGTGAACCCGTTGGTGCCGCTGGAAAGCACTGGCGATGACAGCCATACGCCGACGTCGAAATTCGTGGCGATCCGGTTGGAAGCGGCGAGTGAGACCGGGTTGATCATGGCCAGGTCGGCGTAATACGTTGTCTGAACTGGCCCCATCGCGAGCAAGCTCGCTCCCACAGTTTTTTTCTGTTGTTCACATAATCTGCGTTCGACTGAAATCCCTGTGGGAGCGAGCTTGCTCCGGGCGGCGTTCCGACGATGAAGCCAGACCAATCACCAAAAACTCCGGATCCAGCACTTTCCAATCGCCCACAAAAAAGGCCGTTTCCTCATGAAAACGGCCTTTGTGAAGTAGTAAAAGACCGGCAAAAAAACGTTAAGTTCCGTCCAAAAAACAGTAACTTGCAATATTGTATACAGGTCGTGTTATTCGTCGGATTTCGATTGTCACGTCCATTCCAGAGCCTCAGGATCGCGCCGTCATCCCCTTGAGGTTCCTCCATGAAGTTCTCCTCGATTCTCTTGTTGTCCCTTGGCCTGGTCAGCGGTATCGCGTCTGCTGGCGGCACCACCGAAGCCGGTGTAGGCGGCGCATTGGGCGGGGTTCTAGGCTCGGTCGTCGGTCAGTCGTTAGGCGGCAGTACAGGTTCCACCATCGGCGCGGCCCTGGGTGGCGCGGGTGGTAGCGCCGTCGGCGCAAACAAACACAGCCGTGGCGAAGCCGCCCTTGGCGGTGCGTTGGGCGCAGCAGGCGGTAACGTGGTCGGCCGCAGCATGGGCGGCACCACCGGTAGCCTGATCGGCGCCGCAGCAGGCGGCGGTGCCGGTGGCGCGCTGGGTAACTACATGGGCAAAGAGTACGATCATGATGACGACGACGATCGTCGTTCGTATCGCGGCCATGGTGATCGTCGTTACTACCGTGACGGCCATCCGGGCCGTGGTCATGCCTATGGCCACCGCAAGAAGCACCACAAGTACTACCGCGACTAAGGCCTCGAGCGCCTCGCTGGTGAGTACATCAAGAATCGCAGCCCAAGGGCTGCGATTTTTTTTGCCCTATTCAACCACCAGATGCTCCAGCGCCCCACGCAACCCTGAAGGAATCGCCACGGGTTGATTCGACGCGCGATCGACAAACACATGCACGAAGCGCCCCGCCGCACAGGCTTCATCTTCCCCTTGCTTGAACACCGCCAGTTCGTATTGCACCGAGCTGTTGCCCAGCTTGCCCACCCGCAGACCGATCTCGATGCGGTCCGGGAAAGCAATGGAAGCAAAGTAATCACAGGAGGAGCTCACCACGAACCCCACCACGTCACCATCATGGATATCCAGGCCGCCGACTTCGATCAGATAAGTGTTCACCGCCGTATCGAAGAAGCTGTAGTAGGTAACGTTATTGACGTGCCCGTAAGCATCGTTGTCGTGCCAGCGGGTGGTGATGGGCTGAAAGTGGGGGTAGTCGGTGCGTTGGGGCATCAGCGTTGATTCCTGAGTGGGTTCGCCAGTCTAAGGCGAAAACCACGTTATCGTTCTTCGCGAGCAAGCCTTTGCAGGCTCCTCATCAATCACTTGTCAGCAAAGCCCTTACCAGCCACCGCCAGTTCCCCAATCACCCGCGCCGGATTCCAGTGATCACCCTGACGCGTCTCAAGGTCGATCAAGCGCCGGTGAATGTCCGCCAACCCTTGCTGATCCGCCCAGACCATCGGCCCGCCCTTGTCCGCCGGGAAACCGTATCCGTTGAGGTAGACCAGATCGATATCGTGAGCCGACCCGGCGATGCCTTCCTGAAGGATCTTCGCGCCTTCGTTGACCAGTGCCAGCAAGCAGCGCTCGAGAATCTCCTCCGGGCCAATCTCGCGGCGCTGGAACCCCAGCTCCTCACTGACTTGAAGCACCAGTGCGTCGACCTGCGGATCGTGTTCGGCCTGACGACTGCCCGGTTCATAGTGGTAAAAGCCGTTGCCACTCTTCTGGCCGAAACGCCCTTGTTCACACAAACGGTTATCCACCTGGACCTCCGGAGCATCCTGTCCAATCCCGGATAACTGGCGCGAGCGCCATTGCAGGTCGACGCCCACCACGTCGAACATGCGGAACGGCCCCATGGCAAAACCGAAGGCTTGCAGCGCTGCGTCCACCTGGTAGGGATAAGCGCCTTCGAGCAGCATTTTTCGCGCTTCGAGCACATAGGTATTGAGCATGCGGTTGCCGATGAAACCATCGCAATTGCCCGACACCACACTGACCTTGCCCATGCGTTGGCCGAGCGCCAGTGCCGCGTCGAGCACCGCCGGTGCAGTCTGCGCGCCACGGACGATTTCCAGCAGTTTCATGATATGCGCCGGGCTGAAGAAGTGCAGGCCCAGCACTTGCTGCGGCCGACGTGTGACCGCGGCGATGGCATCGATGTCCAGCGCCGAAGTATTGCTGGCCAGAATCGCCTCAGGTTTGAGCAGGCCATCGAGCTCGCGGAAAATTTTCTGCTTGAGCTCAAGGTTTTCGTACACCGCTTCGATGACCAGGTCGACATCGCGGATAGCCACATAACCATCCGCCACCGTAACCCGCGCGATACGGGCATCGGCTTCGCCCTGATCAATGCGGCACTGACGTACGCTGTGGGCATAGGTGTCCGCCACGGTGGCCAGCGCTTGCTCCAGCATTTGCGGATTGTTGTCGACCCACTGCACGGCCACTCCGGCGTTGGCCAGGCACATGACAATGCCACGGCCCATGGTGCCCGCGCCGATGACGGCGGCGCGCTGAATATTCGACGGTGTCTGGCTCATGTTTTTGTTCTCTTGTTGACGATCCGAAGACAGCCACCACCATAGTCAGCCACCGGCATTTTTTGAAATTTATTCCTGTGATGAGCAACATTCAGCGGATGGATGTAGCCCTGCCAGGCACTGAAATCCCAGTCAGACACGGCTCAGCCACTCCCGCACCTCGGCATACGGATAATCCTCCAGCGCCGCAAACCCCGAAATCGTCCGGGCCTTGAGTTTGGTGAACAGCGGTACACTGATCCCACACAAAAACCGTGTCACCCGCTCAGCCGAAGGCACGCCGCCCGTGTGTTGCTCATGCCGGCGGATAAATTCGCCGCACAACGACTCGAAGTCTCTATCCACAAGCGCCGGCAACTCCGGTGGTGCGGGCAACAGTGCCACCTGCCCATGACACACCGAACAATGTCCGCATTGCTGCGGGGCATTGTGGTCACCGAAATACTCGGCCAAGCGATAACCCAGGCAACGGTCGGTGGCGAACAGGTCCAGCATCGCGTGAATCCGCGCGATCTCGGTGCGCTCATGCCGAGTGAAATAGCCGTGCAGTTCCTCGCTCAACGCAACGTTGTCGAACCCGCTTTGCAGCACGCTGTAGACCTCGGTCATCTGCTTGCTTTCGAGCTCCACCCAACCTTTCTCCTGGAAGTAATCCAGCGCCTTGACTACCCGACTGCGCTCGGCCTGATGCTGCTCGTACAGCGCCTCGAAATTCACCGTGGCCCAGGTCCTGGCGCGGCTGGAGGTCTGGATGATCGCAGCGACAAAATCCCTGCGCTCGCCTTCGAAACGCGCCAATAGCACCTCGGGCTCCTCCACATACTTGAAACGGTACTCGGCGTAGTACGCGTAGCGCGGGGCGATCAACCCGCGCAATTCAAGTTGCACCAGCAAGGTCTTGAGCGGCAACTGGCGAATATTGCTCTGGTCTGCCAACGGCCCCAGCAGAAACTCCCACTGCCCGTCGGTTGCGGCGGCATGCATCTCGTCAAGCACGCAACGGATGCCATCCAGCTCGGGTGTGTCGCCGTAGACGAAGTTCTCCAGCACGTTGAGGCTGTCGCGGTTGGCCAACACCAGGCAGTCCGACGGCTGCCCGTCACGCCCGGCGCGGCCGATTTCCTGGCTGTAGTTTTCGATGGATTTGGGCAGGTCGAAATGCACCACGTTGCGGATGTCGCTTTTGTCGATGCCCATGCCGAAAGCGATGGTGGCGACGATGCAATTGGACTGCCCGCCCATGAAGCGACGCTGGATCGCTTCCCGTTGCTCATGGGGCAACCCGGCATGATAAGCCTCGGCCTGAATGCCGTTGCGGTTCAGGTGTTCGGCGATATGCTCGGCGGTTTTCTGCAAAGTGACATAGACGATGCTCGGCTGGTCCGGACGCTGGCTCATCCACTCGACAAGGCGTCGGCGCTTGTCTTCTCCGCGAACCGGCTCCACCAGCAAATTGAGGTTCGGGCGATAGAAACCGGTGGTCACCACATCGTCGACGGCGATGGCGAATTTCGCCTGCATGTCGGCGATGACCTTGGGAGTCGCCGTTGCGGTCAACAGCAACACCTGCGGGATGTTGAACTGGCGTTGATAGTCGGGAAGCTTGAGGTAGTCCGGGCGAAAGTTATGCCCCCACTCGGAAATGCAGTGCGCCTCGTCTACCACCAGCAGCGAGATCGGTACTTGCTGCAAAAAATGCCGGAAGCGCTCGTTCTTCAGACGCTCCACGGAGATCATCAAAATCTTCAGTTCGCCGGATTTTGCCCGGGCCATGACGTCGCTGGCGTCATCGCGGCTCTGGGCCGAATCGATGCTGCCCGCCGAGATGCCGTGGCGTTGCAGGAACGCCAGTTGATCCTGCATCAACGCCAGCAAGGGTGAGACCACCAGCGTCAGGTGCGGCAGCAACAACGCCGGTAATTGGTAGCAAAGGGATTTGCCGGAACCGGTGGGGAAAATCGCTGCCGCCGAGCGCCCGGCCAGCACGGCACTGACGGCCGCCTCCTGACCGGGTCGAAATTGTGGATAACCGAAAACCTGTTCCAGGGTGTTGTGCATAAGCTGTCACTCCGTTGACTGCTGCGGAGTCAAAAGCCTGGCCGGCGATCGCAGCGAGTCGAGAAAAGGTCGGGGGCAAAAACGATACCGGATGATACAGCGGATGGCTGGAAAGGCTTGAGGAATCGGGGAGCTGACGGCTCGCGAAGAGGCCAACAGACCCACCGCAAAACTCGAAACACCTGACATTGTCCGAGGCCCCCTCTACCGAGATTGAGTGCGAAGCGACTGAAAACGCTGTAAGCATTTTTACCCCCGGCCATTTCACGTTGAAAACCCACCACCAACGTGTAGTCCCCTTCCTCTAATTATGACAAAACCCTTACAAAGCCTGTCGATCTCAGCCGTCTTGTCCCGCAACGCCATACCCTCCTATAGTTTCCAGCGCGGCTGAAAACAGTGTCTCGGCCTGCCGGGAACACTTGCCGATTTCGCACAGGACCCACTCAATGAAAAACCCCGACTCACTGACAGCCCGCTACCAGCCGCTCAAGACCCGCTACAGCGAAACCCCGGTGCTGGTCATCGATACCGAGGCCGACCCCTTCGAGATCCTCGACGCTGCCCGACAACGCATCCGCGCCGCCAGCGACCTCCTCGAAACCCTTTATTGCACCTGCTTCAACCAGGCCCAAGCGAGCGACATCCCCAAGATCGTCAGCGCCCTGTACCTGCTGACCCAGGACGGCAACGACATGCTCGACATCGCCCGGCAGCGCTTGCCGAAATTCACCGACTGAAACCCCGCCATGTCCCCCTGTAGGAGCTGGCTTGCCAGCGATGAACGATAACGCGGTGCACTGTGGATAACTCCGTCAGCAACGACCTATGAAAGCTTCGGCTAGGTCCTACAAAAGAAAACACCTTGTCGGCTATCGATGACCAGTCACTCAACCCTATAGTCCGAGCTGTCGCTGCCAAATCAGCGACCGGGTTTGGTCACCCGAATAGGGAACTCATTTCGCTTCCAATGTATGCTGCGACACCTCAAGTGTCTGCACGCTATATGGTGGCTGTGTTCAGGACGTCTTCGGGCGTACCGGCAATGTGAGTTCTCACCGGTTTGACCAACCCGAACACAGTCCGCCTCCCATCGCTTGGTCACGATAATGGCGGTTTTTTCTAAAGCACTTGAGAATTCTCACAATGAACAAATGGAATCCGTTCACCAACGAACGCTATCTACCACTCCACACCAACCTCACCGACTCCCCACCCCTGATCATCGATACAGAAGCCAACCCGCAAGATATCCTCGAAGCGGCCCTGCAGCACATACGGGCCTCCAGCGAACTCCTCAAAACCCTGCACTGCCAATGCTTCAAACACGGCGCCTTCGAAGACATCCCGCACATCACCCACGCCCTCTACCTGCTGACCCAGGACGGCTGCGACCTGCTCAAAGTCGCCCAGCAACGCATGCTCAACTGGAAAGCCCCAGCCTCACGCCAATCATCAGAGCGCCAAAGTGGAATTATTCTGGCTGTTTCAATATAAAACAGCTGGAATAATGGCAGTTATAAGGCAATCCTTAAGGAAATCAGCGTCAAGAGAATGGTGTCTTTTTCAATACCCCAATCGCAGCTCACCCTTTCCTTTAAGTGCTATTATTCTGGCAGTTATAGCGCCTTAATGAAGGAATATTGGCACATGGCCAAGAAGACAGCTCCACTCTTGCCCGCCACTTCCAGACTACTTTCCGAGTTCGGCGAGCGGCTGAAACTCGCTCGCCTGCGCCGCAAACTCACCGCCAAACAAGTCGCCGAGAGGGCGGGCATGTCACTGACAACCTTGCGCTCCCTGGAATCAGGTGGCTCAGGGGTGACCATCGGCGCCTACCTGTCTGTCATGCAGGTTCTGGGGCTGGAAAAAGACTTGAGCAAACTCGCGGCAGCTGATGAAGTGGGCCGTCAACTGCAGGACGCACAACTGAAATCCAGGACCACCTCCACCGCAGGCTCAAGCCAGCGAGCACGCAGAATGAGTGCAGTGAAAACAAATGATCCAATACCTGAAAAAGGCACTGGAGTGATTGAAAGCGCCACCACAGCAGATCTATCCGCAGACTTCCCCTTCAATACCCACTCACTTTCCAATCTGTTGACCAAGAAAAAAACCAAGTCCACGACAGGTGAGAAATGACGCAGATTGCGGTGTATGCCGATTGGGAATCCTTGAATGGGCCCAGACGTCTCGGATTCCTGCATGCCCGAAAGGCCCGCTCCACAGAAGTCTTCGAGTTTGAGTACGACACGGCTGCGCTGGCTGATCCTGAGTTGAACTTCACACCCCTGGACCCTCGAATCGGGCTCTATGAAGGGCGTCAGTTCCCGGGGCAACATCAAAGCCGATTTGGTGTGTTCGCTGACTCAAGCCCGGATCGATGGGGTCAATTGTTGATGAAGCGGCGACTGGAGCGCGATATTCGCGACGGTCTGGCTGCCAAAGGCAGCAAGCTTTACGAGTCGGATTTCCTGTTAGGCGTACATGATCTCTATCGGGTTGGCGCGATCCGCTACAAGCTCAATGACCAAGGCAACTTTCTCGATGATCGCAATGGCGTGGCCGCTCCACCGTTCATTGAGCTGCGGGCTTTGGAGCAAGCAAGCCGAGCTCTGGAAAACGACCCGGACAACACCTCACTCGACGGCCGCGAGTGGCTGAGAATGCTGATCGCACCCGGAGGCTCACTGGGTGGTGCCCGCCCCAAGGCCAGCGTTGCCGACGAGCACGGCCACTTGTGGATTGCCAAGTTCCCCAGCACCCGCGACGACTATGACATTGGCGCCTGGGAACTCGTGGTGAATGCCTTGGCCAATCATTGTGGCCTGCGAGTCGCGACCGGTATCGCCCGACGCTACGCCAGCGATCATCACTGCTTCATGGTCAAGCGCTTCGATCGCACCGCACGGGGTGGCCGACTGCACTTTGCCTCGGCCATGACCATGACTGATCGCGTGGACGGTGACGATGCCTCCGTCGGTGCGAGCTACCTTGAATTAGCCGAAGTGCTCATGGAACACGGCTCGCAAACCAACGCTGACCTTCGAGAGTTGTGGTCTCGGATTGTGTTCAACATCCTGGTCTCCAACAGCGACGATCACCTGCGTAACCACGGTTTTATCCTTGATCCGGGTCGGGGGTGGCGATTGTCTGCCGCCTATGACATGAACCCGGTGGCCCACGCCGACGGCTTGAAGCTCAACATCACCGATACCGATAACGCATTGGATCTGGAGCTGGCCCAAGAAGTGGCGGAGTATTTTCGGGTCGGTCGTGCGGATGCAGAAAACATCATCGACAGCTTCAAAGAAGTTGTCAGCCAATGGCCAACACTAGCGGGGGCTTTGGGGTTATCGAAACGTGAGAAGGATAATATGGCGCCTGCATTTCGATTAGCGAAGCCTACGCAATGAACCTCGCCCCCAACCTCCCCGACGACCACTTGATGCAGCAACTCATGCAACTATTGCGTGAAGAACTCGGCTTCCCCGAACGCAAAACCATCAGCCTCGGCACCTCGATCAATTTCGACCTGGGCTGCAACGGTGCAGACGCCCGGCATTTGATCGAAACCCTGGAGGACTACTTCGCCATCGACTTCGTGGATTTCGACAGTTATCGCTATTTCCAGCCCGACGGCTTTGACGTGAATCTAAAGCGAAAAGCCAAGGGTCGCGGCGAGAAGGTACCGTTGACCATCGGCATGCTCTACCGGGCCATCAAGGCCCAACGCTGGGACACGGATGAGCTCGAAGGCCTGTAACGGCCCGACGCATTCTGACTTGCCCGCGGAAAACTGAATTTTGCGCACAAAAAAGCCGCCCCGAGGGGCGGCTTCTTCGTTAGCTCAATCCAGCGCTTACAGCTTTGGACCAGCAGCCTTGATCGCGTCGCTCACTTCGAACTTCTTGAAGTTCTCGATGAACAGGCTGGCCAATGCTTTGGCGGCTTCGTCGTAGGCGGCTACGTCGGCCCAAGTGTTGCGTGGGTTCAGCAGGCCAGTCTCAACGCCCGGTACGGCCACTGGCACGTCGAGGTTGATGGTGTCCAGGTGCTCAGTCTCGGTACCGATCAGCGCGCCGCTCTGGATCGCTGCGATCACGGCACGAGTGGTCGGGATGTTGAAGCGTTTGCCGACGCCGTAGCCACCACCGGTCCAGCCGGTGTTGACCAGGTAGACCTTGGAGCCGAAGCCGCGGATGCGCTTGATCAGCAGCTCAGCATATTCGCCGGCTGGACGCGGGAAGAACGGCGCGCCGAAGCAGGTGGAGAAGGTCGACTTGATGCCGCTGCCCGAACCCATTTCGGTCGAACCGACCAGGGCGGTGTAACCGGACAGGAAGTGGTAAGCCGCTTGCTCTTCGTTGAGGATCGACACTGGCGGCAGTACGCCGGTCAGGTCGCAGGTCAGGAAGATCACAGCGTTAGGCTCGCCACCGAGGTTCTTCTCGGAACGCTTGGCAACGTGCTCCAGCGGGTAGGCGGCGCGGCTGTTCTGGGTCAGGCTGACATCGGCGTAGTCAGCGTGCTTGGCGTCGTCGATAACGACGTTTTCCAATACCGCACCGTGCTTGATGGCTTTCCAGATAACCGGCTCGTTCTTCTCAGACAGGTCGATGCACTTGGCATAGCAACCACCTTCGATGTTGAACACAACGCCTTCGCCCCAGCCGTGCTCGTCGTCACCGATCAGGTAACGGCTTTCGTCGGCCGACAGGGTGGTTTTACCGGTGCCGGACAGGCCGAAGAACAGGGTCACGTCGCCTTCTTCGCCGATGTTGGCGGCGCAGTGCATTGGCAGTACGTCGGCAGCCGGCAGCAGGAAGTTCTGCACCGAGAACATGGCTTTCTTCATTTCACCGGCGTAACGCATGCCGGCGATCAGCACTTTCTTCTGTGCGAAGTTGATGATCACGCAGCCGTCGGAGTTGGTGCCGTCACGCTCTGGCACGCACTCGAAGTTGGCAACGTTGAGGACCTGCCACTCGTCACGACCCGCCGGGTTGTACTGAGCCGGGTTGATGAACAGGCAACGGCCGAACAGGTTCTGCCAGGCAGTCTGGGTGGTCATCTTCACGGCCAGGTAGTGCTCGGAAGCCGCACCTACATGCACGTGGGAAACGAAATGCTCTTGCGCGTTGTTGAATGCCTCAACGCGAGCCCACAGGGCGTCGAACTTGTCGGCCGGGAACTTGCGGTTGATCGGGCCCCAGGCGATGGCAGCCTGGGTGCTTGGTTCTTCAACGATGAAACGGTCGACTGGCGAACGGCCGGTACGGTGACCGGTACGAACAACCAGTGCGCCGGTATCGGCAAGCTCGCCTTCACCGCGATTGAGGGCTTCTTTAACCAGATCATCAACACTCAGATCGGTGTACACGGCATTGTTGGCTTGCGTCATGAGGTTCCCCGTCGGCCAGTGGCCGAGTGCTCCAAACGTTTTTGTAGTAGAAAGTCGTGCACTACTACCGCGAAAAAAGTGGGCCGGATTATGCCAGAAAAGCCCAAAAAAAGTAGGCCCCTCCTGTCGTAACGGCGTTAATCCGGCGCAAGGCAGTGAATTTACCTACGCTGAACCGTTTTAGTGACGGGTATCTGACGGTGTCTCGATACCCGCGCCTGCGAACAATTGAGTGACATCGGCCGCGTCAAACAGGTAGCGCTGGTTGCAGAACTGGCAATCGATTTCGATGTTGCCACCGTGTTCGTCGACCAATTGCCGGGCATCTTCCATACCCAGACTGACCAGTGCATTGGCTGAACGTTCGCGCGAGCAACTGCAACGGAAGCGCAGCTTCTGCACATCGAACAGACGCACCTGCTCGTCGTGGTACAGGCGATGCAGCACGGTTTCGTTGTCCAGGCTCAACAGCTCATCGGCGGTCAGCGTACCGCCCAGGGTGGTGATGTGCTGCCAGCTGGCGGCGCGTTCGTCTTCGTCTTTCAAACGGTCGGCTGGCAGTTGTTGCAGCAACAGGCCACGGGCACGACGACCATCGGCGTACAGCCAGAAACGCGTGCCGACTTGCTGGGACATGACGAAATAGTTGGTGAAGCATTCGGACAGGGTGGCGCCGTCGAGGTCCACTATGCCCTGGTAGCGCTGGCCCTGTTTTGGGTCGATGGTCAATGCCAGGACGCCTTCAGGCATCAAGTCAGCCAGGGTGGCATCGGCAGCGATACGATCCGCGTCGTAACGGGCCAGGCCACGGATGTCGCGCTCGCTGGAGCACTCGATCATCAGCAGCGGGATCGGGCCTTCGGAGCGGGCTTGCAGAATCAGCAAGCCATCGAACTTCATCGTGCCGACCAGCAACGATGCGGCCGCCATCAGCTCGCCGAGCAGTTGCGCGACCGGCTGCGGGTAGGCGTGTTTGGCCAGGACTTCGGCGTAGCTGAGCTCCAACGAGACCAGCTCGCCACGGGTGTCGCTGTCATCGAAGATGAAGCGTTGGGTGAAGTCGTTATCCGCGTGATCGGTCATAGGTCTGGGTATCTGAAGTAGTGAAAATGGTTACAGGAAACAAGAAATTGACCTTGCGCCACCCATCGGGTGCGCAACGTTCAGCCATGAAAGGCATTTTATGAACAATCCGGGCCTGATCCAAGCAGGTGGAACAAGCGCTGATGGGTTCCGAGGCGTTTCCCGCCCTGCACTGCTGGCAATGTGGTTATGGCCTACAGATCAGAGACTGTGTGTGATATTCGACGAGCGGCGATATCGTCCATGCGATGCACTGCTGGCGAAGCACAGATATGGATGCGCACCGGGTCAATTGCAAGTCTGAGCCTGAAGGCGAGGTGAGGCCTGGCGAGTGCGCGGCGCTCGCCCGAGCAATATTTGTATTAGTCGTCGTTACTGCTGCCACGAAACTTGAACAAATCCCTCCGCTGCTTCTTGCTCGGCTTACCGTCGGTGCTCACGCCCAGGGCTCCGGCCTTTCTTTGCGCCGCGGCCTCTTCGCGCTTGGCGATGCTGGTCAGGGTCTCGGCATACAAGGTCTGCGCCTGCGGCGCGCCGCGGCGGACGATCGATAACGCCTGGACCACCACTGTTCGCTCCTCGAAACCGGTACGAATCACAAACTCATCGCCGATCCGTGGCTCTTTACCCGGCTTGCAGCGCTCGCCCCGGCAATGCACCTTGCCGCTTTCAATCGCCGCCTTGGCCAGAGCGCGGGTTTTGTAGAATCGTGCAGCCCACAACCATTTATCGAGGCGGACTTTGTCGTCCTCTTCGTTTTTTTGTGCCATGGAATTTCCTCATTCTGAAATATTGGTGAACTGTACTACCGTTTCTGACGTACCAAGAATTTCACTGTCTCGGATTACAATGCTGACATTCCATAACCTCCTTGCGTGGCTGGAAATCCGGGCCGTAGATATCTGTCGCCTTTTAATCATTATTCTGCGTGAATACCGCGAATCCGGCCGCGTGCGGCCCGAGCGGTTTCTACCGGTTGAGCACTATTGAAGACATTTGACCATTTGACCGTTGTCGGTCTGCGCGAGTGGGTGGCGCTCCCGGATTTGGGAGTCGCCGGCCTTCGGGCAAAAATCGACACCGGTGCCAGCACCTCAAGCCTCCACGCCACCGAAATCGAGCCTTTCGAGCGCGATGGTGAGCAGTGGGTGCGCTTTACCGCCCACCTGGGTTCCGTCGTACAACTGCGCCACCGACGCTGCGAAGCACCGCTGGTGACGATGAAAACCATTAAAAGTTCAAACGGTCACGCGCAGGTGAGATACGTGATCAGCACTACCCTGGCCCTTGGTGATCGGGTCTGGCGGGTCGAGTTCACGCTCGCCTGCCGCAAGTCCATGCGTTATCGCCTGTTGCTCGGCTCCAAAGCCCTGATTCACGGCCAGTTGGTGGTCAATCCGGGCATCAAGTACGTACAAGACAAGCCGGTGTTCCCGGTATCTACCTCCTCCACAGGTGTTGCATGAAGATCGCTGTGCTGTCGCGGAATCCGCGTCTGTATTCCACCCGTCGTCTGGTCGAAGCCGGTACCGAGCGTGGCCATGAAATGGTGGTGGTCGACACTTTGCGCGCCTACATGAACATTGCCAGCCACAAGCCACAGATCCACTACCGCGGTAAACCGCTGGAGGGTTTCGATGCGGTGATTCCACGGATTGGTGCATCCGTGACCTTTTATGGCTGCGCAGTGCTGCGCCAGTTCGAAATGATGGGGGTATTTCCGCTCAACGAGTCGGTGGCCATTGCCCGTTCGCGGGACAAGCTGCGTTCGCTGCAATTGTTGTCCCGTCGCGGGATCGGCTTGCCGGTGACCGGGTTTGCCCACTCCCCCGATGACATTCCCGACCTGATCGAAATGGTCAACGGTGCGCCGTTGGTGATCAAGGTGCTGGAAGGCACCCAAGGCATCGGCGTGGTGCTGTGCGAAACCGCCACGGCCGCAGAATCGGTGATCGAGGCGTTCATGGGCCTCAAGCAGAACATCATGGTTCAGGAGTACATCAAGGAAGCCGGTGGCGCGGACATTCGCTGCTTCGTCGTCGGTGACAAGGTGATTGCAGCAATGAAGCGCCAGGCCAAACCCGGCGAATTTCGCTCCAACCTGCATCGCGGTGGCAGCGCGAGCCTGATCAAGATCACCCCGGAGGAGCGCATGACGGCGTTACGCGCTGCGAAGGTCATGGGGCTGGCAGTGGCAGGCGTCGACATCCTGCGCTCCAATCACGGGCCGTTGGTGATGGAAGTTAACTCGTCGCCGGGTCTGGAGGGAATTGAGACCACCACCGGGAAGAATGTGGCGGGGATCATCATTGAGCATCTGGAGAAGAATGGCGGGCCGAATATGACTCGGACCAAAGGGAAGGGTTAAACCTCAAGCCTTGTGGCGGCAGGGATGCCGCCATCGCGAGCAAGCTCGCTCCCACAGGGTTTTAGCCAAAATCATTGTGGGAGCGGGCTTGCCCGCGAAGGGGTCGTCAGCCCCACTGAAAATCAGGCCTTAAACGGCATCCCGCGGCAGCAGCAGCCCCAACGGCAACCGCACCCGAGCTTCCAGCCCACCGCCCGAGCGGTTACGCAGCTCAACGTTGCCGCCATGCATCGAGGCAATCCGCTTCACGATCGCCAATCCCAACCCGGTACCCTTGCCACCCCGGGCACGGTCACCACGGGTGAACGGGTTGAAAATCGCCTCCAGCTCCGAAGGATCGATCCCGGCACCACGGTCCATGACACTCAGCACTACATACGGTGCGCTGGTATCCCCGGACACATACGCCGCAACCTCCACACCGCTGCCGGCATGATGCAGTGCGTTGCCGATCAGGTTGTTCAGCAGCCGCTTCATCGATACCCGACGCAGCGGAAACGGCTGGATAGGCTCCAGCCGGAGCCGCACTTTTTCTTCGGTCTGGTTATACGGCGCGGCAACTTCACGGACCAGGTCGCTCAGGTCAACCTCTTCCACCGACTCGTCGCGCCCGTCACGAATGAACGCCAGGAACTGATCGAGAATCGCATCCATGTCTTCGATGTCACGCACCATGTCGTCGGTCAGGTCCGTGTGATCGCCCATCAGCTCCAGGGACAGACGCAATCGCGTCAACGGCGTGCGCAAATCATGGGAAACCCCGGCCAGCATCAATTCACGCTCGCGACCGGCCTGTTCGACGTCTTCAGCCATCTGGTTGAAGGCGCGGTACACCTCGGTCATCTCGCTCGGCGTATCGCTGATTGGCAAGCGCACACTGCGGCCCTGGCCAAGTTGCCGCGCGGCATACACCAGACGCTTCAAAGGTTGATTGAGCTGGCTGACGAAGATCCAGGCCGAAGCGGTGGACAGCAGGCCAATAGCGAGGAACCAGCCCAGCACGTTCCAGATTTTCTGGCCGCGCAACGGATGGGGATAAAGCGGTACTTTCAGCCAGCCATCGCCCAGGCTTGGCGCCCGGACCCACAGCGCCGGTGGCGAATGCATGCGCAGCCGGACTTCAGTGTCGGCACCCAGCTCCGCCTGCATCTGCCGCTGGTAGATCTCGCTGTAAGGCCAGTGCTGTTCGCCTTCCGGCACGCCGGCACCCACCACCCGGATCAAGGTCGCGGCCTCGGCGATCTTGCCGCGGTTTTCCTCATCGGCAGCCCAATAGGCGCGCAGCGTCAGGGCGACACCGTGGCTGTACTGGCGGTCCACCAGCACGTCTTCGTTCATCAGCAGATAAACCAGGGTCAGCGCCTTGGAGAAGAGTACGACGATGAGCACCAGCCAAAGGGTGCGGGAGAAAAAGCTCTGGGGGAACCAAACGGGGGTTTTCATGGATAACCGTTAAACACTTGCAGGAGCGAGCGATGCTCGCATATTGCGGATCGCGAGTCTGCGGACAGGATCGATTGATCCGTTGTCCGCGTGACCCGCTCCTACAAATCGCCAATCACTTGGTGGCGGTACCATCCGGTACAAACACGTAACCCACGCCCCAGACAGTCTGGATGTAACGCGGTTTGGACGGATCGGGCTCGATCATCCGGCGCAGACGGGAAATCTGCACATCAATGGAACGCTCCAGGGCATCCCACTCGCGGCCACGGGCCAGGTTCATCAATTTGTCGCGGGTCAGCGGTTGACGCGCGTTCATCACCAGGGCCTTGAGTACAGCGAACTCGCCGGTGGTAAGCATGTGCACTTCTTCGCCGCGCTTGAGCTCGCGGGTAGCCAGGGACAATTCATAGTCACCGAAGGTCACGCTTTCGTCTTCGCTGCCTGGCGCGCCCGGCACCGGAGCCGACTGGCGACGCAGGACCGCTTTGACACGAGCCATCAGCTCATCGGGGTTGAACGGCTTGGCCAGGTAATCGTCGGCACCCAGCTCCAGGCCCTTGATGCGGCTCAGCTCGTCGCCCTTGGCGGTCAGCATGATGATCGGAATCTGGTTGTTCGCGCCGCGCAGACGGCGGCAGGCGGTCAAGCCGTCTTCACCGGGCAGCATCAGGTCGAGTACGACCAGGTTGAACACTTCGCGCGCCAGCAGGCGATCCATTTGCTCAGTGTTCGGTACGGCGCGGGCGCGGTAGCCCTTGCTGACGAAAAAACGCTCCAGCAGGCTGCTGAGCCCAGGATCGTCGTCAACAATAAGAATTTTTTCGCCTTCAGCAGTTTGTGCAGTGCTGCTCATTGGATGCTCCTTTGATCTCGGCGCGCATTATGGCGTAGCTGCCGTTATACGCACCGTGTGCATTGTTAGCAGATTTTTCCTTTAGTGCCAGAAAACCGGCCATTTCACCTGCAACCCGCGATGTCCCCGAATGCCGGAACGCTGGTTATAATGCGCGGCCTTTTGTGTCAGGCAACATCAGACAGGTACTACAGACGGGCACCATTTATTTTCATGGCGTCGGCAGTAATTGTTCGATTTCACGGGTCAACGGGATACCTTTTGATCCAGGTAGCGGCGCGGGCCAGGCCGCTCAACCAGACTCGCCCAGGCCCTATCTCTGCGCCTGCGAGCCTGCTTTCACAATTTGTCAGGTGGTTTTATGGACAGCATCAACAGCCGCATCGCCGAGGAACTCGGTGTACGCCCACAACAGGTCGAAGCGGCCGTCGCGCTACTCGATGAAGGCTCTACCGTTCCCTTCATCGCCCGTTACCGGAAAGAAGTGACCGGCAGCCTCGACGATACGCAATTGCGTCATCTGGAAGAGCGCCTGCGCTACCTGCGAGAACTCGACGAACGGCGTATCAGCATCCTCGCCAGCATCCAGGAGCAGGGCAAGCTGACCCCGCAACTTGAACGCGACATCAAGCTCGCCGACACCAAGACCCGTCTCGAAGACTTGTACCTGCCGTACAAGCAGAAGCGCCGCACCAAGGGCCAGATCGCCCTGGAAGCAGGCCTGGGCGAGCTGGCCGACGGCCTGTTCAACGACCCGTCCCTGAGCCCGGAAACCGAAGCCGCACGCTTCATCGACGCGGAAAAAGGCGTGGCCGATGTGAAGGCTGCCCTCGAAGGCGCCAAGTACATCCTGATGGAACGCTTCGCCGAAGACGCCGGCCTGCTGGACAAGCTGCGCAGCTACCTCAAGCAGGAAGCCACCCTCAGCGCCCGCGTGATTGCCGGCAAGGAAGAGGAAGGCGCCAAGTTCCGCGATTACTTCGAACACGACGAACCGCTCAAAAGCATGCCGTCGCACCGCGCGCTGGCGATTTTCCGTGGCCGTAACGAAGGCATCCTCAGCTCCGCGCTGAAAGTCGGCGACGAACTGCCGGGCACCATGCACCCGTGCGAAGGCATGATCGGCCAGCAATTCGGCATCCAGAACCAGAACCGCGCCGCCGACAAATGGCTGGGCGAAGTGGTGCGCTGGACCTGGAAGGTCAAGCTCTACACCCACCTGGAGACCGATCTGCTGGGCGAGCTGCGCGATGGCGCGGAAACCGAAGCGATCAACGTCTTCGCCCACAACCTGCACGACCTGCTGCTGTCGGCCCCGGCCGGCCCGCGCGCCACCCTGGGCCTCGACCCGGGCCTGCGCACCGGTTGCAAGGTCGCCGTGGTCGACTCGACCGGCAAGCTGCTGGATCACGCCACGGTTTACCCGCACGTGCCGCACAACAAGTGGGACCAGACCCTCGCCGTGCTCGCCGCCCTGTGCGCCAAGCACTCGGTGGACCTGATCGCCATCGGCAACGGTACCGCCAGTCGCGAAACCGACAAGCTGGCCGCTGAACTGATCAAAAAATACCCGGCCATGAAAATGACCAAGGTCATGGTTTCCGAGGCCGGCGCATCGGTTTACTCCGCCTCGGAACTGGCTTCCAAGGAGTTCCCGGACCTGGACGTGTCGATCCGTGGCGCCGTGTCGATTGCCCGTCGCCTGCAAGACCCGTTGGCCGAGCTGGTGAAGATCGATCCGAAATCCATCGGTGTCGGCCAGTACCAGCACGACGTGTCGCAGCTGAAACTGGCCCGTGGCCTGGATGCGGTGGTCGAGGACTGCGTGAACGCCGTCGGCGTCGACGTGAACACGGCTTCCGTGGCACTGCTGGCGCGGATCTCCGGCCTCAACGCGACCCTGGCACAGAACATCGTCAGCCACCGCGATGAGCACGGCGCATTCAAGACTCGCGCAGCCTTGAAGAAAGTCGCGCGCCTGGGTGAAAAAACCTTCGAACAGGCCGCCGGATTCCTGCGCGTCATGAACGGCGAAAACCCGTTGGACTCGTCGGCGGTTCACCCGGAAGCCTATCCGCTGGTTCAGCGCATCGCCGCCGAAACCGACCGTGACATTCGCTCGCTGATTGGCGATGCCGCGTTCCTCAAGCGTCTCGATCCGAAGAAGTACACCGATGAAACCTTCGGTTTGCCGACCGTGACCGACATCCTCCAGGAACTGGAAAAACCCGGTCGCGACCCGCGCCCCGAGTTCAAGACCGCCGAGTTCCAGGAAGGCGTCGAAGACCTCAAGGACCTGCAACTGGGCATGATCCTAGAAGGCGTCGTCACCAACGTGACCAACTTCGGTGCCTTCGTCGATATCGGCGTGCATCAGGACGGTTTGGTGCACATCTCTGCGCTTTCGGAGAAGTTCATCAAGGATCCACGAGAAGCGGTGAAGGCCGGTGACGTGGTGAAAGTGAAGGTCATGGAAGTCGACATCCCGCGCAAACGCGTGGGTCTGTCGATGCGCATGAGCGACACCCCGGGCGAGAAAATCGACGGTGCCCGCGGCGCACGTCCGGGTTCGGCGCCACGCCAATCCCAGAACACCGCACCGCGCAAGGAAACCACGGCAGCGGCCCCGAGCAACAATGCCATGGCCTCGCTGTTCGCCAATGCCAAGCAGTTGAAGAAACGCTGATGGACATTCCAGCCGGGCTGACCGAAAGTGCGTTTTTCAGGCTGCTGGGCTGCCGCTTGCACAGCCTGGAAACCGGGGTGGCGCAAGTCGCCCTGGCGCTGGAACCGGAGCTGCGCAATCGCGGCGGCAAGCTGCACGGCGGGGCCTTGTTCAGCCTGGTGGACATTGCCATGGGGCTGGCCTGTTCCAGCACCCACGGCTTTGACCAGCAGAGCGCGACCATCGAGTGCAAGATCAACTACATTCGCGCGGTTTCCGACGGCGAAGTGATGTGCACGGCGCGGGTGATCCACCCGGGCCGCCGCACACTGGTGGTTGAAGCCGATGTGATGCAGGGCGACAAACTGGTCGCAAAAGCACAAGGCACGTTCGCTGTCCTGTAGCTAGTCGTCATCAAATTGAGTTAATTTCGGCGTTATGACCTGTAGGAGCGAGCTTGCTCGCGATGAACGTCAGGGCGCCGTTTGCACTCAGGCACCCCTCGTTATCGTTAACCTCCATCGCGAGCAAGCTCGCTCCTACAGGGTATGGGCCTGCGTGGTCCGAAAACCAGGCGAAAACGCCAGTTTTAACTTCACCCTTGTAGACCGTCTTGCCCACCCCCATATTGGGGCGACTGACGCGTGAAGGAATCCAACTTGAGCGAACTTCTCAACCGCCGCCTGGCCCTGCTCGGCGAGCGCGCTAACCTCTCTCTGCTCGAACAGTGCCTTCACGGCATCGAACGTGAATGCCTGCGCGTGACCGATGAAGGTCGCCTGGCGCAAACGCCGCACCCGGAAGCATTGGGTTCCGCGCTGACCAATGAACAGATCACCACCGACTATTCCGAGTCGCTGCTGGAGTTCATCACCCCGGCCCTGCCCGATCCTGCCGATACGCTGGCGAGCCTGGACAGCATTCACCGCTTTGCCTACAGCAAGCTCGGCAATGAGTATCTGTGGAGCCCATCGATGCCGTGCCCGTTGCCGGCCGAGGAAGATATCCCGATCGCCTATTACGGCACGTCCAATATCGGACAGCTCAAGTACGTCTACCGCAAGGGTCTGGCCCTGCGTTACGGCAAGACCATGCAATGCATTGCTGGCATCCACTACAACTTTTCCCTGCCGGAAAAACTCTGGCCTTTGCTCAAGCAGGCCGAAGGCTTTGTCGGCACTGACCGCGACTTCCAGTCGGCGTCCTATATCGCGCTGATCCGTAACTTCCGCCGCTACAGCTGGCTGCTGATGTACCTGTTCGGCGCCTCGCCGGCACTGGACGCCGGCTTCTTGCGCGGTCGTTCGCACCAGTTGGAACAACTGGACCCGCAGACCTTGTACCTGCCGTACGCTACCAGCCTGCGCATGAGCGACCTGGGTTACCAGAGCAACGCCCAGGCCGGCCTGACGCCGTGCTACAACGATCTGAACAGCTACACCGACAGCCTGCGCAAAGCGGTGGCCACGCCGTATGCGCCATACGTCGAAGTCGGCACCCACCAGGATGGCGAGTGGGTGCAGCTCAACACCAACATCCTGCAGATCGAAAACGAGTACTACTCCAACATCCGTCCCAAACGCGTGACCTACACCGGCGAGCGCCCTATCCAGGCACTGATGGCCCGTGGCATCCAGTACGTCGAAGTACGCTGTCTGGACATCAACCCGTTCCTGCCGATGGGCATCGACCTTACCGAGTCACGCTTCCTCGATGCGTTCCTGCTGTACTGCGCGCTCAACGATAGCCCGCTGCTCACCAGCACCAGTTGTGGCAACGCGACTTCGAACTTCCTCAGCGTGGTCAAGGAAGGTCGTCGTCCGGGCCTGCAACTGCAACGGGATGGCCAGCCGGTTGACCTGAAGGAATGGGCCGGCGAGCTGCTGGAAAAAATCGCCCCTCTGGCGGCGATGCTCGACCAGAGCCATGGCGGCGACGCCCACAGCAAGGCGCTGGACGCCCAGATGGCCAAGGTCCAGGACCCGTCCCTGACGCCGTCGGCCCAGGTATTGGCGGCGATGGCCGAACACAAGGAAAGCTTTGCCCAGTTCTCCCTGCGCCAGAGCCAGGCCCATGCCGAGTTCTTCCTCAGCGAGCCATTGCCGGCTGAGGAACAGGCGAAGTTTGAAGAGCGGGCGCGTTCTTCGCTGGCTCAGCAGGCTGAGCTGGAGCAGAACGAAGTCGGTGATTTCGATGTGTTCGTCGGGGCATACCAGGCGAGCATTCTGGCGATCAGTAACTGAAGGTCCTGCGGACCTTATCGTCGAAACGCCACCCGGAGCAAGCTCGCTCCCACAGGGTTCAATGGCCCACTGTGGGAGCGAGCTTGCTCGCGATGACCGCGTAGCGGTCGCTCCTCAAGTTGTCCTCTCATAAGCTAATTCGAAAAAGTTATTTATTTTCGAATTATTAGATCATTTAGTCTCTTTCTCACGCCGACACTCGGTCGCCTGACAAGGAGCTTTCTGATGAAACTGACTTTCCCTCTACGCTTGCTGGCGGCCGCGTCCTTGGCTACCGCGAGTTTTTTTACCCAGGCGGCCGACTTCACCGTCGCCTACCAGACCACCGTTGACCCGGCAAAAGTCGCCCAGGCTGACGGCGCCTACGAAAAGGCCACCAAGGCCGATATCAGCTGGCGCAAATTCGACAACGGTGCCGATATCATCGCCGCCATCGCCTCTGGTGACGTGCAGATCGGCTACCTCGGTTCCAGCCCTCTGACCGCGGCTATCACCCGCAAAGTCCCGGTGCAAACCTTCCTCATCGCCACCCAGATCGGCGCCGCCGAAGCCTTGGTTGCCCGCGACGGTTCCGGGATCAAGACCCCACAAGACCTGATCGGCAAGAAAATCGCCGTGCCGTTTGTATCCACCGGCCACTACAGCCTGCTCGCCGCGCTGAAGCACTGGAACATCGACCCGTCGAAAGTCACCGTTCTCAACCTGGCCCCACCCGCGATCATTGCCGCCTGGAAACGCGGTGATATCGACGCCACGTACGTTTGGGATCCGGCCCTCGGTGTCGCCAAGGAAAACGGCAAAGTGCTGATCACCTCCGGCGAGCTGGCCAAGTTCGGCGCACCGACTTTCGATGCCTGGATCGTGCGCAAGGATTTCGCCGAGAAGCATCCGGAGATCGTCACCGCGTTCGCCAAAGTGACCCTGGACGCCTACGCCGATTACCGCAAAGACCCGCAAGCCTGGCTCACCAATCAGGGCAACGTCGACAAGCTTGTAAAACTGTCTGGTGCCAAGGCCAGTGACATTCCATTGCTGCTGCAAGGCAACGTCTACCCGCTGGCGGCTGACCAGGTGCTCACCCTCGGCGCACCGACCACCAAAGCTATCACCGACACCGCGGCGTTCCTCAAGGAACAAGGCAAGGTCGAGGCCGTGCTGCCGGACTACGCGCCGTACGTCAGCGCCAAGTTCATCACCAACTGATCTGGAGTCAACGCGATGGCCTTGCTACAGCTGGAGCGCATCAGCGCACAGTACCCCGGCAACCCGGAACCGGTGTTGGCGGATATCTCCCTGAGCCTGGGGCCCCGGCAATTGCTGGTCGCCCTCGGCCCGTCCGGTAGTGGCAAGACTTCGCTGTTGAACCTGATTGCCGGTTTCGTCGAACCCAGCGCCGGGCGCATCACCCTCGACGGCGTGCCCGTCAAAGGCCCGAGTGCCGAGCGCGGCGTGGTGTTTCAGGACGACGCGCTGCTGCCATGGCAAGATGTGCTGGCTAACGTCGGGTTCGGCCTGGAGCTGGCCGGTATCGCCCGGGAAAAACGCGAAGCTCGCGCCAGGGAAATGCTCGCCCTGGTCGATCTGTCCAGTTTTGAACAGCGCCGCATCTGGCAGCTTTCGGGCGGCCAGAAGCAGCGTGTCGGCCTGGCTCGCGCCCTCGCCGCCGACCCGCGCGTGTTGCTGATGGACGAACCTTTCGGCGCCCTCGACGCCTTTACCCGCGAGCAGATGCAGGAGCTGTTGCTGCAGGTCTGGCAACGCACCGCCAAGCCGGTGTTCCTGATCACCCACGACATCGAAGAAGCCGTGTTCCTCGCCACCGACCTGATTCTGTTGGCGCCCAACCCGGGGCAAATCGTCGAACGCCTGAGCCTCGATTTCGGTCAGCGTTATGCCGCCGGTGAGTCGGCCCGCTCGATCAAGTCCGACCCGCGTTTTATCGAAACCCGCGAACACGTACTCGCCAAAGTGTTCTCCCAACGCAGCGCCGCCCAGCGGCAGGAGCGCGCATGAGCAGTTACGAAATTCCCGTCGCGGCGATTACGCCTGGCTCAGCCGTAACTCCAGCAAGTCGCCGTTTGAGCACTCGCTGGATCAGTGTGCTGACGCTGGTCGTTCTCGTTGCTATTTGGTGGGCCGTGACGGCGACCGGCTTGATCGAGCCGCTGTTCCTGCCACCACCTTCCGCCGTGCTGCAAAAGGGCTGGCTACTGGCGACCTCGGGTTATATGGATTCAACCCTGTGGCAGCACCTCGGCGCGAGCCTGGGGCGCATCGGCCTGGGCCTCGGCTTTGCGATTCTCACCGCTGTGCCGGTGGGAATCGCCATCGGCGCCAACCGTATCGCCCGTGGTGTGCTTGACCCGCTGATCGAGTTCTACCGGCCGATTCCGCCGCTGGCCTACCTGCCACTGATCGTGATCTGGTGCGGCATTGGTGAATTGTCGAAAGTGCTGCTGATCTACCTGGCAATTTTCGCCCCGATCGCCATTGCGACCGCGACTGGCGTACGGACTGTCGACCCGGCGAAATTGCGCGCTGCACAGTCCTTGGGCGCGACGCGGGCGCAGTTGATTCGCCACGTCATTTTGCCGAGTGCCTTGCCGGACATTCTGACCGGTGTGCGCATTGGCCTCGGCGTAGGCTGGTCGACGCTGGTTGCCGCCGAACTGATCGCCGCCACCAGCGGTTTGGGCTTCATGGTGCAGTCGGCCGCACAGTTCCTGGTCACCGATGTGGTGGTACTGGGGATTCTGGTGATCGCACTGATCGCCTTCGCGATGGAGATGGGCCTGCGCACCCTGCAACGCAAACTGGTGCCGTGGCATGGTCAGGCTCACTGAATGATTACCCTGCTCCCACAGTAATCAACACCCCCGAATTTCAAGAGAATCACCATGAGTGACTTGACCATCGTCCCCTTAAGCTCTGCCCTTGGTGCGCAAATCAGCGGCATCGACATCAGTCAGCCGCTGAACGTTGAACAGCGCGATACCATCGAGCAGGCACTGCTCAAGCATCAGGTGCTGTTCTTCCGCGACCAGCCGATCACGCCACAGCAACAGGCGCGATTCGCCGCGAATTTCGGCGACCTGCACATTCACCCGATCTACCCCAATGTGCCGGAACAACCGGAAGTGCTGATCCTCGACACCGCCGTCACCGACGTGCGCGACAACGCGATCTGGCACACCGACGTGACCTTCCTGCCGACTCCGGCCCTGGGTGCGGTGCTCAGCGCCAAGTTGCTGCCGGAGTATGGCGGCGACACGTTGTGGGCCAGCGGGATTGCGGCGTATGAAGCCCTGTCCACGCCGCTGAAAACCTTGCTCGAAGGTTTGACCGCCACCCACGACTTCACTCGCTCATTCCCGCTGGAGCGCTATGGCAACACGCCCGAGGCGCTGGTCCAATGGGAAGAAGCACGACGCAAGAATCCGCCGCTGTCACACCCGGTGATCCGCACGCACCCGGTCAGCGGACGCCGCTCGCTGTTCGTCAATGAAGGCTTCACCTCGAAGATCAACGAACTGTCGGAAACCGAGAGCGAGGCGATTCTGAAGTTCCTGTTCGCCCATTCAACGCGGCCAGAATTCACCATTCGCTGGCGCTGGCAGAAAGACGACATTGCATTCTGGGATAACCGCGTGACCCAGCATTACGCGGTGGATGACTACCGGCCGGTGCGGCGGGTGATGCAGCGGGCGACGGTATTGGGGGATGTGCCTTTCTTTCGCTGAACCTGAAATCTTTGCAGTCAGGACTGGCCCCATCGCGAGCAAGCTCGCGATGGGGCCGGAACAGACACCGAAAAATTACTCCGCCGTCGAAGGCTTCTCCCAAAGATTGATCCCGCCCTCCCGGGCAAACCGGTCAATCTCCGCCAGCTCCTGCGCACTGAAGCTCAGGTTCTTCAATGCCCCGACGTTTTCGATGATCTGCTCCGGCCGGCTCGCGCCAATCAAGGCCGAAGTGACCCGAGGATCGCGCAAGGCCCAGGCCAGCGCCAGTTGCGCCAGGCTCTGGCCACGACGCTGGGCGATTTCGTTGAGTGCCCGCACCTGGGCGATGTTGGCTTCGGACAAGTGCGACGCCTGCAACGAACCACCGCCCGGACGATTGACCCGTGCATCCGTCGGCACGCCGTTGAGGTATTTGTCGGTCAGCAATCCCTGCGCCAGCGGCGTGAAGGCAATCACGCCAGTGCCGAGTTCGTCGGTGGTATCCAGCAGGTCTTTTTCCACCCAGCGATTGAGCAGGTTGTAGGCCGGTTGGTGAATCAGCAGCGGCACTTTCCACTCTTTGAGCAACGCCGCCATTTCGCGGGTTTTCACCCCGGAATAGGACGAAATGCCGATGTACAGCGCCTTGCCCTGCTGCACCGCAGTGGCCAGTGCGCTGGCGGTTTCTTCCAGCGGGGTGTCCGGATCGAAGCGGTGGGAATAAAAGATGTCGACGTAGTCCACGCCCAGGCGTTGCAGGCTCTGGTCGAGGCTGGCCAGCACGTACTTGCGCGAACCGCCACCCTGACCGTAAGGGCCGGGCCACATGTCCCAACCGGCCTTGCTGGAAATGATCAGCTCGTCGCGGTACTGCTTGAAGTCTTCGCGCAGTAAACGGCCAAAGTTGATCTCGGCGCTGCCATACGGCGGGCCGTAGTTGTTGGCCAGGTCAAAATGGTTGATGCCCAGATCGAATGCCGTGCGCAACAACGCGCGCTGGGTATCGATCGGTGTGCTGTCGCCGAAGTTGTGCCACAGGCCCAGGGACAGCGCCGGCAGCACCAGCCCACTACGGCCCACGCGGCGATAAGGGATGGAGTCGTAGCGGTTTTCGGCAGCGGTGTAAGTCATCGAATCCTCTCTTGTCTGTCTTGAATCTGGTATCGACTGCTTTGCCAGTCGCCCAGCATACGCCCAGACAAACGCCAGAAAACCCCGGATTCGACTAATGGCTGAAACGTTTCATATGCTTGCCGACTTCCCAGCTACCGGGCCTGCGCAAACACTTCTCCCAACCAATCCACAAATACCCGAATCCGTGACGACATATGTCGATTGTGTGGATAAAGCACTGACACCGGCATTGGCGGCGGCGGTGTCTCGGTGAGGATTTCCTTCACCAGCCCCTGAGCGATCTGCGTTTCCATCCGGTAATGCGGGCACTGGATCAAGCCCAGTCCGGCGATGGCTGAGGCTGCGTAGATTTCGGCGCCGAACACCGAAACGGCGCCATCGATGGTCACTTCCCTGAGTTTGCCGTCCACCATGAATTCGAACGGGAACAACTTGGCGGTGGTGCGTAAGACATAGCTCACCGCGCGGTGGTTCTTCAGGTCGTCGAGGCTTTTTGGCTCGCCGTTTTTACGCAGATAGGCAGGGCTGGCGCAGGTGATCTGGCGTAGGTTGGCGACACGTTTTCCGACCAGCGCGGAGTCGCTCAAAGTGCCAGCGCGCAGCACAGCGACGAACTGTTCGAGCAGACCTTCAACATCCACGCTCGCGGTATCTTCAATATCCTGCGTGAAGCGGCGACCCGCCTGAACAACGGTGGCCGGATCATCAACTTCTCCAGCAGCACCGTCGGCATGAACCTGCCAGGCTATGCGGTGTACATCGCCAGCAAAGCGGCAGTGGAATCCCTGACCCAGGTATTCGCCAAGGAAATGCGCGGGCGCAACATCACCGTCAACGCGGTGGCTCCGGGGCCCGTGGCCACCGACTTGTTCCTGCATGGCAAGAGCGAAGAACAGATCCAGACCTTCGCCAAAATGGCGCCGCTGGAGCGTCTGGGGCAGCCGGAGGACATCTCCCGTGTCGTGTCGTTTCTGGCGGGGCCGGATTCGGGTTGGGTCAATGGGCAGATTTTGCGGGTGAATGGCGGGTTGGTTTAACTGAGTTCACACTGAGACCGCAGCGCCCCCAATCGCGAGCAAGCTCGCTCCCACAGGGGATCTCCTTTGAGCACAAATTTTGTGAGCAACCAAGATCAATGTGGGAGCGAGCTTGCTCGCGATGGCTGCCTCCAAAGCAATGCACATCTGAAGGGCGGAACAGTTCATGCACACCACCATCATCATCACCTTCGGCCTGATTCTCCTGGCGCTGATGCTCTACATCGGCGAGAAAGTCGGCTTCACCCGCCAGACCCTGGCCTACAGTTTTATCCTGCTGTGGCTGGCGCTGACGCTGATCAACGGCGCAGTCGGCATAGTGCATGCCGGCCAGCCATTGAGCAGCGAACTGGTGGTCGGTAGCGCCGTGTTCGGTGTCCCGGTGGCGGCGCTGGTGTTGTTCATGGTGTTGACCACCGAAACGTGAAGGCCTTGATCAACGCACCAGATGCAGGAACTGCATGTGCCGCTCGTACTGGTCGAGGATGTCGTTGATGATCTGTTCCTTGGTGTAGCCCACCAGATCGTAATCCTGACTGCCCTCGCTCAAATGCACTTCGGCTCGGTAGTAACGACGATTGTTGAGTTGCTTGGAACCCATGCCGCCACGGGCAAACGATGGCGTGAAATAGCCGCGCATCTGCACCTGATAAACGAATGGATGCTGGTCGCCATGGCCGATTTCCAGGCTGACGCTGTCATTGGCCGGGTCCGGGTGTGTCGCTACGTGCAAACCCTTTTCGGTGAACACGGCAGACACTTCTTCAATCGCCGGACGCACCGTCGTATCGAGGAAACGGTAGACCTCATCCCGCGACGGGAAATGCACCGCCTGACTCAGGCGCTGGCGCCAACCGCCCCGCCGTGAACCGGACACTGGTGCCAAGGAATGCATCTGCGCAATCTGCTTCTGCGATTCCAGATAAAACGCCTTGTGCAGCCCCCACATCATCAACAGCAAGATCAGCGAGAACGGCAACGAGGTCAGGACCACCGCCGACTTCAACGCATCGATACTGCCGGAAAACAGCAGCGCGCTGGTCACCAATGCGGTCATCGCGCCCCAGAACACCCGCAGCCATTTCGGCCCGTCTTCATCAGGATTGCCGCCCTTGGCGGACAGCGTCGACAGCACCACGGTGCCGGAGTCGGCGGAGGTGACGAAGAACACGAAGCTGATGAACACCGTGACCGCAATGACGGTTTTGCTCCACGGGTAGGTTTCCAGTAGCAGGTAGAGCGTCATCGACGGATTGTCGATGGCCGACATGCCGAGCGCGCTCATGCCGTGATTGAGCACTTGATCGATGGCGCTGTTGCCGAAGATCGACATCCACGCCAGGGTGAAGCCGAGCGGAATCAGCAGCACGCCGAAGACGAACTCGCGGATGGTGCGACCACGGGAAATCCGAGCGATGAACAGGCCCACGAACGGTGACCATGCTATCCACCAGGCCCAGTAGAACACTGTCCAGCCGCCCAGCCAGTCGCTGGGTTTGTCGTAGGCGTAGAGGTCGAAACTCTTCATCGGCAAGGCGCCGAGGTAATCGCCAAGGTTCTGGATCAGGGTGTTGAGCAGGTGCTGCGTGGGGCCGGCGAACAACACGAACAGCAGCAGCGCACAGGCCAGCAGCATGTTGATGTCGGACATGACCCGCACACCCTTGTCGACGCCGGATACGGCAACGATGATCGCAGCGCCCATCATCAAGGTGATCAGGCCGACCTGAACCCATTGGGTGTGGGCGATGCCGAACAGGTAGTCCAGGCCCGAGTTGAGGTGCAACACACCGAAGCCCATATCGGCACCGAGGCCGAACACCGTGGCGATGATGCCGAAGCCATCCACCGCGTAGCCGATGGGGCCATTGATGCGCTTGCCGATCAGCGGATACAGCGCCGAGCGCAGGGCCAGTGGCAGGTTATGCCGGTAGGCAAAGTAGGCCAGCGCCATGCCGACAAAGGCGAACACGCCCCAGCCATGCAGGCCCCAGTGCAGAAACAGAATCTGCATCGCCTGGCGCGCAGCATCTGCCGTACCGGCCTCGCCCTGGGGCGGTTGCAGCATGTGGGTCAGCGGCTCGGACACACAGAAGAAAAACAGGGTGATGCTGATCCCGGCGGCGAACAGCATGCCGGCCCAGGACAAATAACTGAATTCGGGTTCGTCGTGGTCGGCACCGAGCTTGATCTTGCCGTAGCCGGACAAGGCGGTGACCACCACGAAGACCAGATACAGGGTCATCGCCAGCAGGTAATACCAGCCGACCGTATTGGCCGCCCAGTTTTGCGCCGCCAGCAACCAGGCACCGGCCTGCTCGGGCATGGCGATGACAACGACACCAAACAACAGAATGAAGCTTGCCGAGAACCAGAACACCGGCGGATTCATGCGGATCAGGCCGCTTGGAGGGATGGACGATGCACTCATGTTCGGTGCACCTCGAAGGGGTAAAACGTGGCTGTAGAAATCGGACTCAGCAAAGGCAAGCCTCCTGTTGTGAGCGGGCAGCGAACCGCCGGTTTAACTTGAATGAACGTTCAAGTTAAACATGGATAGGGGGCTAAGGACTAATCGCAGGGCTCGGCGGTACTGGTATTACGCTAGCTCAAGAGAGGGTTCGGCGCAGGATCAGATCAGGACCACTGGCTCGATTCGGCTTGAAATCCAATCGCGAGCAAGCTCGCTCCCACAGTTGACCGCGTCCCCCTGTGGGAGCGCGCTTGCTCGCGATGAGGCCAGAAAAATCAGTGGAGATTTAGAGGCCTACTTCTGCGCCCCATCATCATGCTGCAGATTCGCCTGGGTCAGGTTGCTGCCCGCCGGTACGCTGCGGGTCAACCAGACATTGCCGCCGATGGTCGAGCCCTGGCCGATGGTGATCCGCCCGAGAATCGTCGCCCCGGCATAAATCACTACGTCATCCTCGACTATCGGGTGTCGTGGCTGGCCTTTCTGCAACTGACCGTCCTCGTCTGCCGGGAAGCGCTTGGCGCCCAAAGTCACCGCCTGATAGATCCGCACGCGCTCGCCGATGATCGCGGTTTCGCCAATCACCACACCCGTCCCGTGGTCGATGAAAAAACTGCGGCCGATCTGCGCTCCAGGGTGAATGTCGATGCCGGTGGCCGAGTGAGCGATTTCCGCGCTGATCCGCGCCAGCAGCGGCAACCCGGCGCGATACAAATGGTGGGCCAGGCGATGGTGTATCACCGCCAGAATCCCCGGGTAGCACAACAGCACTTCATCGACACTGCGCGCCGCCGGGTCACCGTGATAGGCAGCCAATACGTCAGTGTCCAACAAGCTGCGCAACCCTGGTAAAGCGAGGGCGAAGTCCTGAATGATCTGGATGGTTTTGGCTTCGACTTCAGTCTCGGCCTGGGCACTGTGACGCGCGGCGTAGCGCAATTCGAGCCGCGCCTGGGCCAACAGCGCATTCAGCGCCACATCGAGGGTGTGGCCGACGTAGAAATCTTCGCTCTCTTCGCGCAGGTCAACCGGCCCCAGGCGCATCGGGAACAACGCACCGCAAAGCGCTTCGAGAATCTCCGCCATGGCTGCGCGGGACGGCAATTCGCGACCGCCCTGCTCGCCGCTGGCCCGGCCGTTTTGTGCTCGCCACTGTTCACGTGCCGTGCGCAGCTGGCTGACGATGGTCTGCAATTGCCAATGGCTGGAACGCTCACTCACGGTAAAAACTCCTCACGGGCGGCCGGACTGTCTGGCCGCACTGACGGCGATTACTTTACGGCAAGGGTCGCGAGGCAAATTAAGAACCAATAGTGCTGTGCTCAGTTCGATTAGCTATAAGCGATTGACGGTTGCCCCGGCTTTTGGGCGTGCCTATAGTCCTGAGATCTTCAACCGCCAGTACGGACTCATGATCAAACAACAGCTCGCCCGCTTTAACCGCCTCGACCTGCTCGGTCAGCCCACCGCCCTGGAAAAACTCGAACGCCTGTCGACCTGGCTGGGCCGCGACCTGTACGTCAAGCGCGATGACCTGACGCCGCTGGCGATGGGCGGCAACAAGCTGCGCAAACTCGAATACCTGGCCGCCGATGCCTTGGCCCAGGGTGCCGACACCTTGATCACGGCGGGCGCGCTACAATCGAACCACGTGCGCCAGACAGCCGCCATTGCCGCAAAGTTAGGGCTGGGCTGCGTAGCTCTTCTGGAAAATCCTCTGGGCACTGACGACAGCAATTACACCGGCAACGGCAACCGTCTGCTGCTCGACCTGTTCGATGCCAAGGTCGAATTGGTGGAAAACCTCGACAACGCCGACGAGCAACTGCAAGCCCTGGCCAACCGACTGTGCAGCAACGGCAAGAAGCCGTACCTGGTGCCGATCGGTGGTTCCAATGCCTTGGGCGCCCTGGGTTACGTGCGCGCGGGGCTGGAACTGGCCGAGCAGATCAAGGACACCGGCTTGAAGTTCGCCGCCGTGGTTCTGGCCTCGGGCAGCGCCGGTACCCACAGCGGCCTGGCACTGGCCTTGAGTGAAGCGCTGCCGGATCTGCCAGTGATTGGCGTGACGGTTTCGCGCAGCGATGAAGATCAGCGACCTAAGGTTCAAGGCCTGGCCGAACGCACCGCCGAGTTGCTGGGCGTCAGCCTGCCGGAGGCTTTCAAGGTCGAGTTGTGGGATGAGTATTTCGCCCCGCGTTATGGCGAGCCGAATGCCGGCACACTGGCAGCGGTGAAGCTGCTGGCGAGTCAGGAAGGCTTGCTGCTGGACCCGGTCTACACTGGCAAGGCCATGGCGGGCCTGCTGGACGGGATCGGCCGTCAGCGGTTCAACGAAGGTCCGATTATCTTCCTGCACACCGGCGGGGCACCGGCGCTGTTTGCCTACAAGGATTTCCTGTAGGAGCGAGCTTGCTCGCGATGGACGACAGGGCACCGCGGGGTGTCGGTTGCCAGCGTTATCGTTGACGTCCATCGCGTGCAAGCACGCTCCTACAGTAAAAACGCAAGCTATTCCAAAATTGAATAACAAGAAGATTAATTATTATTTTCCAATCTAAGAACGCCATCATATAGTCATGCTACAGGCGAATTTCCCGAGAGACGCATACGCTGCTTTAAGGCAGGATAGCGCTGTCGCTTAATTCCCGATTTCGCCAAATTTTCACAAAAGCGTCTTCCATAAGAAAACACAGGGGCTTGTCATGAATTTTTCCGCACTACGTCGCAATCTGCTGGTGGGTTCGCTGGGCCTGGCACTGAGCGCCGGCCTGATTGGCCAGGCGGTTGCCGGTGAGCAACTGCAACAAATCAAGGACAAAGGCGTGATTAACGTCGGCCTGGAAGGCACCTACCCACCGTTCAGTTTCGTCGACGCCGACGGCAAACTGGCCGGCTTCGAAGTCGAGCTCTCCGAAGCCCTGGCCCAGAAGCTGGGCGTCAAGGCCAAGATTCAGCCAACCAAGTGGGACGGCATCCTCGCCGCTCTGGAATCCAAGCGCCTGGACGTTGTGGTCAACCAGGTGACCATCTCCGAGGAACGCAAGAAGAAGTATGACTTCTCCGAGCCGTACACCATTTCCGGGATTCAGGCGCTGGTGCTGAAGGACAAGGAAGCCGCGCTGAACATCAAGAGCGCCGCTGACCTGACCGGCAAGAAAGTCGGCGTGGGCCTAGGTACCAACTACGAACAGTGGGTCCGCGCCAACGTGCCGGGCGCCGACGTGCGCACCTATGACGATGATCCGACCAAGTTCGCCGACCTGAACAACGGCCGTACCGATGCCATCCTGATCGACCGCCTGGCCGCCCTTGAATACGCCAAGAAAGCACCGAAAACCGTCGCTGCCGGCCAGGCGTTCTCCCGCCAGGAATCCGGTATTGCCCTGCGCAAAGGCGAGCCGGAACTGCTGGCTGCCGTGAACAAGGCCCTCGACGAGCTGCGTGCCGACGGTACCCTGGCCAAGATCTCGGAAAAGTACTTCCAAGCTGACGTCACCAAATAATGGAAGCAGCTTTCCAACTCGCACTGGACTCCGCGCCCTTTCTGCTCAAGGGCGCGTATTTCACGGTCATCCTCAGCCTGGGCGGGATGTTCTTCGGCCTGGTAATGGGGTTCGGCCTGGCGCTGATGCGCCTGTCGCGCTTCAAATCGGTCAGCTGGCTGGCCCGCATCTACGTGTCGTTCTTTCGTGGCACGCCGTTGCTGGTGCAACTGTTCGTGATCTATTACGGCTTGCCGCAATTGGGTCTGGAACTTGATCCGCTGCCGGCGGCCCTGATCGGCTTCTCGCTGAACATGGCCGCCTACGCCTGTGAAATCCTACGTGCCGCGATCAGCTCCATCGAGCGCGGCCAGTGGGAAGCGGCTGCCAGCATCGGCATGACTCGTGCGCAAACCCTGCGCCGGGCCATCCTGCCGCAGGCAATGCGCACCGCATTGCCGCCGCTGGGCAACAGCTTCATTTCACTGGTCAAGGACACGGCACTGGCCGCTACCATCCAGGTGCCGGAACTGTTCCGCCAAGCGCAACTGATCACTGCCCGTACCTTCGAAATCTTCACCATGTATCTTGCCGCCGCACTGATCTACTGGGTCCTGGCCACGGTGCTGTCGCACCTGCAGAACCAGTTGGAAGCGCGGGTCAATCGGCACGACCAGGAGTCCTGACCCGATGATTGTCGTGGAAAAACTGACAAAGCAGTTCAAGGGTCAAATCGTGCTCAACGGCATCGATCTTGAGGTCAAGGAAGGCGAGGTGGTCGCGATCATCGGCCCTAGCGGTTCGGGCAAGACCACCTTCCTGCGCTGCCTGAATTTTCTGGAAGAACCCACCAGCGGCCGGATCAAGGTCGGCGATATCGAGGTCGATACCAGCCGCCCGCTGAACCAGCAGCAGAGCCTGGTGCGGCGTTTGCGCCAGCACGTTGGTTTCGTGTTCCAGAACTTCAACCTGTTCCCCCATCGCACCGCCCTGGAAAACGTCATCGAAGGCCCGATCGTGGTCAAGAAGACCCCACATGCCGACGCCGTTGCCTTGGGTAAGAAGCTCCTGGCCAAGGTCGGCCTGGCGGGAAAGGAGGACGCTTACCCGCGTCGCCTCTCCGGTGGCCAGCAACAGCGCGTGGCGATTGCCCGGGCACTGGCGATGGAGCCGGAAGTGATCCTGTTCGATGAGCCGACCTCGGCCCTCGACCCGGAGCTGGTGGGCGAGGTATTGGCGACCATCCGCGGCCTGGCCGAAGAGAAGCGCACCATGGTGATCGTTACCCACGAAATGGGCTTTGCCCGGGACGTGGCCAACCGTGTGGTGTTTTTCGACAAGGGTGTGATCGTCGAACAAGGCGAAGCGAAGGCATTGTTTGCCAACCCGAAAGAGGAGCGGACAAAACAATTCCTCAGCAAGTTTCTGAATAACGCCCACAACTAACACCCCCCGATTCAACAATGGTCATCTTCCATGGACGGAAGTGACACCCCGAAAAAAACACTTCATCAATACCAAACTAAACCCATCCACTCTATATACATATTTTGTACGCGCGAGCGGTACATATATATGCATCGCAACAATAACCCCCCCTATCCCCACCATGTTCCTTTCGCAGCACTTGGCCAACAACGCCCGCCGAGCGGCCCGGTTTCAGCCACTTTCAGCGGACAAATTCGACGCAGCGGCATGGTTTACTTACTTTGCACCGTAGGAACTTTCTGAATAACATCGCGCACCACCCACAACTAATAAATCCTATTGACACTTGCTCCCCCTGAGTCTTATCTAGTCTCCGACCAACATCACTCTTCACGCCAAAATTCATTATTTCAATTAAAAGTAATGAACGGTTTTGCTGTTCGATATTTAGTTTTTGAATTCCCAGAAACGGACTTCGCTGCAAGACTTCAAGGAGACTTCATGAAAAGCACCTCGCACAAATCCGGGCTTGTGGCCCCGACCCTGGCGCAATCCAACAAGACCGGCATCAACGTCACTTGCGCGGCGCACCTGCTGATCGATGTGGCGCCCTACCCCGCCATGGACGAAGGCGACCTGATCGAACTGTTCTGGGACAACTGCTACGTGGCCTCCCGCGTGCTGACGGCCAGCGATGTCGGCCAACCGGTGCAGCTGCGGGTGCCTGAAAGTTTTGTCGCCAACGGGACCTCACGCATTTACTACCGGGTCATGCAGGTTGGTCGAGACCCGGTGATTTCGGCCAGCCGAAACGTGCAGATCAAACTCGACTGCCCAGGAGGCCAACCCTCCGCACTGTGCGGCGATGAAAACCAGTGCCTGGCACCGGTGAGCATTCCCGAGGCGATTCGCCGTCAAGGGGTCAATCCGAGCCAGGTCAAGCGCGGTGTTCCCTTGACCATCGAGCCGTACCTGAACATGGCCGTCGACGACGAAATCACCCTGCGCTGGGGCGATGTACGCATGGATCTGCCACGGCTCAAGGCCGCAGATGTGGGGCAGCCGATTCAGGTCTGGATACCGCCGGCCATCATCCTCGAAGCCGGCGAAGATCTGCGGCTGGAAGTGACCTACTGCATTCTCGACAGGGTGGGCAACAACTCCCGCTGGGCACCGCCCCGCACGTTGAAGATCGGTTGCGCCAATCCTTATCTGAAAGTCCCCCCGAAAAAAGTGCTCAAGGCCGCCGAATCCCGCAGCAATGAATACAGGGCTCGCTCACAGCCGCAGGATCATCCTTCTATCAATATTCCTAAAAGTTAGTTCATAAAATATTTATACGCGTTTAGGGTATATACACCGGACCACCGGACATCCTTGTTTTCATGCGCCGCCACAAGCGGCGCTTCCATAAGATGTGAGGTAGGTATGGTCCGGAACACAATCACCCCAGTGCAGATCGCCAGGGCATTGCGTGCAGCCAAGGAGCGGCACTGATGTCCAGTCTGGCAGATGCAATCGTCCAGAGTGACCTGGACGTCGCCCCCCTGTTGTTGCCCGCACAAATCTTGCGCAACGACGCTCAAGCCATCAAGGCGGCCCACGAACTGGCGCAAGTCGCCCGCCTGCAAGCAGCCAAACGAGACCAGCAGCGCAAGCTCCCATGGTCGGAAATCGAGCAGTTCACCCGCAGCGGCCTGGGCAGCATTTCCATCCCCCGCGAGTACGGTGGCCCGCAGGTTTCGTTCGTCACCCTGGCCGAGGTTTTCACGATCATTTCCGCCGCCGACCCGGCGCTTGGGCAGATCCCGCAAAACCAGTTCGGCATTCTTAACCTGATCCTCGGCAGCGCCACCGAAACGCAGAAACGACAACTGTTCAAAAGCGTTCTTGATGGCTGGCGCATCGGCAATGCCGGGCCGGAACGCGGCACCAGGAACACCTTGGAACTGAAGGCACGCCTGACCGCAGACGGCGTCCTCAACGGCCAGAAGTTTTATTCCACCGGCGCCCTGTTCGCCCATTGGGTTGCGGTCAAGGCATTGAATGACGATGGCAGGCAGGTGCTGGCGTTCATCCGTCGTGGCACCCCGGGATTGCGCATCGTCGATGACTGGTCCGGCTTCGGTCAGCGCACCACCGCCAGCGGCACGATTTTGCTCAACAACGTGCGAGTCGACCCCGAACTGGTTGTGGATAACTGGAAGATCAACGACACGCCGAACATTCAGGGTGCCGTCTCCCAACTGATTCAGGCGGCCATCGACGCCGGTATCGCCCGAGGCGCCATCGACGACGCCATCGACTTCGTGAAAACCCGCGCCCGGCCGTGGATCGACGCCAAGGTCGAGCGGGCCAGCGACGACCTGTACGTGATCGCCGATATCGGCAAGTTGAAAATCGAATTGCACGCCGCCGAAGCGTTGCTGCGCAAGGCCGGACAGGTGCTTGATCAGGTCAGCGCCGCGCCGCTTACCGCCGAGTCCGCCGCCCGCGCCTCGATTGCCGTGGCCGAAGCCAAGGTGCTGACCACCGAGATTTCGTTGCTGGCCAGCGAAAAGCTGCTCGAACTGGCCGGCAGCCGCGCGACCCTCGCCGAATTCAACCTCGACCGCCACTGGCGCAACGCCCGGGTGCACACCCTGCATGACCCGGTGCGCTGGAAGTATCACGCGGTCGGCGCCTATCGCCTCAACGGCACGCTGCCTAATCGCCATTCCTGGATCTGACGACCAGACATCTGGAGAAACACATGACAAGTTCTCACCACGTCGCGGTCATCGCCAGCGATGAACAAGCTCTGATCGTTGCCAGCGACCTTGCCGAAGACTTCAAACGCGACAGCGCCACACGCGACCGCGAGCGCCGCTTGCCACACCCGGAACTGGAAGTGTTTTCCCGATCGGGCCTGTGGGGCATCAGCGTGCCAAAGGAATACGGCGGCGCCGGTGTTTCCAATGTCACCCTGGCCAAGGTCATCGCCTTGATCGCCCGGGCCGACGGCTCCCTGGGGCAGATCCCGCAGAATCACTTCTATGCCCTCGAAGTACTGCGGGTGAACGGCAGCCACGAGCAGAAGCAACGCCTGTACGCCGAGGTTTTGGCCGGTCAACGCTTCGGCAATGCATTGGCCGAACTCGGCACCAAAACCGCACATGATCGCGTCACAAGCCTGACCCGCGACGGCAGCGGCTATCGCATCAATGGTCGCAAGTTCTACGCCACGGGCGCGATCTACGCCCAGCGCATTCCCACCTCGGTGGTGGATGAAAACGGCGTGCAGCAACTGGCGTTCGTCCCGCGCAACAGCAAGGGCCTGAGCGTGATCGACGACTGGAGCGGCTTCGGCCAGCGCACCACCGGCAGCGGTTCGGTGGTGTTCGAAGATGTCTACGTCGCAGCCGAAGATGTGATCCCCTTTCAAAGCGCTTTCGAGCGCCCGACTCCGGTCGGCCCGCTGGCGCAGATTCTCCATGCCGCCATCGACACCGGCATCGCCCGCGCCGCGTATGAAGATGCGCTGCATTTCGTGCGCACGAAAACCCGGCCCTGGATCGACGCCACCCACGAAAAAGCCACGGACGATCCGCTGACCCTCAAGAGCTTCGGCCACCTGAGCATCCGCCTGCACGCCGCCGAGGCGCTGCTGGAACGTGCCGGTGAATTCCTCGACAAGGCCCAGGCCGACACTCAGGCCGAGACCGTCGCGGCCGCCTCGATTGCCGTCGCCGAAGCACGCGCCCTCAGCACCGAAATCTCCCTGGCCGCCGGCAGCACGCTGTTCGAACTGGCCGGCAGCCAGGCGACCCTGATTGAGCACAGCCTGGATCGCCACTGGCGCAACGCCCGGGTGCACACCCTGCACGACCCGGTGCGCTGGAAGTACCACGCTGTCGGCAATTACTACCTCAACGATGAAAACCCGCCACTGCGGGGGACCATCTGATGGCTGGCACTAAAAAGAAGATCCTGCTCAACGCGTTCAACATGAACTGCATCGGGCACATCAACCACGGTTTGTGGACGCACCCGCGCGACACATCAACCCGCTACAACACCCTCGAATACTGGACCGAACTGGCGCAACTGCTGGAGCGCGGGCTGTTCGACGGCCTGTTCATCGCCGACATCGTCGGAGTCTACGACGTCTACCAGAACTCGGTGGACGTGCCGTTGAAAGAGTCAATCCAGTTGCCGGTCAACGATCCACTGCTACTGGTCTCGGCCATGGCGGCGGTGACGAAGAACCTCGGTTTCGGCCTGACCGCCAACCTCACCTACGAAGCGCCGTATCTGTTCGCCCGCCGTCTGTCGACCCTGGATCACCTGAGCCGTGGGCGGGTCGGCTGGAACATCGTCACCGGCTATCTCGACAGCGCCGCCAAGGCCATGGGTCTGAGCGAACAGGTCGAGCATGACCGTCGTTATGACCAGGCCGATGAGTACCTGGAGGTGCTCTACAAACTCCTGGAAGGCAGCTGGGAAAACGGCGCAGTGCTCAACGATCCACAGCAGCGGATCTACGCGCAGCCGGACAAAGTGCACAAGGTCGAGCACAAGGGCGAGTTCTATCAGGTCGAGGGCTATCACCTCTGTGAGCCCTCGCCGCAGCGCACGCCGGTGCTGTTCCAGGCCGGTAGCTCGGATCGCGGCTTGCTGTTCGCCGGGCGCCATGCCGAGTGCGTGTTCATCAGCGGCCAGACCAAGGCATCGACCAAGGCTCAGGTGGACAAGGTGCGCGCCAGCGCCATCGGCGCCGGACGCAACCCCGAGGACATCAAAGTGTTCATGGGCCTGAATGTGATCGTCGGCGCCACCGAGGAGCTGGCCTGGGCCAAGCACGCCGAATACCTGAGCTACGCCAGTGCAGAGGCCGGCGTGGCGCATTTTTCGGCGTCCACCGGGATTGATTTTTCTCAGTATGAAATCGACGAACCGATCCAGTACGTGAAGAGCAACGCGATCCAGTCCGCCACCAAACACCTGCAAAACAACGACTGGACCCGGCGCAAATTGCTCGAACAACACGCCCTCGGCGGTCGCTATATCACCGTAGTGGGTTCCCCGGAACAGGTGGCCGATGAGCTGGAATCGTGGATCGCCGAAACCGGGCTGGATGGCTTCAACCTGACCCGCATCGTCACGCCAGAAAGCTATGAGGATTTCATTGAACTGGTGATTCCCGAGTTGCAGCGGCGGGGGTCGTACAAGACGGCGTACGACAGTGGCACCTTGCGTCAAAAGCTGTTTCAGCGAGAGGCGTTTTTGCCTGAGCAACATACCGGCTCGGCTTACCGCCGCTAAAAGCATCGCGAGCTTGCTCGCGATGTGGCCCGAACAGACACCACAAATTCTATGCACTGACTGGAAAACCTGATCATGAAAAAGCACTACCTCTCTCACCCAGTCAAAGCACTGGCCCTGGCCCTCGGCCTGTTCAGCTCGGTGACCTTCGCCGCCGACGCCCCGCTGAAAATCGGCACCACCGCCGCCTTCGCCATTCCCCTGGAAGCGGCCGTCGAAGAGGCCTCCAAACAAGGCCTGAAAGTCGAGCTGGTGGAATTCACCGACTGGATCGCACCGAACGTCAGCCTCGCCGCGGGCGACATCGACGTGAACTACTTCCAGCACATCCCGTTCCTGGAAAACGCCAAGGCCGCTTCGGGTTTCGACCTGGTGCCTTTCGCGCCGGGGATCATCAACAACGTCGGCCTCTATTCGAAGAAATACAAAAGCTTCGACGAGCTGCCGCAAGGCGCCAGCGTGGCCATCGCCAACGACCCGATCAACAGCGGTCGTGGCTTGCAGCTGCTGGCCAAGGCCGGGCTGATCACCCTCAAGCCCGGCGTCGGCTACAAGGCCACCGAAGAAGACATCATCGCCAACCCGAAGCACATCAAGATCCTCCAGGTCGAAGCCGTGCAACTGGTGCGTGCCTATGACGATGCCGATCTGGTGCAGGGCTACCCGGCCTACATTCGCTTGTCGAAAACCTTCGATGCGGGCTCCGCGCTGCTGTTCGACGGCCTCGATCACAAGGAGTACGTGATTCAGTTCGTGATCCAGCCGAAGAGCAAAACCGACCCGCGCCTGATCAAGTTCGTCGACATCTACCAGCACTCACCCGCTGTGCGCGCCGCCTTGGATAAAGCTCACGGCAAGCTGTATCAAGCCGGCTGGGAAAGCTGAGCATGACCGCCGCCATCCAACGGCGACTGGAGATTCCAGAGCCGCAAAGTGCCGAGCGCACTGAGCTGCATCCCGAACTCAACCATGCCCACGTCCGCTTCATCGGCCTGGGCAAAACCTACAACGGCCAGCAAGGGCCGGTGGCTGCCCTGCACGGCATCGACCTGGCGATCCAGCGTGGCGAAGTGTTCGGCATCATCGGCCGCAGCGGCGCCGGCA
Organism: Pseudomonas sp. EU05-FHT14B02; assembly: GCF_058791055.1. Taxonomy (NCBI): domain Bacteria; kingdom Pseudomonadati; phylum Pseudomonadota; class Gammaproteobacteria; order Pseudomonadales; family Pseudomonadaceae; genus Pseudomonas; species Pseudomonas sp. EU05-FHT14B02. The sequence goes on along the minus strand of NZ_JBYTDD010000008.1, from coordinate 84,973 downwards.
AGTCGTCGCTGATCCGCACCATCAATCGCCTGGAACAGCCGAGCAGCGGTCGGGTGCTGATCGATCAAGTGGACATCGGCGAGTTCGACGAAGACCGACTGGTGGCGCTGCGACGGCGCATCGGCATGATCTTCCAGCACTTCAACCTGATGTCGGCCAAGACCGTTTGGCAGAACGTCGAGCTGCCGTTGAAAGTTGCTGGCGTGCCGAAGGAACAACGCGAGCAGAAAGTCCGTGAACTGCTGGAACTGGTCGGCTTGCAGGCCAAACACAAGGCTTACCCGGCGCAGTTGTCCGGCGGGCAGAAACAGCGCGTGGGCATTGCCCGGGCGCTGGTGCATGCCCCGCAAATCCTGTTGTGCGACGAAGCCACCTCGGCACTGGACCCCGAGACCACGCAATCGATCCTCGGCCTATTGCGCGAGATCAACCGGCGCCTGGGCCTGACCATCGTTTTGATCACCCACGAGATGGCGGTGATCCGCGAGATCTGTGATCGGGTGGTCGTGCTCGAACACGGCCGCATCGTCGAGCAAGGGCCGGTGTGGGAAGTTTTCGGCAATCCGCAACATGAGGTCAGCAAGACGCTGCTGGCGCCGTTGCAACACGCATTGCCGCAAGAGCTGCAAAGCCGTCTGTTGGCGCAAGCGACATCCCCCGATGCCGCCGTGGTCCTGCGCTTGCAGTTCACCGGCAGCCAACGCGACGAACCGGACCTGGCGGCATTGTTCAGCGCGCTCGGTGGCCGAGTGCGCTTGCTGCAAGGCGGCGTGGAACGGATTCAGGGGCATGCGCTTGGGCAACTGCTGCTGGCGGTGACGGGCTCACCCCTTGGTGCCGAAGAATTGCGTCAGCGCGCCAGCCAATGGGCGCAACAGGTGGAGGTGCTGGGTTATGTGGTTTGATCGCTTGCTGCAGGGTTTTATCGACACGTTCCTGATGGTCGGCGTGTCGTCATTGATCGCGCTGTTGGCGGGCATTCCGCTGGCAGTGATCCTGGTCACCAGTTCCAAGGGCGGCATCTACGAAGCCCCGGCGCTGAACCGCGCGTTGGGCGCATTCGTGAACTTGTTCCGCTCGGTTCCTTTCCTGATTTTGATGGTGGCGTTGATTCCGTTCACCCGGCTCATCGTCGGCACCACTTACGGCGTGTGGGCCGCCGTGGTGCCGTTGACCATCGCGGCTACGCCGTTCTTTGCGCGCATTGCCGAGGTCAGCTTGCGCGAGGTCGACCACGGTTTGGTCGAAGCGGCGCAAGCCATGGGTTGCCGGCGCTGGCACATCGTTTGGCACGTACTGTTGCCCGAGGCGCTGCCCGGGATTGTCGGCGGGTTCACCATTACCCTGGTGACCATGATCAACTCCTCGGCCATGGCCGGGGCGATCGGTGCGGGTGGCTTGGGAGACATTGCGTATCGGTATGGGTATCAGCGGTTTGACAGCCAGATCATGCTGACGGTGATTGTGCTGCTGGTGGCGTTGGTGGCGGTGATTCAGCTCGGTGGGGATCGGTTGGCGCGGGGCCTCAACAAGCGCTAACCACATTGCGAACACCCTTTGTGGCGAGGGGGCTTGCCCCCGTTCGACTGCGCAGCAGTCGCAAAACCGGCGTACTCGTTGTTTCTGACATACTTCATTGCATGGTTATGGGGGCGCTTCGCATCCCAACGGGGGCAAGCCCCCTCGCCACAGGTGATCACCACCCCTGACAGGGAAGTTTTCGTACAGGGAAATCAGCCGTTCCGCAGGCCTATTCCCTTTCCTTTGCAGGACATTTCCTAGATCATTTCGCTCGCTTGCGCCTGCCAAAACCGGTGGCTAATCTCGGTCCGTCACTGCTCGTCAGTGATCGGGTTTAGTCGCCCGGATCTTTCTAGGCGCACAGCGCCACCTCATTCCAGGTGTTTTCATTACCTGAAAGTTATGGTGGCTGTGCGCAGGGCACCCTCGGGTGCGCCGGGTTGCCTAGAGACCGGTCGACTAACCTGCGTGCAGCCGCCACCCCTGCTCGTTTAGTCGCGACATCGGTTGGCTCCAATTAGCTCTAGGAGTTTTACCAATGGAAAAATCCGTTCCCGATCCGCCTCCAGAAAATCCCGCCAATGAAACCGTGACCGACGAATTGCTCAGGGATCGCTCCGTGCTTTATCGGGCCATCGATTTCTACCTCACCGGCAAGCAACCCGCACCGCCCGATGAAATGCGCTTCTACAACGTCAGCAAAGACGTGAGTTTTGAAGACACCCAGTTGTATGTGGCCGATCTGCTGCGCTGTGCTTCGGTCACGGCGTATCAGTGTGGCGATCAACTCAAGGGTGCCGACCGTGCGATGGTGTACTCGATCTGGCATTTGCTGGAGATTGCCAAGGCGATGGTGGATCACTCCATTGAATGTCTGGGGATGAAAAAAAGTTGAGTCAGGCTCTAGTCATCCGTTGTCAGTGATGCAGCTTTCGCGAGCAAGCCCGCTCCCACATCTGATCTCTGGCGAACACAAACCATTTGTTCGACTCGGTTAAATGTGGGAGCGGGCTTGCTCGCGAATGGCTGCGAAGCAGCCCCCAACCTGATGGCGTATATTGGCCAAATCTCTATTGCCCGCGCAGCCCGACAATGAAACAGACGCCCGACGACCTCGAACAGATCACCGCCACCACCCTGGGCCATTACAACGCAGTGGCCGAAGACTTCCGTGAAGGCACCCGCGATCACGACGTCAGCCAGAACATCGATGCCCTGCTGCGGCACATTCAGGGCGATGCGCCTTTCGACATTCTCGATTTCGGCTGCGGGCCGGGTCGGGATTTGCAAACCTTCACCCGCATGGGCCACAGGGCTGTCGGCCTCGACGGTTCGGAAAAACTCGCGCAGATGGCCCGTGAGGACAGTGGTTGCGAGGTCTGGCAGCAGGATTTCCTGAAGCTCGATCTGCCGGCCGAACGCTTCGACGGGATCTTTGCCAACGCGGTGCTGTTTCATGTTCCGCGTCAGGAGTTGCCACGGGTGTTGAAGCAGTTGTGGGAAGCGCTGAAACCGGGTGGGGTGTTGTTCAGTTCCAATCCCCGTGGCGAGAATCAGGAAGGCTGGAACGGGCCGCGTTATGGGTCGTATCACGACCTGGCGGCCTGGCAGCATTTGTTGATCGAGGCGGGGTTTGTGGAGCTGGAGCATTACTACCGGCCGGCAGGGCTGCCGAGGGAGCAGCAGCCCTGGTTGGCGAGTGTCTGGCGTAAAGCTGTGTAGCCCATTCGGACGCCATCGCGAGCAAGCTCGCTCCCACAGTGGATTGCAGTCAACCTGTGGGAGCGAGCTTGCTCGCGATGAGCGCGAAGCGCTCGCTTTTTAAACCGTGTCCTTCTTCGGCTCGCGAATCTTGTACCAGGCCACATACAGCGCCGGCAAAAACAGCAGCGTCAGCAAGGTGGCGATGACGATCCCGCCGATCATCGCGTAGGCCATCGGCCCCCAGAACACTTCCCGGGCAATCGGGATCATCCCCATGCTCGCCGCCGCTGCGGTCAGCAGGATCGGACGGCGCCGATGTTCGGTGGCCTGCACCACTGCATCCCACGGCGCATAGCCCTTCAGTTCGTATTCCTCGATCTGGGTCACCAGGATCACCGAGTTGCGAATGATGATACCGATCAGCGCCAGAATCCCGAGGATCGCCACGAAGCCCATCGGCGTACCGGTAGGCACCAGCGCGATCACCACGCCGATCAGCCCCAGCGGCGCGACGCTGGCCACCAGGAACAGCTTCTGCACGCTGTGCAGCTGGATCATCAGGAAGGTCGCCATCAAGAACAGCATCAGCGGCACAACTTTGGCAATCGGTCCCTGGGCCTTGCCGCTTTCCTCCACCGTACCACCGGTGGCGACCTTGTAGCCCGCCGGCAATTTGGCAGCGAAATCGTCGATGGACGGCTTGAGGATTTTCACCAGGTCCGTCGGCTGGATCTCGTCGCGTATCGCCGCCTTGATGGTGATGGTCGGCAGGCGATCGCGACGCCACACCAGCGGCTGCTCCAGTTCGTAGCGCACCGTGGCGAACGCCAGCAGCGGTATCGACGTGCCGCTTGGCGTGACGATTTGCAGGTTCTGCAGGGTTTCCGGCGTACCGCGCTCGGAATCCACCGCGCGACCGACCACGTTGATCAGATAGATGTCGTCATCGACTTGGGTCACCGACTGGCCGCTGACGATGCCGTTCATCAGGTTGGCTACATCCTCCGAAGACAACCCCAACTGCCGCGCCTTGTCCTGGGCGATGTCGATCCGCAGCACTTTGCCCGGTTCGTTCCAGTCGTAGATGATCTCGCCAACATGCGGGTTCTTGTCCAGCTCAGTGGCCAGGTCGATGGCATGTCGGCGCACTTGGTCGATGTCCTTGCCGCTGATCCGGTACTGGATCGGACGCCCTACCGGCGGGCCCATTTCCAGAGCCTGGACATAACTGCCGATGCCGACGAAGTCATTGCGCAAGCGCTCGCGAAGCTTCTGCATCATGGCCTCGCGAGTATGGCCTTTGCTAACGATCACCAACTGCGCGTAGAACGGGTTTTGCAGTTGTTGGTCCAGTGGCAGGTAGAAGCGGATGGCGCCCTGACCGACGTAAGTGCTCCAGCGCACGATGTCCGGATCGTCCTTGAGCGTGGCTTCAAGGCGATCGACGGCCCGGCGGGTTTCGTCGATCGAGGCGTTTTGCGGCAGGTTCAGGTCCACCAGGATTTCCGGCCGATCCGAAGACGGGAAGAACTGGTTCTGCACATAGCGCATGCTGAACACCGCCAGTACAAAGCACAGTACGGTGATGCCAATGGCCCACCAGCGATTGCGCATGCACCACAGCAGCCCGCCGTTGAACGCCTTGCCGATACGCCCGGGTTCGCCTTCATGGGGTTTCACGTTGGCACTGAGGATGTGCACGCCGATCACCGGCGCAAACAATACCGCCACCACCCACGAAACCAGCATCGCGCAGGCAATCACAGCAAACAGGGTGTAGGTGTATTCACCGGCCGAGCTGGCGTTCAAGCCGATCGGCACGAAGCCCGCCACCGTCACCAGCGTACCGGTGAGCATCGGGAACGCCGTGGAGGTGTAGGCGAAGGTCGCCGCTTGCTCCTTGGTCTCGCCCAATTCCAGACGCGTAACCATCATTTCCACGGTGATCATCGCATCGTCCACCAGCAGGCCGAGGGCGATGATCAGTGCGCCGAGGGAAATCCGCTGCATGGTGATGCCGCTGTATTCCATGAATACGAACACCATCGCCAGCACCAACGGGATCGAGCACGCCACCACCAGCCCGGCACGCACGCCAAGGCTGACGAAGCTGACCAGCAGCACGATCACCACCGCCTCGAACAACGCGCTGGTAAAGCCACCAACGGCCTCCTCCACCACCACGGCCTGGTCGGAGACGTTGTAAATGCCGACACCGACCGGCAGGTCGGCGGTCAACTCGTCGATACGGGTGTGCAGGGCCTTGCCGAATGCCTGGACGTTGCCCCCCTTCTGCATGGCGATCGCCAGGCCGATGGCCGGTTTGCCGTTGAAGCGGAATTCCGGCGAGGCCGGATCGACATAGCCACGGCTGATTTCGGCAATGTCGGCCAGACGATAGAAGCGGTCGTTGAGCTTGAGGTTGACCTCGGCCAGGTCTTTCTCCGAAGCGAACTGCCCCGAAGTCCGCACCGAAATCCGCTCCGGCCCGGCCTCGATGACACCTGCCGGGGTCACGGCGTTCTGGGTTTGCAGGCTTTGCACCACCTGACGCTGATCAATGCCCAGCGCGGCGAGTTTGCGCGTGGAGAAGTTCAGGTACAGCACTTCGTCCTGCTGGCCGACCATTTCGATTTTGCCCAGCCCCGGCACGCCGCGAATTTCCATGCGGGCCTGTTCCACGTAGTCGCGCAACTGACGCATGGTCAGGCCGTCAGCGGTGAAGGCGTAGATCGACCCGAAGACGTCACCGAACTCGTCGTTGAACGACGGCCCCTGTATGCCTTGCGGGAACTGGTATTTGATGTCGTTGATCTTCTTGCGCACCTGGTACCAGATTTCCGGGATGTCCTTGGCACTGGTGGTGTCGCGCAGGTACACGTACACCGTCGATTCGCCGGGGCGCGTGTAGCTTTTCACATAGTCGAGGGAGTCGAGCTCTTCGAGCTTTTTCTCGATCCGGTCAGTGATCTGCTTTAGGGTTTCCTCCTGGGTCGCCCCCGGCCATTTGCTCTGGATCACCATGGTCTTGATGGTGAACGAAGGGTCTTCTTCGCGCCCCAGGTTGAAATACGAGAACACACCCATCAACAACGCGACGAACATCAGATACCAGATGAACGACTGATGCTTGAGGGCCCATTCCGAGAGGTTGAAAGGCCCTTTCATTGACTGTCCTCGTCGATTTTCACTGCTTGCCCCGGCTTGAGGCTGTTCACACCGGCACTGACCACCCGCTCGCCGTTCTTCACGCCGCCAGCCAGCACCACGGTGCTATCGGTACGGCTGATCACGGTGATGTCACGGGGGGAGACGGTTTTACTTTGTGCATCAATCACCCAGATGCGTGGCTTGCCATCGACCTCCTGCAGCGCAGTGACAGGCAACTCGATACGCGGCTTGATCGCCGAGCTCAGGGTGACGCTGATGGCTGTGCCGAGGCGAAAGCCATCGGGTGTTTCAGCCAGGCTCAGGCGGGCGCGACGGGTGCGTGTGGCGCTTTGAGCCTGAGGTTCGATTTCACGGATGATGGCGGTGGTGTTGATGCTCGGATCCAGCTGCGCAGCGACCAGAAACACCACATCGCTGGGCAGTTGATCGACCAGGGTATCGGGCAGGTCGATCACCGCTTCCTTGATGTCCGGTTGCGCCAGAGTCACCACTTGCTGACCGGCCGTTACCACTTGCCCGGCCTCGGCGCTCCACTGGGTGACCACAGCTTTATGGTCGGCGCGCAGCTCGGTGTATCCCAGTTGGTCCTTGCTCTGGTTGACGGCCGCCCGGGCCTGATCGAGGGAGGCCTGGGTGGTTTTGAGGTCCGTGTTGGCCTCGTCGAGTTGCGCTTGCGCGCCGACCCCACGATCAAACAAGGCTTGCTGACGCAGGGCACTGGCCTTGGCATTGATCAGTTGCGCCTGGATTTTCGACAGGTCGCCCTGGGCCGAACGCAATTGGTTCTGCTGATCGGAAGGATCGAGGGTGGCGAGCAGCGTACCCTTCTCCACCGCGGCGCCGACATCGACGTTACGGCTGGCGATTCGCCCGCCCACTCGGAAGCCGGTATTGCTTTCATAACGCGCCTGGATGCTGCCGGCGAAGCGGCCCAGGTCCTCTTCGCTCAAGGTCTGGACCTTGATCGACAACACCGGCCGTACCGGCGCCGGCGGCGGTTCGTTTTTGGAACAGGCGCTCAGCACCAGCCCGATGGACAACGCCCATAAAGGCTTCATGGCTTGGCTCCCCACGTCAGATCCTTGTAAGTGTTTTCGGCAATTTCGACTTCCATGTCCGGGTGCAAGAGTTGTCCGCCGGCGATGATGACTTTGTCCCCGTCCTTCAACCCGCCGCTGATGATGACCTTGCCGGTCAGGTAGCGGCCGACCGTGACTGAATGCAATTGGGCCTTGCCCTTGTCGTCGACAATCCAGACAGCGGGAGCACTGATGTTTTTGGTCAGTGCCGACCACGGCAACTCGATGACCGACTTGCCCGATCCCCTGGCCGTGGCACTCACCACCGAGCCCAACTGCATGCCGTCGGGCAGTTTGTCGAGGCCGACCTTGACCTGTACGGTTCCGGATTGAGCCGACACCGACGGGGTGATTTCGCGTACGGTGCCAGTGGTTTTGATCGCAGGGTTATCGACCAGGCTGAGGACAATGGTGTGATCTCTCGGCTTCTCGGCCAGCAGCGATTCATAGACGTTGAACACCGCATCCCGGTCGCCGTCACGGGCCAGGCTGAAGATCGGCATCGTCGCCTGCACCACCTGGCCGACTTCCGCCTGGCGCTCGGTAATGATCCCCGGTGCATCGGCGATCAGCGCCGTATAGCTCAACTGATCCTTGGCATTGGCCAACTGCGCCTTGGCAGCGCTCAGGGCACTCTGGCTACTGTGCAGGGCTGCCTGGGCCGAGTCGTATTCGCTCTGGCTGGTGTAACCCTTGGGCAGCAATTTTTGCTGACGCATGAACGCCGCAGCACTTTGCGTCACCCGCGCCTGTTCGGCGACGACTTGCGCCTGGGCGGAATCGACATTGGTCTGCAAATCCTTGGGGTCGAGCCGGGCCAGCACTTGCTTGGCGGTCACTCGATCACCGACGTCGACCGAGCGCTGGATGATCTTGCCACCCACGCGGAAAGACAGCTCCGTCTGAACCCGAGCCTGGATATCACCGGTGAGGGTAACCGGGACCGCGTAATCGGCCGGCTTGACGACTTGCACGAACACCCGTGGCAGGTATTCCTGCACGGTTTTTTTCTCGTCGCAAGCCGTCAGCAGGGTGACGACACTCAAGGCCATGACTACTTTAAATCCGGGAACCACCATGCAAACTCCTTGGCCTTTTCATGTACAACTCGACAGAGAGCTTAGAACAGGATTGGAACCTTGCACGAGCGTCTTATGAAGAAAAAGCTCACACTCTTTTAGCCCTGAAACACTTGCCATAGACACCTGTGCATGCCTGACAATGAGCCCCGGTCGATCCCCCTCAGGAACCCAAATGCTCAAGACCCTCGCGGTGGCCAATTACCGCTCGATCAACAAACTGGTGATCCCGCTGGAACGGCTGAATCTGATCACCGGCCCCAACGGCAGCGGCAAGTCCAACCTGTATCGCGCGCTGCGCCTGCTGGCGGAAACCGCCCACGGCGGGGTGGTCAATGCCCTGGCCCGAGAAGGTGGCCTGGATTCGACCTTCTGGGCCGGCCCGGAAACCATCTCCCGGCGCATGCGCACTGGCGAAGTCGCCATCGAGCCCACCGTGCGCCAGGGCGCCAAACGTCTGCGCCTGGGGTTTGCGGGAGAGGATTTCGGCTACTCGATCAGCCTCGGCCTGCCCGATTCCAACGGCCATTTCATGCTCCCCGGGCACAGCTCGCCAATACCGTCTTATTTCAGCCTCGACCCACAGATCAAACGCGAATGCCTGTGGGCCGGAGCGTTCTATCGGCCGGCCAGCCTGCTGGTTGATCGTGACGGCCCGATGATCCGTGCCCGCGCCGATCGAAAGTGGGATGTATTGGCGCAGCACACGCCGACTTTCGACAGCCTGTTCGATCAGGTCGGCAGCCTGCGCAGTTCGCCGGAGGTGCTGGAGATGCGCGAGTTCATCCGCCGCTGGCGCTTTTACGATCACTTTCGCAGCGATGCCGACGCCCCCGCGCGGCAACCGCAACTGGGCACCCGCACGCCGGTGCTGCACCACGACGGACGCGATCTGGCGGCGGCCTTGCAGACGATCATCGAAATTGGTGACCCCGAGGCCTTGCGGGCGGCGATAAGCGACGCCTTCCCCGGCGCACGACTGAACATCGAACCTCTGCCGGGCGGGCGCTTCGCCATCGAGTTCTTTCAGGAAGGTTTGTTGCGACCGTTGTCGGCCGCCGAGTTGTCGGACGGAACGTTGCGTTACCTGCTGCTGGTCGCGGCGCTGCTGACGCCACGCCCGCCGACGCTGATGGTGCTGAACGAACCGGAAACCAGCCTGCACCCGGATCTGCTGCCGGCGCTGGCGCGCTTGATCATCCGCGCTTCAGAGCAGTGCCAGGTGTGGGTGGTGTCCCACGCCCGACGTTTGATTTCGGCGCTGCAGGAGGACCCGGAGTGCAATTGCATCGTGCTGGAGAAGAACCTCGGACAGACCGGGATTGTCGGGCAGCGGATGCTGGATGAGCCGGCGTGGTATTGGCCGGGGTGAATCACCGCCACTCCGGCTCCGCCCTATAGGGAGTGACGACGGATATATTTGGCATTCCTGAAGATGTCGGGCTGTCTGTCGAGTTGTTTACTCAAAAAAAAGACCGTTCGACTTTTATTGACGGGAAACTCAAAACCCTCGAAGCCCACTGGTCCTGGAGTCGGTAAGGGAGCCGATGGTTGAGGTGTACCGGGACTCAGAGGAGGGGCTGAAGGAGTCGGGAAATTTGGTGGTTGTGCAGCAGGTAAAGACAGAGCGACCGGACGCTTGCGACGTTCCACAAATCTCTTCAAGGCAGGGACAGTCTTGGGATCACGCGCAGCCCAGTAAACAGTCGCTCTCGAAACCACCGTAAGCCCCGCCAATCCTAATGCAATAAACCCGAGAGTTTTAGCTGACTCAGAGTCCCCGGTAATACCCGCAACAGCACTGGCAACACCCGTCAGCGCTGAAGCCATCGTCACCACTCCCGCCACAGTCGAACCTGCTGCACCGAGGGTGTATTTGTAGGGTAACCGACCTGCTGCACCCCATTGCAAAGCATCCTTGGCCAACTTGAAGGGAATGGCGGGCGACATAGTAATTCGAGCATTGGCCACGCTGAACAGGCTCGTGATCAACCTGGCAAACTGCCCCGTCGGATCACTGAAATTCACCGGGTCCCCCAGACAATACGCATACGCATTCAGTCCGCCCCGCCCAAACGGGCTCAAGCTGTCCGGTCTGTTGAAGCGCATCAGCACCGGGTTGAACGCCCGATGCCCGTTACCCAGCAGGTAATGGCCGGTGGCCGGATCGACCACTTCGCCGGTGAATCCGAGCAAACCACCGGGACCACTCTCGACCCGCCGATGACCGTAGGGCGCGTAGACCTGACGCACATCTCCGTCGGGGCCGGTCATCTGCAATACCGAGCGTTGCTGATCAGTGACCAGTAACAGGCTGTTGCGCTCGCCACCGTCCAACGATTGCACTGCCAGCAGTTGCCTGTCGTGTTGAAGCACGCTGTACGCATCCTGTCCTTTCAGTTGCGTCACCAGATGTTCGCCGCGGTAGAACCGGGTCAATTTTTCCAGCTCCAACGGCTCCAGTTCGACCAGCCGATCCAGAGCATCATAGCGGTAGCGATTGAGGAGGCGAGTCATTGGGCTCATGAGGTTCAACTCCCGGCGAAGGAAGCAGTTTGCACCCGCTTGAATGCGCCGGCACCTAGCAGAACTGTTAGTGCCGGGAGAAAGCTGTCGCCCGGGTTTGCCCAGGCAAGAGAGGACAGCTACTTTCCATTACGCCGTAGGAAGGATCTTTTTTTCGAAACGCCTCTCCAAGGACGAACCACTTTTGGCCAGACTCCCGGCCAAAATCTCACAAGGACGAGAACATGGCAGACGTACAACCGCCGCAACGGCTGGATCCGCAGGACATTCTGAAACTCTTGATGGCGTTGCGCAGGGCCTTGAAGGCCGGGCCGGCCTGAGCAATCCATCGCCCAATAAAAAAACGCCGACGCTAAATCAGCCGTCGGCGTTTGAAACCTTGAAGGGGTTTGCTTCGCGAATCAGAACGCAGGCAGTACCGCGCCGCTGTACTTCTTCTCGATGAAGGCTTTCACTTCCGGGCTGGTCAGGGCCTTGGCCAGTTTCTGGATGGCAACGCTGTCCTTGTTGTCCGGACGGGCCACCAGGAAGTTCACATAAGGCGAATCGGCACCCTCGATCACCAGGGCGTCTTTAGCCGGGTTCAGACCCGCTTCCAGCGCGTAGTTGGTGTTGATCATGTCCAGATCGACCTGATCCAGCACGCGCGGCAACATCGCGGACTCAAGCTCCTTGAACTTGAAGTTGTGCGGGTTCTTGGCAATGTCTTTCGGCGTGGCCAGGGCGTTTTTCGGGTCTTTCAACTCGATCAGGCCAGCCTTCTGCAGCAGGATCAGGGCACGACCGCTGTTGCTGCCTTCGTTCGGGATGGCGATGGTCGCGCCGTCTTTCAGTTCAGCCAGGGTTTTGACTTTCTTCGAGTAGCCGCCGAAGGGTTCAACGTGAACACCGATCACGGTTTCCAGGTGAGTACCTTTGCCTTCGTTGAAGCTCTTCAGGTACGGCAGGGTCTGGAAGTAGTTGGCGTCCAGACGCTTCTGATCGACCTGCACGTTCGGCTGAACATAGTCGGTGAAGACTTTGATTTCCAGGTCCACGCCTTCTTTGGCGAGGGTTGGCTTGATCAGCTCGAGAATCTCGGCGTGTGGGACCGGGGTCGCGGCAACCACCAGTTTCTCACCAGCCTGGGCCAGGCCAGCGGTCAGGGCAGCCGCCAGCGCGGTGAACAACAGAACCTTTTTCATGCAGTGTCCTTATCGAGAATCACAGTCGCTTGTAGCGACGGCTTGAACATGAGAGTGCCAGTGAAGTGCTATCGCTGGCGTGAAGCGGACAATACCGGGATTTTTTATTCCCGAACAATAACTTTTATTCAAATTGATATTCCATTTTGAAAGCATCCAAATCTCTGGTCATCGTTGTTCAAATGCCGCGCAGCTTGATGATCTGCTCGCCAATCTCATGAGTGAATGACTCCAAAGCGTCCAGCGCATGGCTTCGAAATTTCTGGGCACTGAAATCCTCAGTCAGTGATGGCCAGTAGTCTTGAAGAAATGCGTCGGCTTTTGCCGCGTACTTTTCCGAATTCACGACCACGAATGCTGATTTGGCAGCGATACCCACCCCACTGGTGACCGTTTTTGCCGTCAACACGTTGTTCAGCCGGCTCTGTAATTTGACCGTGTTTCTCAATGCCTCACTTGCCGTGGAAACAGCGCCGTGTAGACGCCGCCCCACCGCCACCCGCGCTGCCCCTCGCTGTACAGCCACCACGTCTGCCAGGGAGCCCACACTTTTCGTCAGCGCAAAGCCAATGCCTTTACTACCAATTTTTGCAACCGCGGTGGCCCCGAGCGACACAACTCCCAACGCCAGCGACGAGTAGGTCAATATCTGGGCGCCAAGGGTATCCGGGGCCAGCTCATCGACAACCGCGGAGGCAATTGAAACCGTCGCGGAAATGACCTCCAGGGTTAAAAAGGCAAAGGCGTTGGCCGAGATCGGCACGAGTGGTGCGGTTGCGCCCATGGTCACGACGGTGAGGGCAATCGCGGCGGCGGCTAGGGCGGCAGTCACTCCGATTTTCACCCACCCCAGGGTCGGGATATGCCCGGTGGGATCCTTGAGATTGACCGGATCCCCCAGACAATAGGCATAGGCATTGAGGCCGCCACCTTCAAAGGGGCTCCAACTGTCGGGGCTGTGAAATCGCATCAATCGGGGGTTGTACGCCCGATACCCCCTGCCGAGCAGGTAACAGCCGGTTGAAGGGTCCAGTCGCTCACCCTGAAACCCCAGCAGGGCGCCAAGTCCGCTCGATGCGGGGCGATCACCATAAGGAAGGCAGGACAAAACAGATTCGTCTTGAGATCCAAGGCGAGCAAGGGCGGTGCCCTGACCATCCGTGACAAACAAGACAACATCGTCACCTTGCTGCTCGGCCAAGTACTTGCCGTCGCCTGACAACAGACTGCGTCGGTGGTTTCCCGCCACTTCGCTGCACAGCGCATGTTCGCTATGGAAAAGTCTGATCAACTCTGCGGATTCGGCAGCCACCGCATGCAATTGATCTTCGCCGTCGAATTGATAGTGCGTGCGACTGCCAGCGCTGGCGACACTTTCGAGCCGACTCAGCGTGTCATACCTGAACGTGCGCCCCTGGTTATCGTTAAGCAGATTACCGTTGGCATCGTATTCGAAGCTCACTTGCCCGGGCTGATAGTGCGCGTGACTGTGAGTCATTGAACTCAACTGGGTTTTGTCAGGACGATCGTAGGAAAACCTGCACAGGTTCTCCTCCCCATCGAACCCCGTACGCACCGTCAACAGGTTGTCGAGGTAGTCGTAGGTGAACGCCTGAAAATCAATGCGTTTTCCCCAGGCATCGATCGGTGCCTGCGTGCCTTCACAGTCATAGCGCGCCAAACGCCCGCGGCTGTCGTAGGCGAAGGTTTCTGTACGTGACTGCGCACCGGACACCAGCGATCGTTGCTGAAGTTTGTCATCGGCCCCAAACGCTTGAAGGACCTCCAGGCGAGATCCGTCGCCGAACTGCGAAATACGCTGAATCTCACGACCGAACTCATCGTGAACCAAGGTGGTCGTCAGCGAACGTTTCGAGGCGGTGTCCTCGACACTCAATGTCAGCAACTGCCCTTGGGCACCGTAGGCGTACTTCGCCAGAACCGGTCCCTGCCGTATTTCCACAGGCCGCGCCGCAGCGTCATGGATGTAAGCAGTTTCTACATCGTTGACATCGATAAAGCTGATGGGCAACCCATTCAATGAACGGGTAGTGGCAGTGCCGAAGCGGCCTTCGCTGGAGATCCACTCCCGGGACTTTTCTTTGCCCGACCCGGAGTACTCAAACCGGCGCTGAATGGCAGGGCTGGAGGTTTCGACGAGTTGCCCGGTCAATGGATCAAATCGATGTCTGGCTGATTCCGCGCGGCCACCCATCCGCGCGGTCACTGCGCCGTTGAGCATGGGATCAAGGGCGAACCTGAAAACATCGCCCGCCGCCGTCACTTGCTGCAAAGCTTGAGCGCCACCACCCTCATAGGTCCTGGTTTCGGTTCTACCGCCGACGGTCGTACGGGTGACACGCAACAAACCGTCGTAAGTCCGGGTGCCCAATACGTAGTCATCGGCACTGATTTCGATTGGATGATCCCCTGTGCTCAGGGGGTCATACTTTTTTTTTATCGAAGTGCCATCCGGCAGAACCGTCTCGATCAGACGCCCGTAAAGGTCATAACGGAAGCTCGTTTCGAATCCCGCCTCGTTGGTTTGCGTCAGGCAACGCCCAAGTCCGTCGTAGGTAAAAGTCGCGGTGATAGTGACAACACCTTCGGAGTCGATGCGCTCTTCCCGGTCCGGCTTACCGAACACGTTCAATACAGAACGGGTTTTTCCAGCACCGTCGAGCCAGCAAGTTCGAGTCAATGAAACCGGGTCAAACACATCGTTTACCGGGACACCGTCAGGACCTACCGTTCTGCATACGCGCCCCCAGCCGTCGTGGCTGTAGGTAGTGGTTGACTCGGTGGCCTTGCCCTCGGACCAGTCCTGGCTGACTTCGCTCACCAGTCGCCCAAAATTGTCGTAGTGGGCCTCATAGGTCAGTCGTAATGGTCTGTCGGCTGAATCGAAATCCTGAACCTTGACCTTGGTCGTGCGCCCGACCCCATCGAGCCAAATCTTGCTCAGCACTCCCCGTATGTTGGTAATGCCGATGGTTGCGCCGTCCTCTGACTGGCTTTCGCCGTAGAATTCAGTGATGCGTGACGCGATATCCGTTCCATCGAATGCCGCTGTCTCGCGAACGACACGGTTCAGATTGTCGTACTTCTTCAACAACTCATTGCCGCCCCCATCCCGAAGCTTGACTTCCTGTCCGATAAATCGGTCATGCCAGACATTGCGATCATGCCTTTCACTACCCACGAACAATTGTTGAAGGGTTTTTACCCAATCTCCATCAATTGAATATTTGAATTCGAGACGGCGGTGACCATTGTGCCCGGCTTGCGAGCGACTCTTGAGGCGTCCGTAAAATGCATCGCTGGCATCATCGATGTACTCGAATCGAGTATCCACGCATGGCTTGTTGTTCCCGCCTTCAAACAACCTTTCGCTTTGAGGCAACAAAAACCGATGACCGCCTTCGCGCAAGGAGGGCAAGTCGATGTAGGAAAAACGGACAATGACTGTCGGCGCCGGGGCAAAATCAGGTGAAGGCGTGACCGATCGCTCCTTCAATGCCGTGATGAAGCCCAGTGAATTGGGGGGGCAACCCTCGGCACCTTCGGCCGGATAATAGACGTAGTCTTCCCGGGCTCCGCTCGGATTGATCTGGGTTAGCAGATTGCCGAATTCATCATAGGTCGTATGGGTGGTTTCGGCTCGGCGCGTGGCGCTCGCAGAAATATCGACATAACTGACGACAGCTGTTTTCTGCAGTTGGAAATTGGCGGGCTGACCGGAGAAGTCCAGACCGTCAACATCGTGATAAACAACCGTTTTTTGCTGAACCTTGCCGTTGGAAATGGATTTTTCCGAGATCATCAGGTGAAAGCGGTTGTAGGTTCTTTCGATGCGACTCAGTTCAACCGCATTAACACCCTCCCCCGCAACCAGGCGTTCGGTGCAGGAGTAGGTGTAAGGTCCTTTGTGCCCATGCAGATGGTCCCCGTCCTGCACCCAACGAAGTCCCGATTGATAGCCGAGGAAATTTTTGTCGGAGTATTCATAGACACGGGTGATCGTCGGCAACCCTGTACCCGGCACCAGAACACTGCGCCGCACCGCCGGCAAGGCATTGATCGGCGCCCCGAGCGGCAACCGATGCTTCTGAGGAGCGTACTCGATACGCTCGACACTGCCGCCCGGCGCGCGGACGTCCGTCATGACCAGAAAACCATCGAGTAACTGGTAATTGAATGACCATGCAAGGTGCTCGGCAGAACCGTGATCAAGGGTTATCTGCCGAAGCCAACCATCACGAACCCGCAAAACAAAATTCAAGCGTCTTGGCGGATGATCAGGCCATACGGTAATGCTGGCGGGTTGATCTTTCGTTTCATGACTCAGGGCCACGACGCGTTGTTGCTGATCGTGAATTTCGTGCAGGACGCGACGGCCCCGCACCAACATGTATTTCAGATTGATCGAGCGCCCTTCGTTGGAGAAGACATGTTCGGGCAACCATTCATCATAAGTTTCATCCGGCCTGACCAACCTCTCGATCAGACCGTTTTTATGGCTGACAACCAGGTTGTCGCCGTCGAGCGTGACCCGAGTGTCTTGAAGCTTTTTATCCCGGACGATGAGCTGCCCTTTGCTGATGTAGACACGGTAAGAAACACCGCTAGCAAGGGTCAGCTTACGGGTCTTTCGATTGTAGGAGCTCAAGCCCAATGACCAACCGCGTCCCCAACCGAAATCCGTTGTGCGGAAACTATCGAATGAAATACTGAAGGGTATCAGCGGACCGTTGATATTGTTGGCCACCCACCCCGCGAGATTAATGCTGGTACTATAAGAGCCGGTACGGACGTCCACTCCAGACTGTATAAATTCAGAAAAATTGAACGCACTGGATTCCACTTCTGGCATAGCTGTACTCATCATCATTCCTTGACGCTGCAGATACAGTAAAATTAAACAACTTCGATCATCGAAGGGCTTTGGGTGTTCATTGCGACGTCGACTTCATGCCCGTTCCCATACATATCCCGAACAAACATCTTCACCGACAATTGATCATATCGAACTGTGGACTCTCCGCCCTTTCTGGCAAAGTGCATCAAAAAAGTTATTTTGCCTTGCTCATCATGGTAGGTCGCAATTTGATCGGCTGTTTCCCACAATGCCTCCGCGCCGTCATTAGACTTGAGCCCATTAAAATAGCCAACGGCGTAATACCCGAGATAGTCAGGATGTTCACTGCGTGCATGCAATACGCCCGCAATCGAGCAATCGACGAATTTTATATGCTGCTGGTCCACTAACAGGTCCAGGACATATCGATCAACCTTGGCAACGTTCTCTGTCGGCTTCCAGTTGGCGGACAGGTGTTTGACCCTGAACTGTTCTTTTCGATAGATCGGCGGTGGCACGGTCCTCAGGCTTATTTCACCGAATTCCGAGGTTTCTTCCGAATAGAACACCTCACCGTCCGAACGGGTAATGGCCGCAATCAGCTTGACGGGGTCGGGTGAGTTGCTGCTGACGTAGAACTCCTTGAGAAAGATGCCTTTCCCCCGCACAACCGGGCCATGCAGTTCACCCGTGTGAGGAAACGGCGCGTACGGCAAGCGTCGCTCCAGCATGCACTTCCACACCGGTTCCTCGCCGTCTCGAATGGTGTCTATCGGCAGGGCTTTTCCGGAATAGGCATCCAGCAATTGAATGCTGTCGAGCTCGCTTTCGGAAATTCCAACTACCTTTTGCCCTTCGTCGACAGCTTGTACAACTACCATCAATCTCAACTGCTGGTATCCGTTGGCGTAAATTATGTTTCCGCCCGAAGTCGAGAAAACCTGAAGTCGTTTGAGGTCTATCCACTCAGGAGAATCAGCCTCTTGAAAAGACTGGGGCGCCATCTCCGGGTCAGCAGGCATATAACCGTCGACAAGGGGATTGATATCTTTCAACTCATCGTCGACACCTGGAGCTATCGCAGCATTATTTCCAACAAACTTCACAGAAAAATCCTTTTTCATATGATATGTAACAACGACGGATATCAATGTATCCAGGGAGAAACTAGAAGATATGTCAAAACCTATTAGCTCACAAAATACAAAATTGTTACAATCACACTGCAAATAGTACAAAATATAACAGCAACAATCAGCGCCCATAAAAAACCTGGCAACCATCAATTGCCCGGTTTCGTTATAACGCCAACAAACGTGCTTATATATTGATGCTTGCGAAATATTCTTTCAGCGCCCGGACTTCAGCGACATCCCCTTGTTGAATAAGTTGATCTATCCATCCTCGTACAAGAACCGCAGATGGACGGACAACCGGCAAATTCAAATGCTCCGGCAAGATCTCGTCGCCGGTACTCACCAACAGCGCAAAGTGGATGACGTTTTCGAGTTCCCGGGTATTGCCCGGCCAACTGTGGCGTTCCAGCACAAGCTGCGCCGCTTCGCTGATCAACGGCACTGGCAAGTCGAGACGCTGGCTGTAGATACCGAGGAAGTATTCGGCCAGCGGCAGGATGTCACCTGTGCGTTCGCGCAGTGCCGGCAGTTCGAGTTGGCCTTCGCTGAGGTAGTGATAAAGGCGTTCATGGAATTTTCCGGCGGCAACCGCCTGGGCCAGATCGATGCTGGTGGCCGCCACCAGACGCACATCCACCGGGCTCGGCTGATGGGCTCCGACGCGGGTGACTTCGTGGTTCTCCAGGGCAGCGAGCAATTTGGTCTGGATCGGCAGCGGCAGGTCGCCGATTTCGTCCAGGTACAGCGTGCCGCCATTGGCCGAACCGAACCACCCGGCGCGGCTGCTCGCCGAGCCGCTGTAGCTGCCCGCCGCATAGCCGAACAATTCGGCGTCGGCGTAGGTCGGGCTGATGGCGCCGCAGTTGACCGACACGAACAACCCGCCGCGATCACTGGCACGGTGGATATGGCGGGCCAGCAACTCCTTGCCGGTGCCGGTTTCGCCACGGATAAGCACTGACACTGAACGCGTGGCCAGTTGCTCAAGGTCTTCACGTAATTGTCGTGAACGCGGATCGACAAACACCAGCGCCTTGGCGCGGATGCTCAGGGGACTTTTTTCCGCATCGGGAAAGGTCAGCAGCGGCTGGCCGAAGGTTTCAAAGCTCATGGCAGACTCCCACCCAAAACCGCCGGGAGACGGGGGCGTTAAATAAAGAAAGTGTTCAAGCGCGGCGCAGGGCGTGGTGTTCCATGCGGTTTTGCAGTCGATAGAGGTAGGCAAAACCTTGCTCCCAACGCTGGTGACCGGACTTCACGTTGATGTGCCCTGCCCCCGAGAGAATCCCCGCCTCGGCGCCCCAGTTACGCGCCAGCTCCAGGGCCCGCGGTGCACTGACGGCGCTGTCGTTGTCGGAGCTGACAACCTGGCTGGGGAACGGCAGCAGATCCGTCGGAATCGGTGCGAAGTTGCGCAACGCCGGCGCGCAAGCCGGGCGTTCGACATCTGCCGGTGCGACGAGCAATGCGCCGCGCACTTGACGCAAAAACTGCACGGGGGCACTCGCGGCCCAATGGGCAACGGTGATGCAACCCAGGCTGTGGGCAATGAGAATCACCGGCGTGCTGTCGGCGGCAATCGCCTCGGCCAGCGCCGCGACCCAGTCTTCACGGCGCGGCGTCAACCAGTCGGCCTGTTCCACCCGTGCGCTATTCGGCA
Organism: Pseudomonas sp. EU05-FHT14B02; assembly: GCF_058791055.1. Lineage (NCBI taxonomy): Bacteria > Pseudomonadati > Pseudomonadota > Gammaproteobacteria > Pseudomonadales > Pseudomonadaceae > Pseudomonas > Pseudomonas sp. EU05-FHT14B02. The sequence continues at coordinate 65,055 of NZ_JBYTDD010000008.1, read as the reverse complement.
GGCTGTTCTGCCAGTGGCTTTGCCAATGATCTTCTGGCGATCCTTGCCAGCCCGGCACAATCAGGTAGCGAATTGATTCGTTGCGCATGGGGGAGCTCTCCTGCGTGTCTGTTCCAGGTCGAGTATAGGGAGAGGATTTATATTCGTTAAGGAATAAGAAGCTATTTGTTAAGACCAGTATCGAATATACAATTCAATCTAATGTGGGAGCGGGCTTGCTCGCGAAGGGGCCATCAGATCCAACATCCTTGTCGCCTGACACTCTGCATTCGCGAGCAAGCCCGCTCCCACAGGGGGTTTGTGGTGTTACTGAAATCGAGGCATAAAAAAAGGGCCGCACCCTGCCAAGGAGACGGCCCCGGAAAACGAAAATCCGTTAACGCGCAGTAATCACCGACAGCCTGGTAATCCCTGCCCGTTCAATCGACGCCATGGCCCGTGCCACTTCGCCGTAATTCACCCCATCGTCCGCCTGCAACTGCACGCGCACCTCGGGGTCCTTCGCCTTCGCCGACTTGAGGTTGAACTCCAGCAAGTCCGGCTGTATCTCGTCCTTGTTGATAAACAGTTTGCCGGCACCGTCGATGCTCACCACCAACGGGTCTTTCTGCTCCACCGGCGCCACCGCTTCGGTCTTGGGCAGGTTGATCGGAATCGCGTTGGTCAGCAGCGGTGCGGTGACGATGAACACCACCAGCAACACCAGCATCACATCCACCAGCGGCGTAACGTTGATCTCACTGAGCACCTCATCGGTGTCTTGCGTGGAGAAGGCCATATCAGGACGCCTCCTTCACTTTCTGCACGCTGCCCTGGGCCGCCACTTTGTGCGCCGTCGGGTGGATCAGCACACGGAACGAACTCTTCTGCGCCAGGCTGTAGAAGTCGTGGGCGAAGTCATCCAGGTCCGCCGCCGTCAGTTTTAAACGACGCAAAAAATAGTTGTAAACCAGCACCGCCGGTACCGCGACGGCGATACCTACGCCGGTGGCGACCAGTGCCGCGCCAATCGGCCCGGCGACCGTTTCAAGGCTTGCCGAGCCCGCCGCGCTGATGCCTTTCAACGCTTCCATGATTCCCCACACCGTGCCGAAAAGACCAATGAACGGCGAGGTGCTGCCAATGCTCGCGAGTACCGCCAACCCGGTTTCCAGCGACCGGCGCTCACGCACGATCTGCTGTCGCAAGGCTCGCTCCAGACGATCCTGATGATTGATCGCCTGGCTCAGGTCCGCCGCCTGCGGCGCCTCGCCCACCTGGATGGCCGCATAACCGGCCTGTGCAACCCGGGCTGCCGCTCCGGGCCGGGTTTCGCTCAGTTCGGCCGCCGAGTCGAGACTCGAAGCGGCCCAGAACTGTTGATGAAACTTTCGATCCTGTGCCTTGAGGCGACCGAACTGCACGCCCTTGAGCAATGCCAGACCCCAGGTCGCGACGGAAAAAACCACCAGCAGCCAGATCACCGCGCTTTCGATGGATTCAAGTGGAGATGCCAGTAACGTCATGATGTATTCCTCGTGTAAACGTTTCGCGCGAATTTGGTTTCGGTTTAATGAATCTTGAAATCGATCGGCACACTGACCCAACCGTCCTGGGCGACATCACCCTGCTTGGCCGGCACGAAACTCCAGCGCTTCACTGCATTCAGCGCCGCCTCATCAAGCGCATCGCGGCCACTGCTTTTCTGCAGCTGGATATCGCCGGGCTTGCCGCTGGCCAGCACATGCACGCGCAACAACACCGTGCCCTCCCAGCCTTTACGCTGGGCCAGCGAGGGGTATTCCGGTGCCGGGTTTTTCAAGTAACCGGCGGTGGCCGAGGCCGGTGTCACAGGTGCGGGCGCAGGCGGCGCAGGTGGCGCAGGTGGCACCGGGGCCGCGACAGGCGCTGCCGGTTGTGGCGGCGCAGGTGGTTGTTCAACGGCTTTTCGCGCCGGCTTCGCTACCGGCTTGGCAACCGGTTTGGGCTTGGGAACCGGCTTCGGTGGCGGCGGCTTCACAGCCAGTTCGTCTTCCACGGGCGCAGGCGGCTCAACCACTGGCTGGACAGGTTGCGGTGGCGGCGGCTCAACCACCGGTGGCGCCGGACGCGAGAACTCGATGGTCATCGGCGGAATCTGCGGTGGCACGATGGGCAGCACGGTGGTCGGTTGCTGATTGACCCAATAGATCACCGCGCCATGCACCAGCAACGCCAGCAAGCCCAGCACGATCGTTTCCCGTCGGCGAAGGACGTCTTGTGGCGCGCGCTGCAAACGCAACTGGCCCAAGGGCACCCGGTGCGGTCGGCCGAGGTCGACCAGCTCACCACCGGGTGCCTGGCGCCACAGCACTTCATGTGCACCGGCGGCGGTCTGGACATTGCCCATTGTTTAACTCCCTGCGGTCTCTTTGCGGATTACCGGAACGTCGTGCTGAACATCCCCCCGACGACGTCCTGGTAGAGCAATCATTGGCTTGAACGCTTAGCTCTTAAAGTAATGTTTAAACTTATGTTTAGACCTTTAGCGAATATATAAAACCATCAACCCACCGCCAGAGCCCGCCATTCAAGGGCTCCGGCGTTGTGGAAAAAAACCGATGCCTTGCCCGCATTGAAAGTATTCATTCAAGGCATGGTTTTTCGCCGTCAGAAGTCGTATCGACCGGTCACGCCCAGCGTCCGCGGTGTGCCGAGCAGGCCTTCATAACCGCCATTGGCGGCCGTCCACAGCGTCGTGTAGTAGGTTTTGTCGAAGGCGTTTTTCAGCCACAGCGAAACGTCCCACTGCCCCTGGTTGAAGTCGCCGCGAAGGCCGGTGGACAGGTTGACCACCGCATAACTCGGAATCTGCCCGAAGTCGGAATCTTCCACTGTGCCCACCGCTTTGGAGCGGAACGCATAGCTGGCGGTGACGTACTCTTCGAAGCCGTTGCTCAGGTTCCATTTGTATTCGCCATTGGCGTTGCCGATCCATTTCGAAGCACCGACCACTTGATGGCCGCTGAGGTCGCAGGACGCTGGAGCGCCCGGTGCCAGGCTGACTTCCGGCGGGCACGGTGCATCCTTGTAGGAGAGATAGCTGACGTCGTTGTACGAGCCGTTGATGTTCAGCGTCAGGCCACGCAGCGGGATCAGGGTGCTTTCGAACTCCACGCCACGGGAGCGCACGGAGCCGGCGTTCGTCAGGTATTGCACGCGATTGACGGCGTCGTAGGCGTTGGTCTGATAGCCGTTGACCTGGGTCCAGAACAGGTTGGCATTGAGTTGCAGGCGACGGTCCCACAGGGTGCTCTTCAAACCGAGCTCGGCGTTATTGGCGCGCTCGGTGCCGATCAGCAGCGAGTCGGCGCCGGCAACCGCTGCCGTGCCTACCGCCAGATTGACCCCGCCGGACTTTTCGCCATGGGACAAGGTGGCGTATGTGAGCAGGTCGTCGGTGATGCGGTAGCTGAGGTTCAACAGACCCGAAGGGCTGGAGCTGTACTGATTCAGATCGCCGGAGTCGAAGACGCCAGCGCGAGCACGTCGTGCCGCAGCCGCCGCACCGGTAACCGCTGCACCACCCACCGGGGCATCACGGGTGACATTGGCGCTTTTCTCTTCATAGGTGCCACGTAGCCCGGCGGTGAAATCCAGGCGTTCGGTCAGGTGCCAGGTGCCTTGGGCGAACAGCGCGAAGCTGTTGGTTTCGATGTGACCGTTGCCGACGCTGTCGATGTTGTTCAGCGCACCGTTAGGTGTACCGCTCCAGATGTCCGCTTGCGGTCCGTAGAAGGTGAAGGATTTGTTGTCCAGGTCGGAACCGAAGTAATAGGCGCCGAGCACGTAATCGAAGAATCCACCGGTAGGCGACGCCAGGCGAAACTCCTGAGAGTACTGTTTATCCTCCACCGAAACGCCAGCGTTGTGGAAGGCGGATACGTTCAGACCATCATCGTTGCGTGGGGTGAAATTCCACCAGCGATAGGAGCTGATAGAGGTCAGGGTGAAGTCGCTTGGCAGCGTCCAGTTGGCCTCGACCGAAGTACCACCCTGATGCACGGTGACGTGCTGTTCGTTGTTCAGGTTGACCTTACGGTGCGTGCCGTCGACCAGTGTCGCGCCCGCCGCGTTGGCCCGGGTCTGATACAGGTTGGTGCCATTGATGGTTGGGCCGGTGTTGTACAACACACGGGTGCCGGCGCTGGAATCTTCCTCGTTGTAGTCGCCGATCCAGCGCAAGTTGAACGACTCGTTAGGCTTGAACAGCAACTGCCCACGGAAGCCTTCGCGGGAGCCACCGTTCAAATCGTGGCCGTCGAATTCATTCTTGATGTCACCGTCGCTGCGGGTGCGATACGCGGAAAAACGTCCCGCCAGTTCGTCATTCAGCGGGCCGGAAATCGTGCCCTTGGTCTGGAAGTAGCCATCCTCGCCCACCGAAGATTCGATGCTGCGTTCAGGGGTAAAGGTCGGCGCGCGGGTGCTGATGTTGATCACGCCGGCGGTGGTGTTCTTGCCGAACAAGGTGCCTTGCGGACCACGCAGCACTTCGAGTTGCTCGATGTCCATCAGGTCGAATACAGCCATGCCGGGGCGGCCGAGGTAAACGTTGTCGATGTACAGGCCGACACTGCCTTCCAGGCCATCGCTGGCCGGGTTGTTGCCCAGGCCACGGATCGACACGCTGGATTGGCGCGCATGCATGTAGGCGACGTTGACGCTCGGCACCAGTTGCTGCAGATCCTGGATGCGATAGACCCGCTGGGTTTCCAGAGTCTGGCCACTGACCACGCTCATTGGCGTCGGCACATCCTGAGAACTTTCTTCGCGGCGGCGAGTGGTGACCGTCACGGTTTCCAATTGCGCGCTGTCGGCCGTGGCGGCCTTGGCCGGAATGGATTCCGGGGAGGCGCTGTCGGCTGCATAGCCTTGGGTCCAACCGGCACTGCCTGCCAGCAACAAGGCCAGTGGCAGGCGTTTGAGCCGTTGGGGGGAAGAGGTTGAAGCGAGGTGTAACGGACTCATAAGGCGGGGTTCCCGATCGAAGTAAATGCTGTGTTGCTTGCCAGGCCGCCATCGCGAGCAAGCTCGCTCCCACACTGATTCCTGTGAACTCCGAAGATCTCCTGTGGGAGCGAGCTTGCTCGCGATAGCGTCGGCTCAGACGCCGCCGATATCCGGCCCTTTCACGGTCTGGCTGACCTGCCCGTTCACCCCTACCGGCACTTCCCCCTTGAGCGTCACCCGGCGCACGATGCGATCCTGGGTCCCGTAGTCATCCACCGCGTAATGCTGGGTGGAGCGGTTGTCCCAGATCGCCACATCACCGGCCTTCCAGCGCCAGCGCACGATGTTTTCCTGGCGGATCACATGGCTCTGCAACAGACCGAACAGGTGCGCCGAATCGGCCTGGGAATAACCCTTGATGCGTTTGACGAAATGCCCCAGCAGCAGGCTTTTCTCGCCGCTGACCGGGTGCACGCGGACCACCGGGTGCTCGGTCTCGTAGACGGTCGAGGTGAAGATCTTGCGATAACGCTCCAGCTTCTCGGCCGAGACGTCCGGCCGGGTGCCGGCGTAGTCGTATTCGTTGCTGTGCACGGCGACCAGTTTGTCGGCCAGCTCACGCAGCTCCGCCGACAACCCGTCGTAGGCAGAGGCGGTGTTGGCCCACAGGGTGTCGCCGCCGAAAGCCGGGGCCACCACCGAGCGCAGGATCGAAGCTTTGGGGTAGGCCTCGACGAATGTCACGTCGGTGTGCCAGGAGCTGGCTCGCTGGCCTTCGGCACCGTCCAGTTCCAGCAGAAAACGCGTGCCTTCGCGCACCGGTACGGTCGGGTGCGCCACCGGTTCGCCGAGCAGATGGGCGAACGCCTCCTGGCGCTGATCGTCGAGCTGGGTCTGGTCGCGGAAGAAGATCACTTTGTATTGCAGCAGCGCCTGTTGAATGGCTTCAACAGTGGCGGCATCCAGCTCGCCCGAAAGCTGTACGCCACGGATTTCGGCACCGATGCGACCGGCCACCGGATGGATTTCAAGCGCGTGAACAGCGGGTTGTACTGCGAAAGCGGCATTGCTCATGGGTAGACCCTCATCAGACTGCTTGCGGTTGAACCGGCCGCGAAACACTGCTCTATCTATATTCAATTTAGATCTAATAGATATCAACATGCTTCGTTGACGGAATAAGAGGTTGCATTTAAAACCTCAGTCAACCCTCGTCGCAAATGCCTTCGAGCTATTTTTAGGATGCCGGAAAAGCATATGGATCTTCGCCAGTTGCGTTACTTCATCGCCCTCGACGAACACCGCAGTTTCGTGCGCGCAGCCGAGGCCATGGGCATTACCCAGCCTGCCTTCAGTCGCAGCATTCAGGGGCTCGAACACGAGTTCGGCTGCGTCCTGGTGGACCGTGGCAACAAGGATTTGCGCCCCACCCCTGAAGGCTTGGTGGTGCTGCAACATGCCCGCAGCCTGGTGCAGGGTGCGGCGTTGCTCAGTTGCGAAGTGACGCAGATGACCAAGCTCGATGCCGGTGAACTGCGCTTCGGTTGCGGCCCGGCGCCGGCGGTGAAACTGGTGCCGGATGCGGTGGCGCAATTCATCAACGCGCACCCGAAAGTGCGCACCTGTTTCGAGGTGGATAACTGGGAGAAACTCAGCCGCGCCCTGAGCCGTGAAGAGATCGAGTTCTTCATCGCCGACATCCGCCATTTCGAGTCCGATCCGAACTTCCAGACCCAGGCTCTGACGCCCAAGCGCGGCGTGTTTTTCTGCCGGCCAGGGCATCCGCTGCTGGCCAAGGAGAGCCTGTCGACCAACGACATGTTCGATTACCCGCTGGCGACTACGAAGATCCCGCCGGGCATTCGCAAACTGCTGGCGAACCTCAGTGGCCGGGTGGATTTTTCACCGACCATCGAGACCGAACATTTTCCGGCGCTGGTGAAAGTGGTGCTGCAATCCAATGCCATCGGCGTGGGGACTGAAGAAGCGTTTGTTGAAGACATTGCCCAGGGGTCGCTGGCGCTGCTGCACTGGCGCAACCTGCCGCAGAACATTGAGAGCATGAATGCGCGGTGCGGGATTGTCAGCCGCACGGGGTTCCGGTTGTCACCGGCGGCGCGGGCGATGATCGAGACGTTGGTGGCGGTGGACAGGCAGCAGATTGCCGTTGCGGTTTAGGGCCTCATCGCGAGCAAGCTCGCTCCCACAGGGGACCTCCAGTGTTCACACGCTCAGTGTGGGAGCGAGCTTGCTCGCGATGGGGCCCAGTGAGCTCACTGAAAATTCAGAGCTTCGCCGCAGCCAACTCCGGCACCACCCAATCACTGACCTTGAACGACTTGCGAATCAGCTTCTGCTGCGAAGCCAGGTCCACGGCATCCTGCAATTTGCCGAGGAACACCGGGTCAAGCGTCGAGGGGAACACCTCGCTCAGTTTCTGATCCTTCAGGTCCTGTGTGAGGATCACCGCCGGATAACTCGCCAGCCCCGACACCAACTGAATGTAGGCGTCCTTGTTGCTGTCCTGGGTCAGCCACTCCACGGCCTGCTGTTGGGCCTTGAGCAGTTTCGCCACCGCCTCCGGATGCGCATCGACAAACTTTCCAGTCCCTATCAGCACCGCCTGCACGCTGCCGGCACCGCCCAGATCCTTGGTATTGAGCGGCAACTCGGCCAACCCCTTGGCCTGCAACGCCGTCAGCCCGGAACCGCCCCACGAGGCATCGATCTGCTTCGCCGCCAGCGCCGCGACCGCCGCGTTGAAGTCGAGGTTGATGACTTTCACATCCTTCTCGCTCAACCCCTGGCTAGCCAGCGCCGCGTCAAAGGACAGTTGGCTGGCGGTGCCACGGAAGATGGCCACGCGTTTGCCCTTGAGGTCCTGCAGAGTCTTGATCCCTGAACCCGGCACCACGCCGAGGTAATGCTTGACCCCGCGCGCCGAGGCGCTGAGCAACCGCGTATCCAGGCCATTGGACTTGCCGATGATGGCTGCCAGATCGCCGAGGTAGGCAAGGTCCACCTGACCGTTGGCGAACGCCTCGTTGATCACCGGGCCTGCGCCCTTGAAGAAGCTCCACTGAATCTTGATGCCTTGATCGGCGAAAGCCTTTTCGAAGATCTGTTGATCACGCAGCACATCCACGACACCGCCACCACTGTGCTGGGTACCGGCACTCAGGTCCGGCACGGCGATGCGGATTTCCTTGAGTTCACCAGCGTTGGCCGTGAAAGCCAGCAGGCCCGCCAAGGCCGGTGCGGCGAACAGACTGATGACACGTTTGAAGGGAAGGTTCATGGTTGCGGCTCCTTGAGGCAACGGGCGTTGATGGGTCGAAAGTAGGCCCAAGTAGAATCAACACTTAAATACTATAAATTCACACTTTTAGAGCATTTAGATCTATATCAACGCCTGCGGACCTCTCCGTGACGTATGCCTTTGCAGCATCAAAAATATTCTTCGAATGCATTGGATGCAGTGGCTTATGGAGGCCTTAAATGGTCTCGCTTATCTCTCAATAGCATTGATTTTAATTTTTATAGATCAATTTTGCATACGCCTTTAACCCTGTGGGAGCGAGCTTGCTCGCGATGGCTGTGTGTCATCCAGCACATAAGTCGCCTGACACGCCCTCATCGCGAGCAAGCTCGCTCCCACAAAAAAGCAGGCCTGTATTGCAACTCGACAACGGAGGTCACCCATGGCCCGTGTTTCTCTGCTCAGCCTGCCATTGCCCGCGCCGTCGCTTGAAAGCAAGCAGCGCTGGCCGAGCCTGAACCATCGGCTGTTGCCATGGTTGTTGCCAACTCTCCTGTTCAGCCTCTGGTGGCTCGCCAGCCGCAATCACTGGATGAGCGAGCAGATCCTGCCGGCACCGACCCTGGTCTGGAGCAGCGCACTGGAACTGTCCCAAGGCGAGTTGTGGAGCCATTTGTGGATCAGCCTGCAACGATTGTTCTGGGGGCTGCTGGCCGGGATCAGCGCAGGTGCGGTTTTGGGTGCCGCACTGGGCTTCAGTCGCCGATTGGAGCGTCTGGTATTTCCAACCTTCGCCGGGTTGGCGCAAGTTCCGACCCTAGCCTGGATTCCATTGTTCATGGTGTTTTTCGGCATTGGCGAAGTGCTGAAACTGGTGGTGTTGATCAAGGCCATCGTGGTGCCGGTGACCCTGCATACGCTGGTCGGTGTGCGTGATGCACAACCAAAACTGCGCGAAGCCGCCGCCGTGTTGCGCCTGCCCAGACACCTGCTGATCCGACGCCTGTTGCTGCCTGCCGCACTGCCGGCATTCATGGCCGGTGTGCGCCTCGCACTGGCCGCCGGCTGGACTTCACTGCTCGCTGTTGAACTGCTCGCTTCCAGTGAAGGCATCGGATACCTGATGGTTTGGGCGCGGCAGCTGTTCATGCTCGACATCGTGTTCGTGTGCATCGTGGTGATCGGCTTGATCGGTGTGGCGATGGATCGCGGCATCGGTTTGCTGGACAGGAAACTGGTGCACTGGCCGCACCCGGCCACCGCCGAAATCCGCCGCGGGCCGCGTTATCAAGGTTGGCAGCGATTGCAACCGTGGCTGCTGCCACTGGCGCTTCTGGCGTTGTGGCAACTGGCCTCGGATCAGCAGTGGGTCGACGCGAACATTCTGGTCAGCCCGCTGGTTGTCCTGCAGACCACTCGGGATGGTTTGCTCGACGGCACATTGCTTGCTGGCATGGCCCTGAGCCTGGGCCGAACCCTTGGCGGGTTGCTGCTCGGTGGCGGGTTCGGGTTTACCTTGGGATTGCTGCTGGGGTTGTCGCGCATCAGTGAACGCGTGCTCGGCCCAACCTTCGCCGCCATCCGTCAGATCGCCATATTCGCCTGGGTGCCACTGCTCACCGCGTGGTTCGGCCTGGGGGAATTGGCCAAGTGGGTGTTTATCGCGCTCGCCGCCTTTTTCCCGCTGTTTATCGCCACCCAACGCAGCGTCGCCCACCTGTCGCCGCAACTGAACGAGGCCGCGCAGGTGTTGCGCCTGAGTCTGCGTCAGCGACTGGTTCGACTGGTACTACCGGGCGCGGCACCGGGAATTTTTGCAGGGCTTCGGCTGAGCCTTATCTACGCCTGGCTCGGCACCATTGGCGCTGAATACTTCATGCCGTCCAACGGCGGCATCGGCAGCCAGATGATCGGCGCCCAGCAACTGCTGCGCATGGACCTGATCATGGCCGGCATGCTGCTGGTGGGCCTGACCGGCGCCCTGCTCAACCTCATTGGCCAACGCCTGGAAATCCGCGTCACTCGCTGGAGACACGCATGAACGCACCGATTGTCAGCTTCAATCACGTGGGCAAAACCTTCGACGTCGACGGCTTCACACTTGAGGCCATTCGCGAATTCAACCTGGACATCGCCGAGGGCGAGTTCGTCGCCATTGTCGGTTCCAGCGGCTGCGGCAAATCCACTTTGCTGCGGCTGCTGGTGGGCCTCGATACGCAGTTTCGCGGGCAAATCAGCGTGGACGGAAAAGCCGTCACCGGCATCGGCGGCGAGCGCGGCATCGTCTTTCAGGAACACCGCTTGTTCCCGTGGCTGAGCGTGGCCGACAACATCGGCCTGGGCCTGGTCAACGAGCCATTGAGCGCTGCGCAAAAGCACAGGCGCATCCATGATTTCATCGAACTGGTGGGCCTGGGCGACTTCGCCCGCGCCTATCCGCACCAGCTCTCCGGCGGCATGGCCCAGCGCGTGGCCATTGCTCGCGGCCTGGTGGCCAGCCCACGGATTCTGCTGCTGGATGAGCCCTTCGGCGCCCTCGATGCACTGACCCGCCAGCAGATGCAGGACGAACTGTTGGCGATCCGCGCCCGGGCAAAAATCACCACCGTGCTGGTCACCCACGATGTCGAGGAAGCGATCTTCCTCGCCGACCGTGTCGTGGTGATGGAGCCGCGTCCGGGGCGGATCAAACAAGTGGTCGACATTGCCCTGCCCCATCCGCGCCAGCGCAGCAGTTTCGACTTCCACCAGTTACGCGAGGAACTGCTTCACGAACTCACCAGCGACGATCACTACCAGCCCCCCGTGCCGGTGCAGGTCCGCGATCTGCCGTTGTCCTTCATTGCCTACTGAAAAAGGAAATTCTTGATGCCGCAACGTCCCAACTTTCTAGTGATCCTGGCCGATGACCTGGGCTTTTCCGACATCGGCGCCTTCGGTGGCGAAATCAACACGCCGAATCTCGATGCACTGGCCAACAATGGCCTGCGCCTGACCGATTTTCACACCGCGCCGACCTGCTCGCCGACCCGCTCGATGCTGCTCACCGGTACCGACCACCACATCGCCGGCATCGGCACCATGGCCGAAGCACTGACCCCGGACCTGATCGGCAAACCGGGTTACGAAGGACACCTGAACGACCGCGTGGTCGCCCTGCCCGAGCTGCTGCGCGAGGCCGGTTACCAGACATTGATGAGCGGCAAATGGCACCTGGGCCTGACCGCAGAGCTGGCGCCTCATGCCCGGGGTTTCGAGCGTTCGTTTTCGCTGTTGCCCGGCGCGGCCAACCATTACGGCTTCGAGCCGACCTACGATGAAACGACGCCACGGCTGCTGAAATCCACCCCGGCGCTGTACATCGAAGACGACCAATTCATCGATGAACTGCCGAAGGATTTTTATTCCTCCGATGCCTTTGGCGACAAGCTGCTGCAATACCTCAAGGAGCGCGACCAGACCCGGCCTTTCTTCGCCTACCTGCCGTTTTCCGCGCCCCACTGGCCGCTGCAGGCGCCGGCCGAGGTGGTGGAAAAATACCGCGGGCGCTATGACGCCGGCCCTGAAGTGCTGCGACTCGAGCGCCTGGAAAAGCTCAAGTCCCTGGGGTTGATCGAGGCCGATGTCGAACCCCATCCGCTGATCCAGCTGAATGCACAGTGGGATGCCTTGAGCGACGAACAACGGCAGATCTCCGCCCGTGCCATGGAGGTTTATGCGGCGATGGTCGAGCGCATGGACTGGAACATCGGGCGGGTCGTCGATTACTTGCGCCAGCAAGGGCAACTGGACAACACCTTCATCCTGTTCATGTCCGATAACGGTGCCGAAGGGGCGTTGCTGGAGGCCTTTCCGAAATTCGGCCCGCAGTTGCTGACCTATCTCAACCAGCATTACGACAACAGCCTGGACAACATCGGTCGCGCCAACTCCTACGTCTGGTACGGGCCGAACTGGGCGCAAGTGGCGACCGCGCCGTCGCGGCTGTTCAAAGCCTTCACGACCGAAGGCGGGATACGTGTTCCGGCACTGGTGCACTACCCGCAATTGCCGCTCAAGGGCCAGATCAGCCATGGGTTTGGCACGGTGATGGACATCACGCCGACCATTCTTGATCTGGCCGGCGTGCGTCATCCAGGCAAGCAGTGGCACGGCAAACCCGTGGCGGAAGTTCGAGGCAAGTCGTGGCTTGGGTTCTTGTCGGGCGAGACGGCGCAAGTGCATGACGAGCACACCGTCACCGGTTGGGAATTGTTCGGACGACGGGCGATTCGGCAAGGGCAATGGAAGGCGGTCTACATCCCGGGACCGGTGGGGCCGGCGACCTGGCAGTTGTATGACCTGGGCAATGATCCGGGGGAAATTCATGACCTGGCGTCGAGCCTACCGCAGAAGCTCAGTGCCTTGATCGAACACTGGCAGCGGTATGTGGATGAGACAGGGGTGATCTTGAGTGAGTCGCCGTTTCAGCCGGATTGATATTGCCTGATGCACCGCATTCGCGAACAAGCCCGCTCCCACACTGGCCGATGTGATGCAAAGATCGCATTCACACCGACACACCCTGTGGGAGCGAGCTTGCTCGCGATGGGGCCATCTAAGCCACCCAATCAAGCCCCGACCGTACGCACCTTTTGCGCAGCCACTTCGTCCTTGCGCTCAAACCGATTGGCCCGTGCAAACGTGCCGAAATCATTAAACCGCACGCCCATCTCGCGCATCACCTTGTGTCCCACCGGAACGGTGAGCTGCCGGATGTAGAACGGTTCCTTCACCACAAAGTGATGGATCCCGTGGCTGCTGCCGAAGTTGAAGCAGAACGCCTGCAACGGCCACAGCCACCAGGCATTCAGCACTTGCGTCTGCTGCATCACGTTACCCGGCTCCACGTCACCGTAGTAGTGCATGTTCGAGCTGATGAAGTGCAGGCAGAACGTGCGCAACACGTTCGGGCCGATGATCACCACTGCCGCGATGTCGATCACCTGCATCACCGACAAGGTGGTCGCCGACCACTCGATCGGTGCGCCCATCAGATGCGCAACGCCGTTCGCTGCATGGAAACCGAGAAACACATACCAGGTGCCCCAATGTATCAGCGCCAGCGGTGCGTAGACCTTCAGGGTGCGCTGGACGATGCTGATCTTTTGCGCCCAGGTCTTGGCCCGCAGCATGCGGATGAACGACGACATCATGTTGTCGCCAATCATCAGGAATCGCGCGATGCCCCATGGTTCGCCGTTGGTGATGGCGCGCTCTTCCATATCGGCTTCAGAACCCGAGACCTTGTGGTGGTTGAGGTGCAGGTGGCGGCGAATCCACGGGTTGATGGTGCTCGGCCGCGCCAGCCACACCAGCCCCATCATCAGGTTGTGCGGCACCTTCTGCTTACGGAAGTACATGCTGTGGATCAGGTCGTGCTCCAGCTCATGGGTCAACGAGGCGAAAAACGCGTTGAGCAGCAGGCACGCCCACCACGCCATGTGCCCGGTCACAAAGAGCGCCGCCGAACCGACCATACCAGCCAGGGCGAAGGCCAGAATGCCTGCGCCGAGGGCGTCCTGATGCTTGAGAATCGGGTATTGCTCACGCAACTCGACGCCTCTGGCCAGCACCACTTCACGGATATGGGCCGATCGTTGGGCTGCATTCAGTCGTTGGGGGCTTGCAGAAGTACCGCTCATGCTTCCATCCTCTGGTTATTGATGGTTGCATCCTGCCTTGCGAACCCTCGCAACGCGGTAGCCGAGAACGCCAACCTGTTGACCGGAAGCGCCAATCAGCATGACTGAACCGACCTCCCTCGCCAGCTGGACCCGCGCCCTGCGCAAGCAACTCGATGCCCTGGGCATCGACAGCACCGCCTTGTGCCAGCAAGCGGGGCTCGACCCGCAACTGATGGACGACCCGAACGCGCGCTATCCGCTGTCGGGCACCACGCACCTGTGGAATCTGGCGGTGCAGGCCAGCGGTGACCCGGCGATCGGTTTGCGGGTTTCGCGTTTCGTCAGCCCGACCACCTTCCATGCGCTGGGTTATGCGCTGGTGGCCAGCGGCAGCCTGCGGGAAGTGTTCGAGCGCATCGTGCGCTATCACCAGGTGGTCAGCGATGCCCTGGAACTGGAGCTGACCCGTGCCGAGGATCGCTACCGTTTCAGCCTGAAAATCCCGACCGGTAACCCCGCCCCGGCCTTCGAAGCCATCGATGCGTTCATGGCGATTTACGTGCGCACCTGCCGCAATCGCCTGGGTCGCGACTACGCGCCACTGGCGACCTACTTGCGTCGCCCGGAGCCGATGGACGCGCACCAATGGCATAAGGTCTTCCGCTCGCCCATGCACTTCGGCGCCGACGAAGACCGGCTGGAGTTCGCCCTCGTCGACTTCGACAGCCACCTGGATGACGCCAACCCGGAACTGGCCGAACACAACGAAACCGTGCTCAAACGCACCCTGGCACAACTCAAGCCGCTGACCTGGGAGCGCAAGGTTCGCGATGCCATTGAAGAACAACTGCCCGAAGGCGAACCCAGCGCCGAACACATCGCCAAGGCCCTGCACCTGAGCCTGCGCAGCCTGCAACGGCACCTGGCCGATGAAGGCTGCCGGTTCGACACGTTGCTCAACGAAAGCCGCGAAAACCTCGCCCTACTGCACCTGCGCGACCAGCAGGTGTCGCTGAGCGAAATCAGTTATCTGCTCGGGTTTGCCGACACCAGCAGCTTCAGTCGCGCGTTCAAGCGCTGGACGGGGATGACACCGGGGCAATTTCGGGATGGGTTGCGGTGATTGATCCGCTCCCACAAGGGATATGAGTCGAGTTTCAGATTGTGGCCAGCTCCCGCAACCTGGCAGCATCGAGGATTTCAATTTCGCCGTAACTCAGCCCGATAATCCCCTGCCCCTGCAACTCCTTGAGAATCTGGTTGGTGGTCTGGCGCGACAGCGACAGCATTGCGGCAAGCTGCTCCTGGGGCAGTTGCAGGACGCGGCGCGGTGGGGCGGTCTCGCCATAGCCTTCGGCGATCAACAACAAGCGGTGCGCCAGCCGTGCCGGGGCCGGCAACAGGCTCAGTTGTTCGAGGTTGATGAAGGTCATGCGCAATTTCTGGCTCATCAGCAATGCCAGTTGCCGCCAGTGCTGCGGATGCTCGTCCAGCAGCGCCAGCAAAGTGTTCTGGGGAATATGTAGCAGCGTGCACTGGCCCACGCCGTAGGCATCGTGGGTGCGTGGCTGGCCATCGAACAGGCAGATTTCGCCGAACCAGTGCGGCGGCTCCACCAGGCTCAGCAACGCTTCCTTGCCTTGCTCGCTCACGGCACCGACGCGCACCGCGCCTTCAAGCACCGCGTACAGGCCACAGGGCGGATCGCCGCGCTTGAACAGCCGCTGGCCCGGCGACAGGCGCCGCAGCCTGGCCGCCGACAGCAGGCTATCCTGTAGGGAAACAGGCAAATGGTTGAACCACTGACCGCTCATCAGGCGTGGACGCCAGACGTGAATATCCATGGAAACTCCTAGAGATTGTCGCCTGGCTGACAGAGCGGGAAATGGCCCCGGGGCATGATCAATCACCCTACAGGAGAACAACAATGAAAAGCCTCGTCGACCACCTCAGTCAATACGCCGCCTACCACCGTGACCCGCGCAACATCGCCTCGCACTTTATCGGCATTCCTCTGATCGTGGTGGCCGTCGCGGTGCTGCTGTCCCGGCCGGAGTGGTCGCTGGGCGGCGTGTGGCTGTCTCCGGCGGTACTCGTTTCGCTGGCATCGGCATGGTTTTACCTGCGACTGGAGTTGCGTCTGGGCGTATTGATGACCGTGCTGCTCGGGCTGAGTGTCTGGGCCGGGCATGCGCTGGCACAGCAAAGCACGCTGGTGTGGCTGGGCAGCGGCGTGGCGATGTTCGTGATCGGTTGGGCGATTCAGTTTGTCGGCCATCACTACGAAGGGCGCAAACCGGCGTTCGTCGATGATGTGACGGGGTTGATTGTCGGGCCGTTGTTTGTGGTGGCAGAGCTGGCGTTCATGCTGGGGATGCGGCATGACCTGAAAGAGCAGATCGAGGCGCGGGCGGGAGGTGTGCGGGTCAATCCGAAGCGCGCTGCGGTCTAGACCGTCATCGCGAGCAAGCTCGCTCCCACAGAGGATCTATGGTGCACATAGAACCCCTGTGGGAGCGGGCTTGCTCGCGAAGCTTTTGCTTTAGATGTTGGCGACCTTCTGCCAAACCTTCGGTTTGAAGAACAGCGTCTCTCCCTTCGCCAACCCGATCAGGCTATCGTGATCCTTGACCACTTCGGCTTCGATCAGATCGCTCTGCCCTTCAACCTTAAGCGTCACCCGCGTTGTCGCGCCCAGCGGACGAATGTCCCGTACTTCCGCCGCGTGGTGGTCTTCCAGTTCATGGCGTGACAGCGACACCTCGTGCGGGCGGAACAGCACGTGATTGTCTTCGCCCAGGTGCAGTCGGTTCGAATCACCGAGGAAGTGATAGACGAAATCGCTGGCCGGGTTTTCGTAGACGTCGCCCGGTGAGCCGATCTGCTCGATCACACCCTTGTTCATCACCACGATACGGTCGGCGACTTCCATTGCTTCTTCCTGGTCGTGGGTCACGAACACTGAGGTCAGGTTGATGTCTTCGTGCAGGCGCGCCAACCAGCGACGCAGTTCTTTACGGACCTTGGCGTCGAGGGCGCCGAAAGGTTCGTCGAGCAGCAGCACTTTCGGCTCCACCGCCAAGGCGCGGGCCAGTGCAATGCGCTGACGCTGACCGCCGGAGAGTTGTTCCGGGTAGCGATCCGACAGCCAGTCCAGTTGCACCATGTTCAGTAGTTCGTGGACTTTGGTTGCGATCTGGCTTTCGCTCGGGCGCTGGTTTTTCGGTTTCATGCGCAGGCCGAACGCGACGTTGTCGAACACCGTCATGTGGCGGAACAAGGCGTAGTGCTGGAATACGAAACCGACGTTGCGATCCCGCACGTCATGGCCGGAAACGTCTTCACCGTGGAACACGATGTTGCCCTGATCCGGGGTTTCCAGGCCGGCGATGATTCGCAGCAGCGTGGTCTTGCCGCAGCCCGACGGACCGAGCAACGCGACGAGTTCGCCGCTCTGGATGTCCAGGCTTATGTTGTCCAACGCCTTGAACGCGTTGAAATTCTTGCTGACGTTACGCACTTCGATCGACATGAATTATTCCTCCGCGGCGCTGGCGCGCAGGCGGTTAATACGGTTTTCGCTCCACTGCTTGAGCAGCAGGATGAAGAGCGCCAGGATCAGCAACAGGCTCGCCACGGCGAACGCGGCCACGTGGTTGTATTCGTTGTAGAGGATCTCAACGTGCAACGGCAGGGTGTTGGTCACCCCGCGAATGTGCCCGGAAACCACCGACACCGCACCGAACTCCCCCATGGCCCGCGCGGTACACAACACCACGCCGTAGATCAGGCCCCATTTGATGTTAGGTACGGTGACGTGCCAGAACATCTGCCAGCCGTTGGCGCCGAGCAGACGCGCGGCCTCCTCTTCCTGGGTACCTTGTTCCTGCATCAGCGGGATCAGTTCACGGGCCACGAACGGCACGGTGACAAAGATCGTCGCCAACACGATGCCCGGCAGGGCGAAGACGATCTGGATGTCGTGGTCCTGCAACCATGGGCCGAACAGGCCTTGGGCGCCGAACATCAGCACATAGACCAGACCGGCGATCACCGGCGACACCGAGAACGGCAGGTCGATCAGTGTCACCAGCATGCTCTTGCCACGGAACGAGTACTTGCTCACGCACCACGCGGCACTGACACCAAACACCAGGTTCAGCGGCACCGAAATCAACACGGCGATGACCGTGAGTTTCAGGGCCGACAGCGCGTCCGGCTCAAAGATCGCGGCGAAAAACGCACCGAGGCCGAGCTTCAGCCCTTGGGACACCACGATGAACAGCGGCAACAACAGGAACAGCGCAAAAATCAGCCAGCCAAGGCCGATCAGGATTCGCCGCGAGGTCGCACTGCCACGGCGGGCAGCGTTCGAGGAAGCGGCAGCAATAGACGATTGGGACATGGGTGCGCCTCCTTATGGGGTTTCGATGCGCCGCTGCAACAAGTTGATCAGCAGCAACAGGACGAAGGAAACCACCAGCATCAGTACACCAATGGAGGTAGCGCCGGTGTAATCGTATTGGTCGAGCTTGACCATGATCAGCAGCGGCAAGATCTCGGTTTTCATCGGCATGTTGCCAGCGATGAAAATCACCGAACCATACTCCCCGACCCCGCGGGCAAAGGCCAATGCGAAGCCGGTAAGCCATGCCGGGAGCAGTGCAGGCAGCAGGATATGGCGGAAAACCTGCAAGGGTTTTGCACCCAGGCACGCCGCCGCTTCCTCGACTTCACGAGGAATATCCGCCAATACTGGCTGTACGGTACGTACTACGAATGGAAGTGTCACAAAAGTGAGGGCAAGGGTAATGCCCAGAGGGGTGTAGGCGATCTTGAAACCCAGATCCGCTGCAAACTGACCCACCAGACCGGTAGGGGTGTACAACGCCGTCAGCGCAATACCGGCCACCGCCGTGGGCAATGCGAACGGCAAGTCGATCATTGCATCGATCACTTTTCGTCCAGGGAAGGTATAGCGCACTAATACCCAAGCCAGCAGCGTGCCGATGATGCCGTTGATGATCGCGGCACACAGGGCGGTGCCAAAGCTGAGTTTCAATGCAGCCAGCACCCGCGGCGCCGAGATGATTGCCCAGAATTGATCCCAGGTGAGTTGAGCGGCATGCACGAACATCGCCGCAAGTGGTATGAGCACAATCAGGCTGAGGTACACCAAGGTGTAGCCCAGCGTCAGCCCGAAGCCGGGTATGACGGGGGAGATACGACGCGACATAAAAGTCCTTGGTTGAGAACGCACTGAGCCCCGGAGGTGAATCCGGGGCTCGTTGATGGCTATTTAAGATTACTGCGCCTGGTAAATCTGGTCGAACACGCCCCCATCATTGAAGAATTTCGGCTGTGCGGTTTTCCAGCCGCCGAAATCCTTGTCGATGCTCACCAGCTCCAGTTTCGGGAACTGCTGGGCGTATTTGGCAGCCACGTCCTTGTCACGTGGACGATAGAAGTTCTTCGCCGCGATTTCCTGGCCGGCCGGGCTGTACAGGTGTTTGAGGTAGGCTTCGGCGATCTGCTCGTTGCCCTTTTTCTCGGCATTTTTGTCGACTACCGCCACCGGCGGCTCAGCGAGGATCGACAGCGAAGGCACGACGATGTCGAACTTGTCGGCACCACCCTCTTCCTTCAGGGCCAGAAAGGCTTCGTTCTCCCAGGCCAGCAATACGTCGCCCTGACCGTTGTTGACGAAGGTAATGGTCGAGCCGCGAGCACCGGTGTCCAGCACTGGCACGTGCTTGAACAGGGTTTGCACGTATTCCTTGGCCTTGGCTTCGTCGCCACCATTGGCTTTCAGGCCATAGGCCCACGCCGCGAGGAAGTTCCAGCGCGCACCGCCGGAAGTTTTCGGGTTCGGCGTGATCACCGAGACGTCATTCTTGATCAGGTCGCCCCAATCCTTGATGCCTTTAGGGTTGCCCTTGCGCACCAGGAACACGATGGTCGAGGTGTAAGGCGTACTGGCGTCCGGCAGGCGCTTTTGCCAGTCCGCCGGCAGGGACTTGCCAAGCTTGGCGATTTCGTCGATATCGCCGGCCAGGGCCAGGGTCACGACGTCGGCACGCAGACCATCGATCACCGCCCGACCTTGCTTGCCCGAACCGCCGTGGGATTGCTGGATTTTCACGGAGTCACCGGCGTGGTCCTTTTGCCAGAACTTGATGAATTCGGCGTTGTAGTCCTGATACAGCTCGCGGGTCGGGTCGTACGACACGTTGAGCAGCTCATAGTCCTTGGCAACGGCGGAACCGGCAAAAAGGGCGCTGGCCAGGGCGGCCAAAGCGAAATGACGAATCGACGACATGGTGAAAGCTCCTGGAATTCTTGGTTTGTTGGCTTTTTCTTATGGAATATCGCGTTGCCTGATTCGCCTCAGCCCGACTTGTTGCCCGGCTGCTGCAAACGGAATTTTTCCTTGCGTTCGATCTGCACCACCTGGGCGTTGTGCACAGTGATTTCCACAGCGCCAAAGCGCAGATCGCGCAGGGCACTCTGGATTTCACGCAGGATGGTGGCTTCGTCTTGACCGTCGACGCTACGTAGGGATGCGCTCATATTGCTGCTCCTTCAACTGAGAGGTTGCCTCGCAGTGACGGCACTGCTTGCGGCTTGAGAGCAATACTAGAGAGGTGTAGATATTCTTAAAAAGACTATTTAAGAATGTTTATATAACTAGAAGACATTATTTGGCGGGGCAAGGGTTTGCACCCTTTAGAAGTACGCCCCCCCTGTAGGAGCGAGCTTGCTCGCGATGAACGTTAACGATGACAAGGACTGCCTGAATGAACACGGTGCCCCTGCCACCATCGCGAGCAAGCTCGCTCCTACACGATCATCGGAGCACGCAACCAATCCAGCTGCCCAGCCGGCACCGGCCGCCCGAACCAATAGCCCTGCCCCAGATCACATCCCTGCTCGAGCAGGAAAGCCGCCTGTTCGACCTGCTCGATCCCCTCGGCATGGACCTGCATGCCCATGCTCTGGGCCAGCGCAATGATCACTCGTGAAATCGCCGCATCATCTTCATCCCACGGCAACCCGGCGACGAAGCCCTGGTCGATTTTCAACTTCTGCACCGGCAGACGCTTGAGCCGCAGCAGCGATGAGTAACCCGTGCCGAAGTCGTCGATGGCCAGGCGCACACCCAGCTCGCGCAGGCGATGCATCTGCTCCAGCGCGACTTCCGGGTCTTCCATCACCGCGCTTTCAGTGACTTCCAACTCGAGAAACGCCGGCTCCAGCCCGGTTTCGTGAAGGACTTGCGCCACCTGTTGATACAGCTCACGACGGGCGAACAGACGCGAAGAAACGTTGACCGCGACGAACGACAGCACCACTCCGCCCTGCTGCCACTGGCACATCTGCCGGCACGCCTGCGCCATGACCCAGGCGTCGATTTCTGCAATCAGACCGGTTCGTTCGGCGACTGGAATGAACTCCGCCGGCGACACCAGGCCCCGCTGCGGGTGCTGCCAACGCACCAGCGCCTCGACGCCAATCAGGCGACGGGTCTTGAGGTCGTGAACAGGCTGGTAATAGACCCGCAGCTCTTGCCGGTCCAGGGCCTGGCGCAATTCGAAGGCGATCTCGACCCGTTGCTGGGCGTGGGCCGTCAGCTCTTCGGTGTACAAGGCATAATCATTGCGCCCCGCACTCTTGGCCTTGAACAGCGCAGAGTCGGCATTGCGCAGCAGTTGCTCGACGCTCAACGCATCGCTGGGGAACAGGCTAATGCCGATGCTAGTGTTTATGGACAGTTGGTGCCCATCAATAAGGAACGGCTCTTTAAGGCCATCGATGATCCGCTGGGCCAACGCAGCGGCCTGAACCAGTTGCGGACAGCTTTCGGCAAGTATGGCGAACTCATCCCCACCCAACCGCGCCAGGGTAACGCCCGGACCGAACATGGCCCCCAGGCGCTCGGCCACAGCCTTGAGCAACTGGTCGCCAATGGTATGCCCGAGGCTGTCGTTGATCATCTTGAAGTGATCGAGATCGACCATCAGCAGCGCACAGCCACGCTTATGGACCTGTGCCGAGGCCAGGGCCTGTTCGGCACGGTCGATGAACAGCAAGCGGTTCGGCAGATCGGTCAGCGGATCGTGGTGCGCCAGGTGCATCAGTTCGTGTTCTGAATTCTTGATTGCGCTGATGTCGGAAAACACCGCCACATATTGGTTCGGCTGGCCGTAGTCGTCGTGGATCAGGCGGATCGTTTGCCATTGCGGGTAAATCTCGCCGCTTTTGCGCCGGTTCCAGATCTCTCCACTCCACTCCCCGACACTGGCGAGCGTGGCAAACATCACCTGATAGAACTCAGGAGAGTGTCGCCCGGACTTGAACAGGTTGGGCCGCTGCCCCAGCACGTCCTCACACCCGTAACCGGTGATTTCCATGAACGCCCGGTTCACATGGACGATCAGACCTTCCCGATTGGTGACCAGCACACCTTCGCGGGTACAGTCAAACACGGCTGCCGCCTGGCGCAAGCGCATGCGGTCGACATCGCGCTCACGCAGTTTGGCGCCGATACCCAGACACCGCAGCAGCCGCGCCCGGGCAATGAAGATCAACCCGGCACTGAACAGCACCCAGACATAACCGTTGATCAGTTGCCATCGCAATCGCTCGGCAGAGCTATCGAAGAAACTGTTTAATAAATAGCCACTGATCTGCAGCCAAACCACAGAAAGCAGCAGATAGAGCAGCGCTGCACGCAAGGCATCGCGATAGGTGGCAGACATCCGGCGATCCATGTCCCTACAAAAAGGTTGGAATTATAGTTTAAAGACACATCCAGCCACTCTTATCTGAAAGGGCGACTGGTTTTCTGTGTGGGCTTAGTGATAATGCAACGGCTGTTTTTTCTTTCATCGAGGGCCCTATAGCCTATGTGGTACGAAGGTTTTCTTGGCTTGTCGCCCTGGTCACTGGTAGCAGTCACCCTGCTGATGACCCACGTCACGATCATCGCCGTCACGGTCTATCTGCATCGTTACTCGGCCCATCGCTCCCTGGAGCTGAATGCCGGCCTGAAGCATTTCTTCCGTTTCTGGCTGTGGCTGACCACGGCGCAGAACACCCGCGAGTGGACCGCCATCCACCGCAAGCATCACGCCAAATGCGAAACCGTCGATGACCCGCACAGCCCGGTCATCAAGGGTTTGTCCACGGTGCTGCGCAAAGGCGCCGAACTGTACCGCGCCGAAGCGGAAAACCCCGAGACGCTGCGCATCTACGGCAAGAACTGCCCCGAAGACTGGATCGAGCGCAACCTCTACAGCCGCTTCCCGCTGCTGGGCATCGCGATCATGGGCGTTATCGACCTGCTGCTGTTCGGCACCATCGGCATCACCATCTGGGCGATCCAGATGATGTGGATCCCAGTGTGGGCCGCCGGTGTAGTCAATGGTCTGGGCCATGCCATCGGCTACCGCAACTTCGAATGTCGCGATGCGGCGACCAATCTGGTGCCTTGGGGCATCCTGATTGGCGGCGAAGAGCTGCATAACAACCATCACACCTACCCTAACTCGGCAAAGCTGTCGGTGAAGAAATGGGAATTCGACCTGGGCTGGGCGTGGATTCAAGTCTTCAGCTTCCTGCGCCTGGCCAAGGTTCAACGGGTTGCGCCGATTGCCCATCGCGTCGAAGGCAAGGGCAACCTGGACATGGACACCGCCATGGCGATCCTCAACAACCGCTTCCAGATCATGGCCCAGTACCGCAAATTGGTGATCGGCCCGCTGGTCAAGCAAGAGCTGGAAAAGGTCGATCACTCGGTACGTCACCAGTTCCACCGGGCCAAACGCCTGCTTTCGCGGGAGACCAGCCTGCTGGATGACAAACACCATGTACGCATCCAGAACATGCTCGAGCACAGCCAGGCACTGAAGGTAATTTACGAGAAACGCCTGGCTCTGCAGCAGATCTGGGTCAAGACCAGCTCAAATGGCCACGACATGCTGGCGGCCATCAAGGACTGGGTACACGAAGCCGAAGCCAGCGGGATTCAATCCCTGCGCGACTTCGCCGATCAGTTGAAGACCTACTCCCTGCGCCCTGCCGCCGTCTGAAAAAACCTGTGGGAGCGGGCCTGCTCGCTCCCACATAGTTATGTGGCGTGCCATCAGTACCGCCCGGCGGGAGCAAGCTCCCTCGCCACACAAGGCGGGAACTTCATCTAAAAAGCCCTATCTCAAAGACACTTCGCCATTCCCCGGGCTTGGTGTTGGCCGCTATCGAACGCGCGGCATGCCCTTTGAGATTTGTGTCGATGGCCCCAAAAAACCTGCAAGACTCATCTGCGTCGCATTGGCCCGAGGCCGCACGGCCCCTGATAGCGCCGATGCATGCCCAACGTGAAGTCGCCCCCCTGAGCGAACGCGAACAGTTGTTCAGCACCTTGCTTATGAGCGTCAATGCAGTGCTGTGGGCATTCGATTGGGAAACCCGCAAGGTGCTTTACGTCAGCCCCGCCTATGAACGGATCTTTGGCCGTTCGGCCGATCGACTGCTGGCCGACTGCAATCAATGGTGCGACAGCATTCACCCTGACGACCTGGACTATGCCGAACGCAGCCTGGCTGAA
This sequence comes from Pseudomonas sp. EU05-FHT14B02, assembly GCF_058791055.1. Taxonomy (NCBI): domain Bacteria; kingdom Pseudomonadati; phylum Pseudomonadota; class Gammaproteobacteria; order Pseudomonadales; family Pseudomonadaceae; genus Pseudomonas; species Pseudomonas sp. EU05-FHT14B02. The sequence continues at coordinate 40,553 of NZ_JBYTDD010000008.1, read as the reverse complement.
GTGCTGGATAAAGGCGCCATCGAAGACCGCGAGTATCGAGTCATCGCCGCAGATGGCCAGGTGCGCTGGCTAAGCGACAAATGCTACATCAACCGCCAGCCCGAGCCGGGGCAACCGGTGATCATCGTCGGCATCGCCGAAGACATCACCGACAAGAAGCAAATGGAAACCGAACTGCATCGCTTGGCTACCATCGATGCGCTGACCCAGAGCAGCAACCGTCGTCATTTCTTCGAATGCGCCCACCGCGCGTTCGCACACACTCGGCAACAGGGCGAGCCGCTGTCGTTTCTGATGCTGGATATTGATAACTTCAAGACGATCAACGACACCTACGGTCACCAGGAAGGCGACAACGTGTTGCAGCGCATTGCCGAAAGCGGCCGCGCAGCGTTGCGTCGTGGCGACCTGTTCGGGCGTATTGGCGGTGAGGAGTTTGCAGCGGTGTTTCCCGGGTGCACGCCACAGATGGCCCTGCAAGTGGCTGAACGCCTGCAACGGCAGATTCAGCAATTGAGTTTCAACCATGAGGGCCAGACGTTCGGCATCACCGTCAGCCAGGGCCTGACCAGCCTGACCGCCACGGACGAAAACGTGGAAAACCTGTTTTCCCGGGCGGATGCAGCGATGTATCAGGCCAAGCGCGAGGGCAAGAACCGGATTGTGACGGGCTGACGAATCCCCGCCCTGTAGGAGCGAGCTTGCTCGCGAAAAACCCGAGAGCAACACTGAGATTCAGATTTCCCGCGTTATCTTTGACCTACATCGCGAGCAAGCTCGCTCCTACAAGGGGTGCGCATGAGCCTCATTTCTTGCGCAGGCGCATCAGCTCCGGCAGGTCGATCTTGAGCAACCTCGCCGTCCGGCTCTTCGCCAGCGCCTCGATGCCCTCATGCTCGCTCAGGCGCGCCATCTGCGCCGCCATGTTCATCACCAGCGCTTCGCGGGAATAAACCCCGCCACCGAGCTGGTAGGCCGCCGCAATCAGCTCTCGCAACTCCAGTGGCAGGCGCCAGCGTGTGCGCAGTGCCGAACCATAGGCCGCGCCGTATTCAGCCAGCGCCTCACCTACTTCCTCCCACTCGTCCAGTTCGCCACCGGCCTGTTTCCATTCCTGCAAACACCGCAGCAACGCCAGATCGCCGAGACGATGCAACATGCCGGCGCAATAGCAGCGCTCCTGATCCAGATCGAGCAAGCGCGCCAGGGTTCTCGCGTATTCGGCAGTGTGCAGGGACAGCCCCCAGTAACGCTCGGCATAGTCGGCCAATTGCGGATCACTGAGCCGGGCACTGCGCTTGAGCGCCAACCCGAGAATCAGGTTCATGCTCTGCCCGGTGCCCAGGCGATGCAGCGCCTGGGACAGGGTTTGCACAGCGGCGCCGTGGTGCCGGGCCGCGCTGTTGGCAGCGGCGATCAGCACGGCCGTGACCTGCGGGTCGGTGCGAATTTCGTCTTCCAGCACCGTCAGATCGAGGCCATTGGGATTGAGGCTGCGTTTGACCGCCACTTGCACGTCGGTCATCAGTGGCGCGCCATCGGCCAATTCGCGTCGACGCTCCAGATACACAGACAACGTCATGCCCGGCGCCAGCGACGGCGCCTCGCACAAGACTTCTTCGCCAGCGTTCAGCAGCACTCCCTGCAACCGATGGGTCAGGCTTTGCATATTCAGGGGCTTGGTCAGGTACGCCGCCGGCGCCAGCGGCAAGGCCTCGCGCACACTGGCACTGTCGTTACGACTGCTCATCAGAATGAACGGCATCGGCGGATTGCGTTTGCGCTGACGGATGCTGCGCAGGACGTTAAGGCCATCGACGCCGGGCAACTCCCAGTCGGCGATCACCAGGTCATAGGGATTGGCGGCCAACAGCTCCAGCGCTTGCTGACCATCGGCACACAAATCCAGCTGCGCATCGCAGCGTACGTTCAACAACACTTCCTTGAGCAGATCCCGGGACCAGGGGTCGGCCTCGGCGATCAGGACTCTCGGAACCGCGGGTAAAATGACGGTTGTCATACAGCGCTCCCTGGCAATGCAGGAACCTTAGCCAAAACACGCCATTCGATACAGCGCAAATATGCGGGTTGTATTTCGACCGACATGAAAAAACCCGCCGAAGCGGGTTTTTTGTGGATCAGGTCACACTGGGTGATCAGAGCTCGGAGAAGCACTCTTCGATGATCGCCAGGCCTTTGTCCAGTTGCTCGTCCGGCGAGGTCAGCGGTACCAGGACGCGCAGAACGTTGCCGTAGGTGCCGCAGGACAGCAGGATCAGGCCCTTGTCGCGAGCCTTGGCCACAACGGCTGCCACGGCAGTCGGGTTCGGCTTGTGGCTGTCGCCATCTTCGAACAGCTCGACAGCGATCATCGCGCCCAGGGCACGAACTTCACCGATCACCGGGTACTTGGCCTGGATGGCCTTCAAGCCGGTTACCAGACGCTCGCCAACAGCCTTGCAACGATCCAGCAGGTGCTCTTCTTCGAACACTTCCATCACGGCCAGGGCCGCGGCGCAAGCGATCGGGCTACCGGCGTAGGTGCCGCCCAAGCCGCCTGGAGCGATGGCGTCCATGTATTCGGCCTTGCCGCACACACCGGCCAGCGGGAAGCCGCCAGCGATGGATTTGGCGAAAGTGGTCAGATCGGCAGCAACGCCCATCTGTTCCATGGCGAAGAAAGTACCGGTACGGCCGGCGCCAGTCTGTACTTCGTCAGCGATCAGCAGGATGCCGTGCTGGTCGCACAGGGCACGCAGACGCTTCATGAATTCTTTCGGCGCGACGTAGAAGCCACCTTCGCCCTGAACCGGCTCGATGATGATCGCAGCGATGTCTTTCGGCTCGGCGTCGTTCTTGAAGATGCGTTCGATGGAAGCGATCGAATCGTCGATGCTCACGCCGTGCAGTTCGTTCGGGTACAGCGCGCGGAAGATGCCGCCTGGCATCAGGCCCATGCCGGCCGAGTAAGGCACGACTTTACCGGTCAGGCCCAGGGTCATCATGGTGCGACCGTGGTAAGCGCCGGTGAAGGCGATCACGCCGGCGCGGCCAGTGGCGGCACGGGCGATCTTGATGGAGTTTTCAACGGCTTCGGAACCGGTGGTCACCAGCAGGGTTTTCTTGGCGAAATCACCTGGCACCTTGGCGTTGATTTTTTCGCACACTTCCACGTACGGCTCGTAGGCCAGTACCTGGAAGCAGGTGTGGGTCAGCTTGTTCAGCTGCTCGGTCACGGCGGCGATGACTTTCGGGTGCACGTGGCCAGTGTTCAGCACGGCGATACCGCCGGCGAAGTCGATGAACTCACGACCTTCAACGTCGGTTACGGTCGCGTTCTTCGCGGAATCGGCGAAAATCGGGTGAATCTGGCCAACACCACGTGGAACAGCAGCGGTACGGCGGGCCATCAAAGAAGCGTTAGTCTTGCTCATACATTCCTCATTCACCGCTCATCGGGCGGCGTGGTTCAAGGATTAAGCGGCGGGGAACAACGGCGGCAGCATGCGATGATCGACTGCCACTGCGTTCCCGGCCACCGAGAAAATTCCGGTTTGAAGCGGCGCAAAGGGACAGCGCTCTCGTGCCCTTTGCGCTTGAAGCAATGCTCTTCCGGGGTTAGATGCCCAGGCAGAGGTATTTGATTTCCAGGTAATCTTCGATGCCGTACTTGGAGCCTTCACGGCCCAGGCCCGAGGCCTTGATGCCGCCGAACGGCGCGACTTCGTTGGAGATCAACCCGGTGTTGACGCCGACCATGCCGTATTCCAGGGCTTCAGCCACACGGAACACACGGCCCAGATCACGGGCATAGAAGTACGAGGCCAGACCGAACTCGGTGTCGTTGGACATCGCGATCACGTCGGCTTCGTCTTTGAAACGGAACAGTGGAGCCAATGGACCGAAGGTTTCTTCCTTGGCCACGGCAGCGTTGTTCGGCACGTTGGTCAGGATAGTCGGCTCGAAGAAGTTGCCTTCCATCGGCTTGCCACCCGCCAGCACGGTCGCGCCTTTGCTCAAGGCATCGGCGATGTGTTCTTGCACCTTGGCCACGGCTTTTTCGTCGATCAGCGGGCCAGTGGTAGTGCCTGCTTCCAGACCGTTGCCGATCTTCAGTTTGGCGACAGCCACTTTCAGCTTCTCGGCGAATGCGTCGTAAACACCGTCCTGGATGTACAGGCGGTTGGCGCAGACGCAGGTCTGGCCGTTGTTGCGGTATTTGGAAATGATCGCGCCTTCGACGGCCTTATCCAGGTCCGCGTCGTCGAACACGATGAACGGTGCGTTGCCGCCCAGTTCCAGGGACACTTTCTTGATGTCCTTGGCGCATTCGGCCATCAGTTGACGGCCGATTTCGGTCGAACCGGTGAAGGACAGCTTGCGCACGATCGGGTTGCTGGTCAGCTCGGTACCGATGTCGCCGGCGCTGCCGGAAACAACGCTGAACACGCCAGCCGGGATGCCGGCACGCTGGGCCAGTTCGGCCAGGGCGAATGCGGAGTACGGGGTTTGCGAAGCAGGCTTGAGCACCATGGTGCAACCGGCGGCCAGGGCCGGGCCGGCTTTACGGGTGATCATTGCAGCCGGGAAGTTCCACGGGGTGATGGCAGCGGTCACGCCGATTGGCTGCTTGATCACGATCAGGCGCTTGTCTGGCTGGTGGCCCGGAATCACGTCACCGTAGATGCGCTTGGCTTCTTCGGCGAACCATTCGATGAAGGAAGCGGCGTAAACGATTTCGCCCTTGGCTTCGGCCAATGGCTTGCCTTGCTCCAGGGTCATCAGGCGAGCCAGGTCGTCCTGGTTCTCGATGATCAGTTCGAACCAGCGACGCAGCTTGGTCGCACGTTCTTTGGCGGTCAGAGCACGCCAGGCCGGCAGCGCTTTGTCAGCAGCTTCGATCGCACGGCGGGTTTCGGCAGCGCCCATTTTCGGCACGGTGCCCAGAATTTCGCCCGTTGCCGGGTTGTTGACCTTGATCGTCTGACCATTGTCCGCATCAACCCACGCGCCATCGATGAAGGCTTGCTGGCGGAACAACTGGGTGTCTTTAAGCTGCATGTCGGCTTTCCTTAACAGCACCGCAATGAATGCGGAGCAAATTATGATTGTAGAAAGGCGCCTCGATAGGCTGCCGTCAGGGAAATCATTCACCGGGCTGAAGCACATAAATAGCGCACTGATTGAACTCGTGCGGTTCAGCACCCAGACAAGAGCGTTTGAAATCTCAAACGAATCCTAGGATCAAAGGGGGTAAAGGACAATAGCCTGTTCGAAAAAAAGAACGAAAACGACGCTTTTGCCTGTTTTTTCTGATCAACGTAGCAGGCGCGCGTTACAGCTTCAAAAAACACAGGCGATTCAGCAGCATGGACGCCTTCAACGCATATGAGTATCATGGCGCCCGCTGCACCAGTAGCTCAGCTGGATAGAGTACTGCCCTCCGAAGGCAGGGGTCGTGGGTTCGAATCCCGCCTGGTGCACCATATAGTAGAAACGAAAAAGCCTCAGACCGTAGGGTCTGAGGCTTTTTTGTGGGTGCCATGTTAGAAAAATCGATCTAAATAGAACGACGTATACAGATGCTGTGTGTAAGACATGCCAAAAGTGATATAGATAAAAACTATCAATATTGATTTTTAGATACAGCCCGTAGATTTCAGAGGTAATCTGGCAATGGCGCAATTGAGCATGGCTTGGCCGGCGAATTTTCACCTTCCCTGTACTGCTGAAGCACAACTCAAATCGCGATTTTATGCCACAACTTATTTTTGATTTATCCACACTGAAAAAATAGCATTGCAACAGTGGCATAGATAGAGTTGACTATGAAAAATGCCTGCTGAAGCCGCTTAGAATGCTCTTGAAATCTTCATAGAAGGTAAATGGATGAACCGTCAGACTTATTGCAATTACGTAGAAGAACAATTAAGCCAGCTTGCATATAGAATAGAAGTGCGCAGCAAACTTAACATTTTGGATTTGAACATACACTCTGAAAATTTCTACACACATTTATTTAATAAATTGTTTAAATGGAATTTAAGCAACTTAAACCTTACCGATCAAAATGCAGAGGCGATCGACTTGATCGACAACCTGCAAAAAATACTAATTCAAGTATCTTCTACGGCCACCAAATCCAAAGTAGAATCAGCACTAGAAAAGGATCTAAAAAAATACACGGGCTATTCATTTAAATTTATTTCTATTTCTAAAGATGCTGGCAACCTTAGAGACAAAACCTACAAAAACCCTAACCAGCTTAGCTTCAATCCCAAAACTGACATTTACGATGTACCCTCGATCATCAGAACTTACACCTCGTTAGATATAGAGTCACAGAAAGAAATCTTTGATCATATCAAGCTAGAGTTCCAAGCCGAAATCGAACCAATAAAAACAGAAACCAATTTGGCTAACATCATAAATATTCTTAGCCAGCATTCATGGACTGAAAGCAGTACGGACATTGAAGTCACACCATATGATATCGGAAAAAAAATAGACCACAACGACTTAAACGATGCCAAAGACATCATTGATGACTATAAAATACACTACCATCGCTTAGACTCCATATATAAAACATTCGATACTCAAGGAAAAAACAAAAGCCTTTCCGTGCTCAGCGCAATCAGGAATATTTACATAAAAAACAAAGGAGCACTAAAAGGTGATCAACTATTTTTTGAGATTATTTCCTGCGTAGAAAAAATAATACAAAGCAGTGCAAACTACACTACAATACCGCAAGACGAACTGAGTCTTTGTGTGAATATACTTGTTGTAGATACTTTCATCAGGTGCAAAATTTTCAAAAATCCGGAAAGGTATGAACTCAATGCTACTTCCTGATAATATCCATCCAGAACAGACAGTTTACTATAATGGGGGTATCGTCTTGGCCGCCATGCAAAAAAATGAATCTATAGAGTTACTTGATCTTTACGCTGAAACAAAAAAAATAAAAGAAATGTCTATGCCTATCTTCATACTTTGCTTGGACTGGCTCTACTTGCTCAACGTTGCAAAAATCACAAGCCAAGGACGGGTAGAACTATGCATTTAAAATCGTTAAAAATTTCCAGCGACGATAAAATCATTAGAGAAATTAATTTCCGCAAGGGAATCAATTTAATCGTCGATGAGACTCCAGTTTCATTTGGCAATGAAACTGGAAACAATGTAGGCAAGACAACAGTATTAATGTTAATAGACTTTTGCTTGGGCGCAAGCCCCAAGCATATCTATACCGATCCAGAAAATAAAAAAGAAGAACACAAAGCAGTTAAAGAGTACTTAATAAAAAACGAAATTCTAATAACTTTAATTCTCAAAGAAGACATATCAATCATAGAATCTAAAGAGACTCGTATTGATCGTAATTTTTTGTCACGCTCGAAAAAAATTCAGAAAATCAATGGCTTACAAAAAACTGACGATGAGTTCGAGGAAGGTTTAACCAATCTATTATTTCAAAACCACTATGGTAAAAAACCAACATTTAGGCAAATAATATCTCATAACATCCGCTATAGAGATCTTAGCATTAATAATACTTTAAAAACTCTCGACGCTTACACTAAAAACGAAGAGTACGAAACTCTCTATTTATTTCTGCTTGGTTGTGATTTCCAAGACGGTGATAGCAAACAAGAGTTACTGACAAAAATCCGTTTAGAACAATCATTCAAAACACGCCTTGAAAAAGAGCAAACTCGTTCCGCATATGAAATTGCCCTTTCCTTACTTAATGAAGAAATAAGCAAACTCAACCACCGCAAGTCAACATTCAATCTCAATGAAAATTTCGAATCAGACCTTAGCACTTTAAACAATATAAAATTTGAAATAAGCCAACTCAGCTCAGAAATCGGAAGACTCAACATTCGACGCTCTTTAGTATTAGAAGCACAGAGCGACCTGTCATCGAATGTTGCAAACATCGACACTGCGCAACTAAGAGCCATTTACGAACAGGCAACTACACTTATTCCAGAAATCCAAAAAACATTTGACGAGCTTTACACCTTCCATAATCAAATGATTACAGAGAAGGTACTTTACATTTCAAAAGACTTACCAAGACTTGAAAATGACATTCTACTCAAGTCTGGCCATCTCAATCGACTCCTTGAAGCCGAAGCAAAAATAACTTTGTCAATTTCCAAAAGCGAACCATTTGAAGAGCTAGAGAAAATAATAGCGGAGCTTAATGAAAAACATCACAAAAAAGGCGAATTCGAAAATATACTGCTACAGCTAGAGCGATCTGAATTAGAGTTGGCAGAACTAAACAAGCAATTAAAAGCAATAGACGACTCTCTATTTTCGCAGGAGTATGAACAAAAAATAAAAGATCAAGTAACTAAATTCAACAAATACTTTTCGACAGTCTCACAAGATCTATACGACGAACAGTATGCATTAAAGGTTGACCCTGAAATAAAAAACGGGAAACGACTTTACAAATTTAGTGCGTTCAATACGAACTTTAGCTCGGGGAAAAAACAAGGCGAAATTTCTTGTTTCGATATTGCTTACACTCTATTTGCTGACGAAGAAAGAATTCCGTGCTTTCACTTCTTATTGAACGACAAAAAAGAACTAATGCACGACAACCAATTAATAAAAATCGCCAACCTGGTAGAAAACTCGAACATCCAATTTGTTGCCTCTATCTTAAGAGACAAGCTTCCGGATGAGATAAACAACGAAGACAACTTCATTGTAAAACTATCTGAAGATGACAAACTTTTCAGAATCGAAAACTTTGGCAACTAAATACTAAGCTTCCACAATGCAGATATTTTAGACATTCGGGAGTCGCTTTCTAAGCTAAACGCCCAAATTTTTTAGTTTGTTTTCAAATGTAAAAAATTAAAATAACAGGCATTTATACCCGTTAACGGTTTTAGCCAGATCCGCCAACTTTTTGAATAGTTGTTATGGGTTTTGCGAGAGTTTGCTGGTGACGTTCTTCGAGCCATCATCGTCTCGCAGCCCAAATTTCAAGGTTGCAGGAGACCATCCCGCGCGCTAACCTTCCGCCGTCGCTGCCAATTCAGCGACCGGGCTTGGTAACCCGAGAGTTAAGCGCAACAGCGCCCCCATTGAGAATTACAGGCGTTTTTGACGTCCGCAATTTTGAGTTATGGCGGCTGTGCGTGGGACGTCTTCGGGCGTGCCGGATTCCTTGACTCCCGGTTTACCAACCTGCGCACAGCTGCCACCCATTCGCTTGGTAACGAAAAAGTGGCAGTTCCACGTCAAGGAGCTAGACCATGCGCAATACAAATCCGCACGAAATTTGGCTTATCCCTCAACGCGATTTCGAGTCGCGATCTCTCTGCATCTCCGTCAATGGAGGTGGCAAGTGACTGAACATTCAGAAGCAACAACCATCGGTTTGACTCCCTGCATCTACTGCCCGGACGAACCGCTGTTCCATGTCAGCGGAGGGGTACCTATCAGCAAAGCATTAGCTCAAGCATCCGATCTGCTGTTCCTGGCCAAGTCGTTCGCCGAGGATGCTGCCTATGCAAGAGATACCGACCGCCATGCATGGGCGGCCCATTATCTGACCGCGATGAGTAAGGCAGTAATTGATGATGTGGTGAAAGTGCTGACGCGACGTCCTCTGACGCTCAAGCAACAAGCCACAGAGTAGTGATCACTCAACCTTGAAATACGCCCCGAGCTTTCGGGGCCTCCACAAACCCAGGGCAGCATGGAGTCGACTCAGGGCAACCTATGCTTCGGGCCACTCAGAGAGGGGGTCACTAGCCCTTCAGTTGTTCGGTTTATCCGAACCACTGCTCATAATGAAAAACCGCCGAAGCGGTTTTTTTCATTCTGTCGTCCAGTCGAACTCGTCGTACTCATCATCGTCTTCGTCGTCCTCGAAAAACTCCTCTTCAAGGTCGTCGTCTTCAACAACAGCCTCTTCCGACTGATTCAGCAGAAAATCCTTGCGACTCTCGGTAATCGCTCGCCGCAGTTCCTCACCCTTTTGCGGGCAGTTGAGCATTTGGGCGATGCGGTCGATCTTTTTTGCCACGGCATCCTCCAACGCATCGGCTATAGCCTGATAGTGCGCGCTTTCGGGGGTGGATGCCAAATCCCCCGGAATACCGCGCACTTCAGTTTTCTGCAAATCCGCTGGGGCGATCAGCCTTTAGCGGTGATAGCGCCGCACCACGCTGCTGTTTTTCAGGACGTGGCCTTTGATTTTTTCCAGCAACTGCGCACGGGTCAGGCCGGCGGGCAAGGCGTCCGGGGGCAGGTCCAGAGCGTAGATCTGGATGATGTAGTGGTGCGCGCTGTCGCCAACGGGCGGGCAAGGGCCGACATAGCCGGTGGTTGCCTTGCTGTTGGTACCGGCGACGCCCTCGAGGCCGGGTTTACTCCCGGCGCCGGCCGGGATCTGGTGGGTGCCGGCCTTGATGCCGTAATGCACCCACTGGTCGATGCCCTGGCCCTTCTGGCCGTCAGGGTCGTGCATGACGATGGCATAGCTTTGGGTGGCTGCCGGGCCGGCGTTCCAGTTCAATGCCGGGGAAATGTTGTGTCCGCCACAGCCGGCGGAATCGCTGGCAGCGGCCGACGTGAACAGGCGGTCATCGGAGACTCCAGGAATGTTCAGGGTGAAACGTTCCTGGGCCTGCGCCGGGAACTGCACGCACAGGGCGACTGCCAAGGCCGCAAGCCAAGGGTTCATTGAGGTCAATCGGGGCATACCGGAGCACCTTGTACGTGTTGGGCCGTCGTCGGCGTGCAAACTATAGCCGCACCGTTCACGCCGTGGCAGGGGCAATTGGCCGAACCTCGCGATAAGTACCAGACTCATAAGTGAAACGTCTGTCTGGAGAGCAATCATGACTCTGCATCGCGTTGCACGTGTCGCCAATGTGCCCGAAGACCGAGGTCTGGAAGTGCCGGTCCAGGACAGCAAGATTCTGCTGTTGCGGGCCGGCGAACAACTGCGCGCTTATCAGGCCGAATGCCCACATGCCGGAGCCCCGCTGGCTGACGGCGCGATATGCCACGGGCGCCTGACATGTCCATGGCACAAGGCGCAGTTTCGGGTCGAGGATGGCAGGCTGTGTGAACCGCCAGCCCTGGACAGCCTCAAGCGCTATCCCCTTGAAGTCCGTGACGGCGACATCTGGGTCGGCGACCAGCCGATGCCGGACGCCCACGCGCCACCGGCCGACGATCCACGAACCTTCATCATTGTCGGCGCTGGCGCGGCAGGCACGGCGGCGGCAGCGGCGTTGCGCGAGAAAGGATTCGGCGGCCGGTTGCTGTTGATCGACCGCGAAGCCGACGCCGGATACGACCGCACCGCGCTGAGCAAATACGTGATCGCCGGGGAGATGCCGCTGCACGAAGTCCCGCCGCTGCGCGACGAGGATTTTTACCGCGAGCAGCGGATCGAACGCCTGCGAGGCGAAGTGGCAAGCCTGGACGCGCCAAACCGGACGCTGCGGCTGACTGACGGCCAATCACTGACATACGACGCCGCGCTGCTGGCCACTGGCGGCGAACCCAATTCGCTGACGCTGCCCGGCGCTGACCTGCCGCAAGTGTTCGTCCTGCGCTCCAAAGCCCATGCGCAGCAGATTCTGGAAAGCGCTAGCGCCGGCCAGCGGGTGGTGATCATCGGCGACAGCTTCATTGCCATGGAATCCGCCTCGTCCCTGCGCCAGCTTGGCCTGCACGTGACCGTACTGGCCCGCCACGAGGTGCCACTTGCCAAACAGTTCGGCGATACGGTCGGCAAGGCCATTCGGGCACGACATGAAGCCCATGGCGTCGTGTTTCATACCCAGGGCAATGCGGTACAGATCGAAGGGACAGACAAGGTCGAAGCCGTGCGCCTGGACAACGACCAACGCCTGGCGGCCGATCTGGTGCTGGTCGGCATCGGCGTGACGCCAGCCACGGCGGCCTTTACCGGGTTACCGAAGGAGCAGGATCACTCGCTGCATGTCGATGGCGCAATGCGCGTGGCCGACGGTCTCTGGGCGGCTGGCGATATCGCAACGTTCCCGCTGAACAACCAATACCTGCGCATCGAACACTGGCGACTGGCCCAACAACAGGCGCGGATCGCCGCGGCCAATATGCTGGGCGGTGACGAGCATTACCTCGACGTGCCGTTTTTCTGGACCTGGCATTTCGGTAAAACCTATGACTACCTCGGCCACTCCGAGGCCTGGGACGAAGTCGAGTTCAACGGCGACCCTTACAACCCGCCGTTCATAGGCCTGTTCGGAAAAAACGGTGTGGTGTCGGCGGCGGTAGCCTGCGAGATGGACCGGGCAATGGCGATGCTCGCCGAGCGGATGAAACAACCGCTGCCATGGGAAGAGGCATGGCGCCTGATCCGTGACGTTCCCTAGAGTTGCCAGACAGCAAAACGCCCGGCGCCTGCGCGATGCAGAGGCCGGGCGTTGCGAGGTAAACGGCCGCCGTTATTCGGTAGCGCCAGCATCCGCAAACTTGCTCATCACAAAACCGGCAAACTCTTCGACGGTCATTTTCTGGCCGTTGAAGTCCACCTGATTGTTGGCGTAACGCAGGTTGGTGACGATGTTATTGCCGTCCAGTTTTGCCAGTTGGCTGCCGACCGCCATGCTGCTGAACATGTCCGCGGTGGCGGTGGCCTGATCGGCAATCAGCTTGGCGTCGGTCTGACCGTCGATTTGCGATTGCACGGTGAGCACATCGATCAGCATGGGTTTGGACACTTGCAGCTTGAAGTCCAGCAGCGCGATCAGCTGTCTGACCAACTGATCGGTCGGCAGATCGATAGCTTGTGGCTTGGTCAGGTCTAGCACCATGTTGGCGCGGCTCTCACCATTGGCGGTGTTGAACGACAGGTTTTCCAGGGCCACTTGTGGTCCGGCCGCCAGCAGTTTTTCCAGGCTGGACTTGAGCAGCGCCTCTTCGGCTTCGGTCAGTTTCAGCTCCGGTGCCGGCAGACCGGCCGCCGTTGCTTCGGCCACCGTCCGTTCATACGGCTGCAGTTTGCTCTGGTAAATCTGCATCAACGACAGGGTCGCCGGAATGTCGAGGTTCTTCAGGCTCATGGCCAGCGAACCGGAACCAATGGTCTTGCCGTTCAGGGACACTTCGCCAACCTTGTAATCGGCACGCCCTGAGGCGTTGCTGCCCTTTTCTTCAGTCAGGTTTTTCATCTCGAATTTCTTGAAGTCCAGCACCGACTGCTTGACGCCAAAAGTCGATTTGCCGCTGGCCAGTTCAACGACGTTTTCGCCGGTGTAGAAACCGTAGGTACTTTTTGTCAGGTTGCTGGCCAGGGTCAGGCCATTGAATTCAACCTGCACCGGCGTCTGGTCTTCAGACACGGTGGTCACCTTCAGGCTGTCCATGTAGCCGTTGGCCTTGACCTTCTGCGCCTTGGCGCTGGCGTCGACGTCCATTTTCAAGCCGGAGAACTTCATGCTCGACTTGTCATCCAGTGCCATTTCCAGCGGCTGCAACTCGAAGGTGCCATTGGTAGCGTTGTCATAGCCGATATTGACCACGCCGGTCAGCGGGGACTTGTCTTTGGCGGCGGCAAACCACTTCTCGGTGAACGGGGTCTTTTCCAGCTCGTAGTGACTGGTCGCCAGGACCGGCAGCCACTTGAGCGACATCAGGCGCGAGAACGGCAACGGGCCGTGTTCGATGTGATCGACAAACAGCAACTCAACCGGCGCTTCGCCGAACATTTCGCCTTCGCCCTTGAGGCGATAGTGCGCGGTGCTGCTGAACACATGACGCTCCAGCGACACCAGCTCCAGCGACGCCGTGCCGTTGGAACCAACCATCGCCGCCTGCAGTTCCTTGTTGGCATCGGCTATCGAGGTGTTCAGCACACCTTCGATCCTGGTGCTGGTGAACCAGGCCCCGCCTGCGCTGATGGCACCGATGGCGACAACAATTCCCAGTAGCACGCCTGCTGATTTATTCATGTATGACCCGTTCAGTGTCCGTTGTTGAAAGTGAGATCGTCTTCCCTGAACCCATGACGGGTTGTGGCTCGACAGTGCTGAAAGTGGAATGGAGATTAGCATCAGGGGCGACGAACGGCCCAATGATTAAAGGTGAAAGAGTGTCTTGGGGGCGGGGGCGCAGGATTCGAGATCTTCGCAGTCCATTCGATCGCTATCGTCGGAACGCCGCCCGGAGCAAGCTTGCTCCCACAGGGATCACGCTATACCTGTGGGAGCGGGCATGCCCGCGATGGCGGCATAACAGCCACCACAAAATCAGGAATACTGGACTTCAATCTCATCCAGCTGATGATCAAAGCTTTTGAGCCGCGCAGTCCAGGTGTACACCAGCACTTCGAAGTCACGATTGATCACCGCCCCGCCCGTCACTTCCGCGCGCGGGTCGCAGACGTCCAGTTGATAGCGTTCGCGGGCCATGGCCGTAGCGACATCGGCCAGCTCCCGGGCATTGTTGAGCCAGTGCCGACCGTCGTCAGCCACTTGCCGGTCCAGCGCCACGCATTGTTTTTTCAAGGTATCGAGGCTTTTTTCCAACGGCGTGCCGGTCAATTCGCCCATGACTTCCTGAAACGTGCGCCCCGGTTGCCAGTAACTGCCCCAGAAATAACGGTCGAACACCGTTTCGACACGACGCAACGCCACCTTGGTGTCCCAGATCAGGACCAGGGTCTTGCCTTGTTCGAGTTGTCTTTTCTTGATGCGTTGATTCTGGACTGAGGCCCAGGCCACCACTGCAACGGACATCACGGCAATCAGTGCGACGGCACTGTCGAGGAACACCAGTGCCTTGTCGATCTGTTGGGCCAGCATGATTCCGTAGAAATAAGTGGCCGACAGCAGCACCAACGCCACGATGGCGCACCAAAAACCGAGAACGTAAGGGTTTTTCATTATTGGTTTCCCCCTGACCTGCGCGAGCCTTGTGCGAAGAAAGGGCGCTTTGCACGGGGCACCCTCCCAACACTTCAAAGCATAGCAACGGCCTCAGGGTTTGCCGGAGTTCGACGCTTGCGTTCGTCCGCTTTCCCAACCGCCGCCCAAGGCGAGGAACAAGTCGATCTGGCTGGCGGCAACCTGAGTGTTAGCGGCCGCCAGCTGCGCCGTGACGTCGATGTAGGTGCGGGTGGCTTGCAGGTCGGCCAGGAACGAGGCGCGGCCGGCCTGGAAGAAGCGGTGGGTCTGGTCAGCTGCCAGTTTTGCCGATTGCTCGGCATCGGCCAGTGCATCGCGGCGTTGCAGCAATGCCGTGTACTGGGCAAGACCGGTCTGGGTCTCACGAATGGCGTTGAGAACCACTCCGTCAAAATGCGCCAGGGTCGCCTGGGTCACCGCTTCGGCTTCGCGGATGCGCGCCCGGGCGCCGTTGGTCGGCACGTTCCAGGTCAGCGACGGACCGAAGCCCCAGCGATTGGTAGACGGGTCGCCGAGATCGTCCAGAATACCGACGGTACCGATGGTCGCGCCGATGCTGATGTTCGGGTACAGCTCGCCCGTGGCGACGCCGATACCGGCCGTCGCGGCCGCCAGTCGACGCTCGGCCTGCCGCACATCAGGACGACGCTTGAGCAACGCGGCACCATCGCCCACCGGTACCAGTTGCGCGATTTTTGGCAACTCGTCGCAGGTGGCGGTGCCGGCCGGCAGTTGGTCCACCGGCTTGGCCAGCAACATCGACAAGCGGTACAGCCCGGCCTGGCGCGACGCTTCATAGCGCGGCATGTCGGCGCGCAGGGATTTGAATTGGGTCTGCGAGCGGGTGACCTGGGTTTCGTCGCCACGCCCGGCATCGCGCAGACGCTGGATCAGCGTGGTGCTCTGGGCTTGCAGGTCGAGGGAATGCTGGGCGATTTCCCGCTCTTCATTGGCTGCACACACCTGGGTGTAGGCCCGGACCACGTCGGCCACCACGGTGATGCGTGCAGTATCGGCAGCTGCTTGTGTCGCATCGGCATTGGCCTTGGCCGCTTCGATACCGCGTTGCAAGGTGCCGAACAGGTCGAACTGGTACGACGCGCTGATGCCGATATCGCCGATGTTGGCCACCGGCACTTTTTCCGGCAGCAGGAAGGCCTGACCGGACTCCTGCAAGCGCTGGGCGCCCATCTTCACGCCGCCGCTCCAGCCACCTGCCGCTTCGGCCTCATCGACCTGAGCCCGAGACCTCGACAGGCTGGCCGCCGCCACACGCAAATCAGTGTTGGAGGCCATGGCCTGCTGTACCAACTGGTCGAGTCGCGGGTCTTTGTACAGGCGCCACCAATCGGCCGGCACCGGTGCGGAAACCACCGTTTTGCCGTCGACCGCCAGATCGCCCTGAAAGTCAGGACGATGGACAGCCGCCTCTTCCGGTAAATGATAATCCGGCCCGACCATCTGACACGCCGACAGCAACAGGCCTAACCCGGCGACCGCCAAACCCGAGGCCTTGCTCATTGCGTCGGCTCCCGTTGTTGATCGTCGATGATCGATACCGTGGCGGTGCGCCCGGCGATCATGCGGAAATCATCCGGCACGTCATCGAAGGCGATACGCACCGGAATTCGCTGGGCCAGCCGCACCCAGCTGAAGGCCGGGTTGACGTTGGGCAGCAGGTTATTGCCGCTGGTGCGGTCGCGGTCTTCGATACCGGCGACGATGCTCTCCACATGCCCGCGCAGGCGTGCATTGTCGCCGATCACCCGGATGTCGACGCTCTGGCCGATATGGATGCCGTTCAGTTTGGTTTCTTCGAAATAGCCGTCGATGTGGAACGAGTTGCTGTCGACCACCGACAACACGGGCCGCCCGGCGCTGACGAACTCCTGGGCCCGTGGCGCGCGGTCGTTGACGTAGCCGTCTACCGGGCTGCGGATCACCGAGCGGTCGAGGTTGAGCTGTGCGCTGTCCACCGCCACCTGGGCTTCCAACAAGGCCACTTGGGCGCGGGCCACTTTCGACTGGCTTTCTTCCAGTTGCTCACCCGGCACCAGGTTACCAAGACCCTTGTTCCGCTTGGCCTCGCGCTGGGCCTGGGCCAGGGTTTCCTCGCGGTCGGCGACGGCCGCTTTCGCCTGGCGCAGGGCCAGCTTGAAGCGGTCCGGATCGATGCTGAACAGCACTTGGCCGCGCTTGACCAACTGGTTGTCGCGCACCTCCACTTGCTGGATCAGCCCGGAGACATCCGGCGCGATTTGCACGATGTCGGCGCGGATGTGCCCATCGCGGGTCCAGGGCGCGAACATGTAATACATCACCATGCGCCAGACCACGACCACGGCGAAGCTCACGATCAGCAGGGTCAGCACCACGCGACCCAGGGTTAGAATCGGTTTTTTCATGTCATCAGGTATCGACTGAGTGAGTCCACGGCGCCAAGCAGCAAGGCGTAGAGGGCCACGTTGAACAATGCCCGGTGCCAGACCAGACGGTAAAAGTGCAGGCGCGTCAGCACCCCGTGCACCAACAGGTACAACACATACGTAATGCCCATCAGCACCAGCAGCGTGGGCAGGAACACCCCGCTCAGATCCAGGTCACCGATCATAAAGGCGCTCCATCAATGCCATGGGGAAGCGGTTCTTCGAGCTCGGCGGAACCGACGAATTCGACACCGGGCAGCAGTGCCAGGCGCAAGCCGCTCAGGGCGTGCAGCAGATGCCGACGGGTTTCGTCATCGCCGGCACCGCTGAGGGCGCGACGGGTGCGGTCGAGGGTCATCAGCAACGGGCTAGGTGCCGGAAGGCGCTCACCGGCCTTGAGACAGGCCTTGAAGTACTCGCCAACCTCGGTCACCACCTGGCGCAGCAGCACCTGCGGCACACCAAGGACCCGCGGCGTATAAGCGAGCAGGTCCAACAGATTCAGCGCCACCCGCACTTCCCGCAGTGCCACACCGGAGTCCTGGCCGGTCATGGCCAGGCGCGGCAGATGCTGCATCAGCCGATCGAGCATCCGTATGCCCAGAAGCCGATGTTCAGACAACGTGGCCGGCTCGGAGAGGCCGACAATGTCACGCCAGCTGAAACGGGTCAGGCGCTTGGCTGCCAGTTCGGCACCGAACGGTCGGGCGATCAGGGTCCAGATGAACGCGAACAACAACCCCATGGGGCCGGCCAGGTTGGAGTTGGCGAAACTGAGGAAGTCCGCGTCGTAAGCGCCCTGAATGCTGATGAAGGACGAGGTGTTGACCAGGGTCAGCAGCATGCCCAGGTAAAACTGCGGCTTGACCGTCAGGGTGCCGACACAAATGAACGGCACGGCAAACGCCAGCACCAGCATCGGAAAGTCATGCAGGTTGGGCAGCACCAGAAACAGATAAAGGCTGGCGAACACCACCGACATCGCCGTCCAGAAAAAGAACCGGTAAATCTGCGGCGCGGGATCGTCCATCGAGGCAAAGAAACTACACGCCACCGCCGCCAGGATCACTGCGCTGCCGCCATCGGTCCAGCCGAGCAGAATCCACAGCACCGAAGCGACGATTATCGCGGTGACGGTGGAGGCCGCGGAATAAAACATCAGGCCGCGATCCAGAAACGGGGACAGCCGCCCCAGCCGCCAATGCCGATACACCGCGCGCCAGTTGTCCTGGCTTTCGCACTGGATGGCGTATTGCAGACTGCGGCAGTCCTGCCACAAATCGATCCACTCGCCGAGACGGTAAATGGCATTGGAGAACAGCAGTTGCTTGCGGTCATCCAGCGCTTCGGGAGCCGGTTGCAGGGCCTCGAGTTTATCCTTCAGTGCCTGCCAGCGGTCGAGGTCGGCATCCTTGTGCTCGAGCCATTCGGTGGTGGCCGTCAGCAATGGTGCGAACTTGTCCACAAGCTCGGGGGTGCGCCGTTCCAGGGCGTAAAGCGCATCGTCGAGGGCATCGATCACCGGCAGCAGGTGAATCATCCGCCCGCGCAACTCCCTGGTGTTGCGTACTGTCTGCGGACGCGAGCCTTCGTGGGGCAACTGGCCGATCATCAACTCCAGGGAGTTGAAGGTGGCGACCATCGATGCACGCAACGCACTGACTTCTTCAGGCTGCACGCTGCGGCTTAGGAAGCGCAGGCTGTAGGTCGAGGCATCGGCAAACCATTTGCTCACCGAATCATTGAACACCGGCGCCAGACGCCGGGGCCAGAACATCGCGCCAACCACTGCCGCCACGGCGATGCCGAGGAAAATTTCTTCGGTCCGTGCCTCGGCCACGTCCCACACCCCCAGCGGGTTATTCACCACCGGCAGGGCAATCAGCGGCAAGGTGTAACCGGCGAGCATCAAGGCGTAGTTGTTCGCGGTACGCAAATGCAGGGACAGAAACAGCAGCGTCCCGGTCCACAGCGCAATCACCACCACCAGCACGTAGGGGCTCTGCACGAACATCGGCACGAACAAAACCGCCGCCGCAGCGCCGACAAAGGTGCCGACCGCCCGGTACAGCGCCTTGGAACTGGTAGGACCGAGAAACGGACTGGAAACGATGTACACCGTGGCCATCGCCCAGTACGGACGCGGCATTTGCATGAGCAGGGCGATATACAGCGCGATCATCGATGCGGCGAAGGTGCGGACCCCGTAGAACCAGTCCCGCGCCGGGGGCATGCCAGAGAAAAATCCGCTCACGAGTTGACCACCGATGGCGGCGTGGCCGCTTCAAATGCTCTCAGTACCCGCAGCGTAGCTTCCAGGTCACCCTGGTCAATGCCTTCAAGTACCTCCTGGCGCAAGCGCACCAGCTCCACTTCGACCGCCTGCACCAGCTCACGACCGGTTTCGGTCAGGCTCAGGCATTTGGCGCGGCGGTCCTGTGTGTCTTCGGTCCGGCAGACGTAACCGGCATGGCACAACTGATCGAGCAGGCGCACCAGCGACGGGCTCTCCATCCCCGCGGCTTGCGCCACCGTCACCTGGCGCACGCCCTCGCCCAGACGCCCGATCATCAACAGCGGAACGGCGCAGGCTTCGGAGATGCCATAGTTGACCAGCGTGGTCTGGCAGATTTTGCGCCAGTGCCTGGCGGCCACCACCATGGCACTGCTGATGTTCATCTGGAGGATGTCGAGGTTATTCGGCACGAGGGAAAACACACACTGTTAGTTTGCTAACTATCAATATCGCATTGGAGGGGATTTTCCGTCAAGTTTTGAAACATATTGGCTTCCATCCGTCGCGAAGCCATATGGGGTGAACAAGCCACCATACTGAAGATGTATATACTTTGTCAGCACGACAACCGAGAAGGCAGCCATGTCGAAACAAGCCGTTTTTACAATGAAACTTGAGTCTGAACTGCGTGAACAGTTCATGGCAGAGGCAGAAGCCGCTCATCGCCCCGCCTCGCAAATCGTCCGGGAAATGATGCGTCAGTTTGTTCAAACCCAACGGGAGGCTCGCGAGTACGAAGCATTCCTGCAGCGCAAGGTCGACACCGCACGCGCTTCGATGCGCGCCGGCGACGGGCTGACAAATGATGAAATTGAGGCAGAGTTCGCTGCCAGGCGCAGGCGGGCCGCGCCACAGGAATGAAAATAATATGGACGAAAGAAGCAGCACAGGACCGTGCAGACATTTGGGATTACCTGCATGCCGTTAACCCAAAAGCAGCCATCGACATGGACAACCGGTTCAGCAATGCGCTATCCCGGCTTGCCAAATACCCGGAAATCGGCCCTGCCGGGATCATTTCAGGCACTCGCGAGCTGACGCCACATCAGAGTTACCGCATTGTTTATGAGCAGGGACTGGACGCCATCTGGATACTCGCCCTGGTCCATACATCCCGACAGTGGCCGCCCGGACGATGACGATTCACACCCCGCGCCCCTTCCTCAACATCACATCCAGTTGATCCACCACCTCGGCCCAATCCGCGTCATCGAGAATCTCCTCCCGCAGAAGCTCCGCCTGGCTCGGGCTCCAGAAAAACGCATCCGCAAGGTGCAGCTCCGGTTTGAGCGGTGAATGGGTGGCGATGAATTTATCGATGCTTTCGGCGTCGTCCGGCAGGCCGAGTTGCTTGAACAGCGAAGGAAGGTTGTGGGTCGGGCTTTCCATGTCGAACTCCTGGGGACCAATTCAAGGACCGCTGCGCGGTCATCGCGAGCAAGCTCGCTCCCACAGGAAATGCGATAAATCTGTAGGAGCGAGCTTGCCCGCGATGACGTCAGCATTGACGAAACAAAACTCAATGACTCAACTCCCGCACCTCGGCATGCGGCACCATTTTCAGGAACTCGGGCACGTCCATGCGCACCAGGTTGACGTGGTTTCCAGCCTCCAGATAGATGTCTTTTTGCCGGGTCAGCAGCGGATCGATAACCACCTCCAACCCGTAGGACTCACCCAGCGCCGGTACGGCACCGCGTTCGCAATCATCGAACAGGTGCGCTAGGTTGCTTTCGCGGGAAATTTGCCACTCACCACTGCTGCGGACTTTGCTCAGGTCAAGGTGACGGCTGGCGGGCAACACGGCCATCAGGTAATGCCCATGGTGATCGTCGAGGATCACTGATTTGGCCACCCGTTCGGCAGGAATACCTGCGACCCGCGCCGTTTCAAGGCTGCTGGCCGAGTGTGGGTGGCTGACAATGTCGTATTCGCATTGAGCCTTTTCCAGGCTTCGCTGCACGGTTCTTGCCATACGCATGATGCACCTCGGTGTCCGCCATGATCGCTTGCGGACGATGATTAAAGCTTGGCTTGCGTAGTAAAAGTCTAGGCCCGTCAGCGCGTTCCGGTGGGAAATCCGCTCATCGGCTGCCGACGGTAATTGAGCAAAATTCATACCGGCCGAGGCTCAACTAAACTGTATTCAGAGCCACTCCATGACTCTCCCGGAGGGTCAAGTGAACACCCGTTGCTGTGCAGTTGCGTTGCTGTTGGCGTTGAGCGGATCAGTCTGCGCCGCCGACACGGTTGTGGTGCTGGAGCCCAACCCCGTCGGGATCTGGTTGATCACCTTCGGCATTGCGTTCCTGATCGCCGAGGCGGCCCTGCCCAATTACGGAGTGATCGGCCTGGGCGGCATCGTGATGTTCGTGATCGGCGCGGTGATCCTGTCCAATACCGAAGTGCCCGTGCCGTTGATGATCGGCCTGGGACTGGTCAGCGCGCTGTTGCTGATCTACCTGGTGATTCACGCCATGAAGACACGACCGCGCGACATCGTCAGCGGTGATGCCGGGCTGCTCGGCAGCGTGACGGCGGTGACGTCATTGCAAACCGGTAACGCCTATGGCGGCTGGATTCATCTGCAAGGAGAACAATGGCAAGTGCTTAGCGCAACGCCGCTGCAACCCGGGCAACGGGTGCGGGTGGTGGGGCGCAAGGGTTTGCTGCTGCAAGTGGCCGCGGCTGATGCGGCGCCGGGCGGAGAATAGTCATGGGTTTGCAATTGGGTTTTGTCGCGCTGCTATTGTTGATCATCGCACTGGCGGGGTCGACGTTCCGCATCCTGCGCGAATACGAGCGCGGGGTGGTGTTCCAGCTTGGGCGCTTCTGGCAGGTCAAGGGCCCTGGCCTGATCCTGCTGATTCCGGCGGTCCAGCAAATGGTAAGGGTCGATTTGCGCACCGTGGTGCTGGACGTGCCACCGCAAGACGTGATCACCCGCGACAACGTGTCGGTCAAGGTCAACGCAGTGCTGTATTTCCGCGTGCTCGATCCGCAAAAGGCGATCATCCAGGTCGAAGACTTTCTGATGGCAACCAGCCAATTGGCGCAAACCACACTACGGGCGGTGCTGGGTAAACACGAACTGGACGAACTGCTGGCCGAACGCGAACGCTTGAACCTGGACATCCAGCAAGTGCTCGACGCCCAGACCGATGCCTGGGGCATCAAAGTCGCCAACGTCGAGATCAAGCACGTGGACCTCAACGAATCGATGATCCGCGCCATCGCCAAGCAGGCCGAAGCCGAACGGGAACGGCGAGCCAAGGTAATCCACGCCGAAGGCGAATTGCAGGCCTCGGAAAAACTCATGCAGGCCGCCGAAATGCTGGGCCGCCAACCGGGGGCCATGCAGCTGCGCTACATGCAGACCCTGAGTTCGATTGCCGGCGACAAGAGCTCGACCATCGTCTTTCCGCTGCCGATCGAGTTGCTCAAGGGCATGGCGAACTTGTCGTCAAAACCTTGAACTCAGACGCTTACTCAGTCTGCGCCGCCAACGGATACATCGACTCCCATCCGCCGCCGAGGGCCTTGTACAACCCGACCATCGCCAGCGACACGCCGGTCGAACTCTCGACCCATTGCTCCTGGGTCGCCAGTAGCGCACCTTGCACGGTGAGCACATTGACAAAGTCCACCACCCCTTCGACATATTGCTGTTGCGCTGTTTGCAAGGCGATCTGGTTCTGCCGCACCGCTTCGGCGAGGCTGTCGCGGCCCAACTGGCTGGCGTTGTAGGCAGTCAACTGGTCATCGATTTCATGCCAAGCGCGCAGCACGGTTTGCTGGTAGACGATGGCCACTTCCTGTTGCTGGGCTTCGCGCAAACTCAGCACGCCGCGCAAGCGCCCGCCGTCGAACAGCGGCAGGCTGAATTGCGGGCCGATGCCGAACGCTCGCGAGCCCCACGAACCAAAATCGCTCAACTGCATGGCTTGCGAACCGACATTGCCCGACAGGGTAATCCGCGGATAGAAATCGCCCTTGGCCACGCCAATGCTGGCCGTGGCGGCATGCAGCCGTGCTTCGGCCTGGCGAATGTCCGGCCTGCGTTCAGCCAGTTGCGAGGGCAAGCCAATGGCGACCTGGCGCGGCGTTTGTGGCACCGGTGCGTCTGTGGATAACTCCGCCGCCAATGCCTGGGGCGGTTCGCCCATCAACAGACTCAAGGCGTTGATCAGTTGCCATTGGCGCTGCTCCAGTGCGGGCAGGCGCGATTCGATGGCCGCCACCTGTGCGGCGGCTTCAGCGACATCCAGATCCGTCGCGACGCCGTCAGCCAGGCGCAGTTGCGAAAGCTTCAGGCTATGCCGGGCGACGTCGAGGTTCTGTTCGGTGACGAGCCGGGTGTTCTGCACGCCACGCAGCTGAATGTAGTCCTGGGCGGTTTCGGCCAGCACTGACAGCAGCACACCGCGCCGGTCGTTCTCGGCGACTTCAAGGTTGGCGTCGGCCGCTTCGGTTTCCCGCCGCACGCGGCCCCAGAGGTCCAGCTCCCAGGACGCGGAAAAGCCGGCATCCCACAGGTTGAATGCGGACTGGCCGTTGTGCCCTGACGGGTCGCTCAGGCCTTCACCACTATTACGTTTTCGGGCGTAACTTCCCGTGGCGGCGGTATTCGGATAGCGGTTGGCGGTGATCACCTGGCGAACGGCACGGCTTTGCTGCAAACGGCTGCTGGCCAGCTTCAGGTCGAGGTTGTCGGTCAGGGCGCGTTGCGTGAGGGCCGAGAGTTTCGGGTCGTTGAACACCTCCCACCAGCGCTCGTTCATCGTTTCGGCGATTACTTGGCTGGCGGCCGCCTTTGATGGTTTCGACCACTCGGTGATATGTGTGGGCTGAGGTTTGTGAAAGTCCGGGCCGACGGTGCAGGCGGACAGGCTCAGCATAAGCAAGGCAGAAAAAGTCAGGCGAGGCTGATGACCTCTTCGCGAGCGAGCTCGCTCCCACAATGGACTTTCTGTGATGCGAAAATCTTGTACATCGCACATAACCCTTGTGGGAGCGAGCTTGCTCGCGATGGCATCCGCACCGTCAACACAGGTTTTCATCGCTGAGTCACCTCACGCGAGACACCACTGCCGGTATCGATGCTCGCCTCCACCGACATCCCCACCCGCAAGCGCTCGGCCAGCGATTGTCCCGGCTCCAGCACGATCTTCACTGGTATCCGCTGCACCACCTTGGTGAAGTTGCCGGTGGCGTTATCCGGTTTGACCGCGGCGAATGTCACCCCGGTGGCCGGCGCAATGCTTTCGACGCGGCCGTTCAGGACCGCACCGCCCAGGCTGTCAACGCGCACTTGCACAGCCTGCCCAGGCTGCACATCCGTCAGTTGGGTTTCCTGGAAATTGGCCATCACATAAGCCTGTGCCAACGGCACCACTGCGAGGATTTTACTGCCCGGTGTGACGTAGGCGCCGACCCGCACCGCGCGCTCGCCGACCATGCCGTCCTGTGGCGCGACGATTCTCGTATAGGACAACTCGTAGCTGGCCATTTCCAGCTTCGCTTGCGCCCGTTTCAGCCCACCTTCGGCTGCGTCGCGCTGGGCCGTG
The DNA here is from genome assembly GCF_058791055.1 of Pseudomonas sp. EU05-FHT14B02. Lineage (NCBI taxonomy): Bacteria > Pseudomonadati > Pseudomonadota > Gammaproteobacteria > Pseudomonadales > Pseudomonadaceae > Pseudomonas > Pseudomonas sp. EU05-FHT14B02. The sequence continues at coordinate 15,322 of NZ_JBYTDD010000008.1, read as the reverse complement.
AGGATCTCCACTTGCTTGCGCTCCGCCGCCAGTACCGCCGTGGCATTGGCCAGTCGCGCGGAGGCCTGATCGATGCGCGTTTGCGCCTGTTGCGCATTCTGCACCGTGCCGGCGCCCACCCCGGCGAGGTGCTTGTAGCGGTTCAATTCATGCTCGGCAAACGCCATTTCCGCCTTGGCCGAAACCACCGAGGATTGCGCCTGGGCAATCACCGACACCTGGCGCTCAAGGGTCGCCCGGGCGTTTTGCAGTTGCGCCCTGGCCACCAGCGTTTCGGCATCGGCGGCCTCGGCGGCGGCGCGTAGATCCCGGTCATCGATCAGTGCCAGCAATTGCCCGGCCTTGACCTGCTGGTTGTCCTCAACCAGCACTTGCTTGATAAACCCGGCAACCCGCGGCACTACCAGGGTGAAATCCGCTGAGACATAAGCATCATTGGTGTTCTGCTGGGTGCGCTTGCCGAACAGGCCGGGCATCGCCAGGTACAGCAGCACACCGACGGCCAATGCGGCGGCCATGGCAACCGCGACTTTCTGCTTTGCTTGAGTGTTCATAAAAACCTTCTGTTTCAGTGGAGCAATCAGGTCGGTGCGCGCGGTGGATAAATCCGTGTCGGCAGCCAGAAAATCAGCAGGACCAAGGTCACGGCGATACCGGCCATGCACAGGTAAAGGTCGGAGGAAGTGAGCACCACCGCTTGTTCATGCAGACGATGAGCGAGACTTGCGCTGTCGCGCTCCGCCAGCGGTGAGTTGCCGAGACGGTCGACCAGCATGGTCGAGTGGAAATGCAGGCGTGCCGTGGTCAACGCCTCGATCACCCCGGTGGCGATGACCGCCGACAGGCCTTTGACGGTGTTGAACCAGGCCGATGCGAACGGCCCTTCCATCGGGTTTATGCTGCCGGTGGACAGCATCAGCAGCGGCAACACCGCCATGGGCTGACCGAAAATCTGCAGCCATTGCAGCACATAGAAATCGTCACGAATCCACGCGGACGTCAATTGCGAGCCGCCGACGCATGACAGCGCCAGCATGCTCAGGCCAATGCCCAATACATAGCGGCAATCGACCCAGCGAAAGTTGCACAGTGCCGCCACCAACGGCAGCGCAATCAATTGCGGCAGCGCCGCCAGCAGCATGATCGGCGCGGTCTGCACCGGCCGATAACCCTGGACCTGCGCCAGGTAGCTGGATGGAATAATGATCACCGCCTGTAACACCACCAGCACGCCCGCCAGGGTCAGCAGGGCGAAAGACAGGTTACGGATGCCGAGCATCTGCATCTTGAAAAACGGAATCGGCTGCGACCACTCGCCAGTCAAAAACAGCACCAGCAACAACAGCCCACCACCGAGCAACCCGCAGATCAGGTTCGACTCGAACCAGTCCAGACGATTGCCCTGCAGGATGCCGATCACCAGCATGCAAATCGCGGGAAAGCCCAGCAGCACACCACGCCAGTTGAAGGACTTGAAGCGCTCCAGGCGCAGGGGGTCCTGGGGTAAGCCATACGCCACTGCGGCCATGGCAATCAGGCAAGGCGCGATGATTTGCCAGAAGGTCCATTGCCAGCCGACATACTCGGTCCACAACCCCGCCAGCGGCGTGCCCAGACCCGGGCCGAACGTCGCCGTCAGGGCATAACCGGCCAGGCCATACAACTTCACATTGGCCGGCAGAAAGCGCAGGGCCACGGTCATCAGCATGGGAGGTAATGCACCGCCCGCCAGGCCTTGCAAGGTGCGTAGCAACAGCAGGCTTTCGTAATTCGGGGCGATGGGGCACAGCGCACCCAACAGGGTGAACAGGCTGATGGCGCACAGGGTGAAACGCCGCAACGAGAACGTCACCGCACACCATGGCGCAAAAGCCATGGCCGCCACCGAAGTCGCGGTGTAACAGGCGACCAGCCAGGTGCCTTCGTCGTAGCCGATGGCCAACGCACCACGGATGTCGGCCAGGGCGACTTTGGTCACCATCTCGTTCAGGCCCGACACCAGCACTGCCAGCAATACGCCAACGAGGCCGATGATGATCCGCGGGCCGAAGACGGGTGGAGCGGCTGCCGTGCTGGCCGCAGCAACAGGTGCCGTGACCGTAAGGGAAGTCATGTACTGCAAGCTCCGGCGTGGAAAGACCGAAGCATTCTAGGAAGCGTGATGCCTGACGAAAATCAACTTATTGGCAGGTTATAAGTGCGCTAGACGCAACGATACAATCCCCTGCCCCCTGTAGGAGCGAGCTTGCTCGCGATGGACGTCAACGATAACGCGTGCTGACTGATTGATCGTGTCGTTCAGACGTTTTTCGCGAGCAAGCTCGCTCCTACAGGGGGAGGGGAATTGCGTTCAGGTCAGTCCGGCTGGGCGGCCAGCCAGGTTTCATCGCAGCAGGATTTCAGCGTTTCACGCAGCCAGCGGTGGGCCGGATCCTTGTCGAATCGCGGATGCCAGGCCTGTGTCAGCATCAAGGTCGGCAACGGAATCGGCAGGTCGAACGAGCGCAGCTTCAGTCCGAGCCGCCGCACACTCAGCAAGGCTTCCTTGGGCACCGGCAGAATCAGGTCCGAATCGGGCAAGGCAAACATCGCCGCATGAAAGCTCGGCGCGATCACCGCCACCCGCCGCTCCAGCCCCAAGGCGTTGAGCGCGGTATCAATCGGCCCCCGGGCAATGCCGCGCCGGGACATGCTGATATGCGAGAACCCCGCGTAACGCTCCGCGGTGATCTCACCGTCCAACAGCGGATGATCCTCGCGCACCAGACCAACGAAGTGGGTGGAAAACAGGTTCTGAATCTTCACTTCCGGGGTCAACGGCCGGGTGTTGCTGACGCTCAGATCGATCCGCCCTTCGCGCAACGCCTCATCATCGCCATCGCCTTCCGGGACGAAACGCAACTCACAGTGCGGTGCCTGCCGGTCAAGGGTGTCGAACAGCTTGCCGCCGTAGACGCCGACAAAAAAGTCGTTGGCCCGAATACTGAACCGCCGCCGTAGCGAACTCAGTTCCACCGCATCGGCCGAACGAAACAGCAAACCGGCCTGTTCCACCACGCTGCGAACCTGTTCGCGCAACTCCAGTGCCTTGGGGGTCGGTACCAGGCCACGGCCGGCGCGCACCAGGATCGGATCGCCAATGGCCTCGCGAATGCGCGTCAACGTCCGGCTCATGGCCGCCGGGCTGAGGTTCATCCGCCGCGCGGCACCCACCACACTGCCCTCGTCGAGCAGGGCGTCGAGGGCGACTAACAGGTTCATGTCTGGGAGTTGCATGGTGAGCACTCGTGTTTGATCTGGACTGATTCAGACGCAATGCTAGCAAACAAACTGCCGAATCATGTGTTGGCAGCACCGACCTCTTCGCGAGCCTGCTCGCGAAAGCGGTGGAACCGTCACCACATCCATTCGCGCTAGCCCATAGAAACAACTCACACCACTATCAGTTCTGATAGTTCGCAAACCTGGCTCAAGCGAGTAAAACTCAAAGCCTGCCCCGTTTCCGCGAAGATCCCGGCATGAGCCAACCTGTTGATCGAGACAACCGCAGCCGGCCACGCGTAGTACTGCTGGCAACCGACCGCAGCCAATCCATCATTGGCGAAATCGTCGATGGACTGACCAAAACCATCGGCTACTCAGCGTACGGCGAGCAGTCCGCGCAGCAGAGAGTCGAGACACGGCTCGGGTTCAATGGCCAGTTACGTGAAGCGAATATCGGTTGGTACTTGCTCGGCAACGGCTATCGCGCCTACAACCCGCGATTGATGCGTTTTCATAGCCCGGACAGTTGGAGCCCGTTTGGTGGGGGGGGTTGAATGCGTATATGTATTGCGTGGGGGATCCGGTGAACCGGTCGGATCCGACGGGGCATATCTGGCAAACCTTGATTGCCAAGGCACGTAAGCTGGCTTCGGAATTTCATTTGCCCAATTATGTTGCTGTTCCAGTACCCAAAAGTCTCGTGCGCATTTCAGCCGGTGCTGAAGCAGCGCGCGCTATGCAAGCAAGTCGCACGCTTGAGAACACGCATGACATGTCCGCTCTTGCTAACGCCGCTGACTATATTGGCGGCAAGAAGCCCAAGATCAATTGGGGCAACGATGGGGGGGAGTTACACGGAACAGCAAAATGGGAAACTGGCAGCGTTCCCAATCACATGTCAATCGGACCTGCTTCATCAAGTTCGAAGCGCTCTATTCCTGTGGTGGGGAAAAGTTACGCTAAACCCATCTCGGGAAGACCGACTAATTCTGGAGGGCCGAGTAATTTTGGATCACCACCAAGTTACGACCAGGCAATGACCTCTAAACCCACTATGGAATTGTGGAATGCTGACACTGTGGCAAATGCTATACCACCCCCAAGATACCAAGTTTACTTAGAGGCACATCCTCGTCCAAACCACTTCCCCGAAGTCGCACGCCGCCCACCTGAACAACAGCCCCAGCCACGTGAACGTAGAAACGCAATGAATCCGGCTCAGGCTCGCCGCCTGCTGGCTATAGCAGAGGGTATACGAACGAGGCCTCGATAAGTGGTCCAACTCTGGATTTTGAAAAGCTGAAGCAGACGCCCGATACCTATTGCAACACTGAGGCAAATTAACGCGGCAACTCGCAGTCACCGCACCATCCCCCACCGCCTGACCGTCACCCGCTCCAACGAATCAAACACCAGATTCTCCACCAGCAACCCAATCAGGATCACCACCGCCAACCCGGCAAATACCTTGTCCGTGTACAGCTCATTGCGATTCTGAAAGATGTACCAGCCCAACCCACCTTTGCCGCTGGTCGCACCAAACACCAACTCGGCAGCAATCAAGGTCCGCCAGGCAAACGCCCAGCCGATCTTCAGCCCGGCGAGGATCGATGGCAGCGCTGCCGGAATCAGGATGAACAGCACGAAGCGCATTCCCTTGAGGCCGTAGTTGCGCCCGGCCATGCGCAGGGTTTCCGAGACGCCGAGGAACCCGGCGTAGGTGTTCAGCGCCAAGGCCCAGAGCACCGAATGCACCAGCACGAAAATCAGGCTGTTCTGGCCTAATCCAAACCAGAGCAGCGCCAACGGCAGCAGGGCGATGGCCGGCAAGGGATTGAACATCGAGGTCAGGGTACTGAGCAGATCACTACCGAATTGCGTCGACACCGCCAGCGTGGTCAGGGCAAACGCCAGGACGATGCCGATCAGGTAGCCCTTGAGCAACACCACCAAAGAAATCCACACCTTGCCCAGCAACTCGCCGCTGAGCAGGCCGTCGTAAAGCGATTGAGCGGTTTGCACAAAACTCGGCAGCAGCAGGTCGTTGTTTTGATACCTGGCAACAGCTTCCCAAAACACCGCGAGCAAAATCAGGATCAGGCTTTTGCGCAGCCAACCTTGCTGCCATAGACGCTGGCCGAGGGGTAACTCCCGCTCCAGCGGCACGCTGGTCAGTGGCTGCAAAACCGTTTCGAACTCTTCACGCGGGGATGATAAATGGCTCATCGGGCCCTCCTTTCAACTGGCTCAATAAGCGATGCGGATGTCAGCGAAATCCAGTTCATGCTCGGCTTGCGGTGATTGACCTTCATCGAACAACAGCCGATGAATACGTCGCGCCGATTCCTGAAACGCCACACCGCCGAGGCTGTGCAAATCGTATTGGTGGCTGTGGACTTCCGCTCTCACCCGGCCCGGATGGGGTGACAGCAACAGAATTCGACTGCCCACCACCAGTGCCTCTTCGATAGAGTGCGTGACGAACAGCAGCGTGAAACGCACTTCTTCCCAGAGCAGCAGCAATTCTTCCTGCATCTTGCGTCGGGTCAGTGCATCGAGGGCCGCGAAGGGTTCGTCCATCAACAGGATTTTCGGCTGCATCGCCAGCGCCCGAGCGATGGCGACCCGCGCCTTCATCCCGCCTGACAAGGTGTGCGGATAAGCATCGGCAAACGCCGCCAGGCCGACCTTTTCCAGATAGTGCAGCGCTCGCTCTTCGGCCTCCCTGCGCTTGAGGGTTTTCGAAGCCAGAAGCGGAAACATCACGTTCTGTTTGACGGTTTTCCACGGCGGCAATTGATCGAACTCCTGAAACACCACGATCCGGTCCGGTCCCGGCGCATCGACGCGCTGGCCTTGCAGACGGATCTCGCCTTCCACTGGCTGGATGAAGCCGGCAGCGGCCTTGAGCAACGTCGACTTGCCGCAACCGGACGGGCCCAGCAGGACAAAACGATCCGCCGGATCCACTTCGAAACTGACTTGATGGGTCGCCCGCACCACGCGCTGCGGTGTGCGGTATTCGAGGCTGACGTTATCGACCGACAGCAGCGCCTGGGCTGCCGCGATCGGTTTGCTGACCGTGTGGCCTTGCAAAGGAGCGTTCATTTCGGTCAGCTCCCTTGCAGTGGTTTGGTGTCCTGGAAGAAGTAATCCTTCCACGAATCCGGTTTGTTTTTGATCGCGCCAACGCGGTACAGGAACTCGGCCAACGGGTAGGTATTTTTCGGCGTGACGCTGAACTCGAACTGCGGGTTGTCGATAATTTTCAGCAACGCCGCACGATCGATTTTGGCCTTGGTAACGCGGATGTAAGTGTCGGCTGCCGCGCCCTTGTCGTTCTGCGCGAATTGCGCCGCTTCGGTCAAAGCGTCAATAAACGCTTTGTAGGTTTTCGGGTTTTCGTTGCGGAATTTCTCGGTAGCGAACAACACCGTCGGCGAATTCGGCCCGAACAGGTCATAGGTGTTCAGCACCACGTGTACGTTGGGATTAGCCAGTTCCTGATCCTGGAACGGCGGGTTGGAGAAGTGCCCGCTCAGCTCGGTGCCGCCAGCCACCAGCGCCGCTGTCGCATCGGGATGCGGAACCGCGATGGTGTACTTGTCGAGGCGATTGAACTCTTTGTCGCCCCACTGTTTAGCCGCCGCGTATTGCAGGAAGCGCGACTGCACCGACACGCCCACCGCCGGCACCGCGATGCGGTCTTTCTCGGTGAAGTCGGCAATGGTTTTGACCTTGGGATTATTGCTCACCAGGTAGTACGGGAAGTTGCCCAGGGAAGCCACGGCCTTGACGTTCTGCTTGCCGTGGGTGCGATCCCAGATGGTCAGCAGCGGGCCGACACCAGCGCCGGCAATGTCGATAGAGCCCGACAGCAACGCGTCGTTGACCGCTGCACCGCCGGAGAGCTGGGTCCAGTCGACCTTGATGTCGATGCCTTCCTGCTTGCCGTACTTCTCGATCAGGTTCTGATCGCGCACCACGTTCAGCAGCAGGTAAACGATGCCGAACTGTTCGGCAATGCGGATTTCACCTTCGGCGTGGGCCACGTTTGGCGCCACCAGGCTGCCGGCAATCAGGCTGAAACCCAGACCGATGGCTGCGGCCAGCGGTGCGAATGGAAGACGTTTGGACATGGTCAGATCTCCGACAAATCAGAAAGGCGCGTCGCCCTGGATGGTGGTGCGATACAGCTTGCGGCGCAGATGGCTGGGGCATCCGGCGGCGAGGTGGATCAGCGAACGGTTGTCCCAGAACACCAGGTCATGGGGCTGCCATTGATGGCGGTAGATGTTTTGCGGCAACACGCTGTGGGTGTAGAGCTCGGTCAGCAGTTGCTGGCTCTCGTCTTCCGGCAGGCCAACGATGCGGGTGGTGAACCCCTCGCTGACGAACAACGCCTTGCGACCGTTTTCCGGGTGGGTACGCACGACCGGGTGGACGACTTCGGCGACCTGGGCGAGTTGCTCCGGGGTCAGGGTCGGGCGCCAGTTGCCTTCGAATTTGGTCTCGCTGTAACGCGCGGTGTAGGAGTGCGCCGCCGAACGCCCTTCAACGGCGTTGCGCAATGCAAGCGGCAGGTTGTCCCAGGCTTTGTGCATGTCGGCGAACAGCGTGTCGCCGCCTTCCGATGGCAGTTCCTGGGCATGCAGCATCGAGCCCAGGCTCGGCAGTTCCTTATAAGAAAGATCGGAGTGCCAGAACTTGCCGGCGTCGCCGAGGCCGATGTTCTGGCCGTTTTCGACAATGTTAGAGACGATGAGGATTTCCGGATGCCCTGCCAGCAGGAACTGCTTGAGCACATGGATCTGCAACACGCCAAAACGACGGCTGAAATTGATCTGTTGCTCAGGGGTTATGCGCTGGTCGCGGAACACCACCACGTGATGATCCAGGTGCGCGCGGTGAATACGGGTGAAGTCCTGATCATTGATCGGGCGGGACAGGTCGAGACCGATGATCTCGACGCCCACCGCACCGCTGAACGGGCGGACGTCAAAGAATTGTGGCGCGATGCTTGGCGAAGCTGAAGCTGCAGACATAAATCACTCCCACGCACGGCACGCTCAAAGGCGCGCGCGTCGATCAGAAACTCACGGAGGTCCCGTGTTGGTTCGTGTCGTGCGGCGCGCCGATTGGTCGGCAGGTACGCAGGAAATTGACTTTATAGGTATAAGAATTGAAATTTAAATACCGTTAACGAATAACGATATGGCGATTGCGAAGGGAATGGAGAAATCGTGGTGTGACGTTATTTGTCACTTTCTGACAGGATTATGGTGTTTTGGCGGACGCTATCGCGAGCAAGCTCGCTCCCACAGGGGTCAGTGGAAACACAAAAATTGCGTTTCAATACAGATCCATTGTGGGAGCGAGCTTGCTCGCGATGGGGCCGGTGGCCCCGAAGGTGGATTACCGCTCGTGCAGCGCTTCGGCCCGAGCGCGGACGATCGGCTTGAGCAGGTAGCTCAGCACGGTCTTCTTGCCGGTGATGATGTCCACGGAAGCCACCATCCCTGGAATGATCAGCAATGGTTTTTCGTCGGTGCCCAAGTGGCTGCGGTCGGTGCGCAGCTTGATGATGTAGTAGGTGGTCTTCTTGTCTTCGTCGGTAATGGTATCGGCACCAATCTGCTCCAGCTTGGCCTTCATCCCACCGTAGATGGTGTAGTCATAGGCGGTAAATTTCACCGTCGCTTCCTGCCCCGGATGCAGGAATGCAATGTCCTGCGGGCGGATCTTCGCCTCGACCAGCAAAGTATCGTCCAGCGGCACGATTTCCACCAGGTCGCTGCCCGGCTGGATAACCCCACCGATGGTATTGACCAGCAACTTGTTGACGATGCCCCGTACTGGCGAAGTGACCAGCGTCCGGCTGACCCGGTCTTCCAGGGCCTTACCAGTGGCCTGGGCCTTGTTCAGGTCGGTGCGTGCTTCGTTGAGTTGGGTCAGGGCTTCGCTACGGAACTTGCCACGGGTTTCATCGACCTTGCGCTGTACTTCCTTGATTGCCGATTCGGCTCGTGGAATTGCCAGCGTGGTGGCGTCGAGCTGACCACGGGTCTCCGCTTCGGCACGCCTGAGGCGCAGGACTTCCACCGGTGATACCGCGCCTTGGGCCACCAACGGCTCGGACATGCTGATTTCCTGACGCTGGAAGCCCAATTGCTGGCGATACTGCGCCTGTTTGGAGGTGAATTCGCGCAGCTCTTGCTGGCGCTGGATCAGCTGCTCCTGCAAGCCACCAATCTCATCGTGCAACTGCTGGCGACGACTGATATAGAGCGATTCTTCACTCTTGGCCTGACCCGGCACGGCCTTGAGCACATCCTCGGGGAAGTTCAGCGGGCGATCTTCGACCTCGGCGCTCAGGCGCTCGACCCGCAGCAGCATCGACAACCGATCGGCCTCGGTTTCACCGACGTTCGAAGCAAATCGTGTGTCGTCCAGGCGAATCAGCGGTGCACCGGCTTCGACAATCTGACCTTCCTTGACGAACAGCTCGGCAACGATACCGCCTTCAAGGTTCTGGATCTTCTGGATCTTCGACGATGGAATCGCCTTGCCGTCGCCCTTGGTCACCTCGTCGATCACCGCGAAGTTGGCCCAGAGCATCAGGAACACAAAGAACGCGATGATCGCCCAGATCGTCAGCCGCACCACGCGGGGCGCATCCTCGATCAGCGCCTTGTTGACCTCCGGCAGCGGCTGGCCCTGCAGCGAAGCAGAGCCTTTGAAGTAGCGAAGGATCGAACCCTTACCCGACTTAAGCAACACTGATCTGCCCCTTCTTCAACGCTTCCATCACTGCGGCTTTCGGGCCGTCGGCGAGTATCTGCCCGCGGTCGACCACGATCAGGCGATCCACCAGCGACAACAGCGATGCCCGGTGCGTTACCAGCACCATGGTCTTGTTTTCGATCACCGCTGCCAGGCGCTGCTTGAGGCGCTCTTCGCCGGTGTTGTCCATGGCGCTGGTCGGCTCGTCGAGCAGCAGGATCGGCGGGTTGAGCAACAATGCACGGGCCAGGGCGACGTTTTGCCGTTGACCGCCGGAGAGGTTCTGCCCGCGCTCGCCGACTTGCAGCTCATAACCCTGCGGATGAAGGCGCGCATACTCGTGGACGCCGGCCAGTTCTGCGGCTTGCAGCACCAGTTCGTCCTCGACATACCGCGCGCCGGAAACCAGGTTGTCGCGCAAGGTGCCGGCGAGCAACTGAATGTCCTGGGGCACGTAGCCGATGTTGTAGCGCAGCTCGCTGACGTCGATCTGGCGGATATCCACACCATCGACCAACAACGCGCCGTCATCCGGCTGGTACAGCCCCACCAGCAACTTCGCCAACGAGCTCTTGCCCGAGCCGCTTCGGCCAATGATGCCGACCTTCTCGCCGGGACTGATCGACAGGTTGATGTTCTTCAGCGCCAGGTTCTGCTGTTGCGGGTAGGTGAAGTTGAGCTGGCGGCACTCAATGCCGCCCTGCAGCACCTTGCGGCTGAGCGGACGCTCTTCGAAATTGCGCTCCTGGGGCAGCTCCATCATCTGGTCGACCGAGGTCATGGTCACCCGCGCCTGCTGATAACGAGTCAGCAGCCCGGACAGTGACGCCAGCGGGCTGAGCGCACGACCACTGAGCATGTAGCAGGCAATCAGGCCGCCCATACTCAGGTGACCGTCGATGATCTGGTACACGCCGAAGACGATCATGATCACTCCGGCCAGTTGCTGGATCAGCAAGGTGATGTTCATCGCCAGGCCGGAGAGCATTTTCACCCGCAACTCAAGGCGACTGAGGGTGCCGATTGTCTGCTCCCACTGATACTGGCGTTCGCTTTCGGCGTTGTTGACCTTCACCGCATCCAGGCCGGCCAGGGTCTCGATCAGGCTCGACTGACGCTCGGCCCCCAGCGCCATGGTCCGTTCCATGGTCGCCACCAGGGGTTTCTGCAAGGCATAGCCAATGGCCAGGGCGATCGGGAATGCCAGTACCGGTATCCAAACCAGATGTCCGCCAAGGATCGCGATGACGATAAAGATCAGAATAGTGAACGGCAGGTCAATCAGGCTGGTCAGTGTCAGCGAGGCGAGGAAGTCCCGCAGGCTCTGGAACTCATGGATGTTCTGGGCAAAGCTGCCGACCCGCGCCGGCCGGTATTTCATGGCCATGCCGACGATGCGCTCGAACAGCGTGGCCGAGATAATCAGGTCGGTTTTCTTGCCGGCCAGATCCAGGCACAGGCTACGCAGGCTTTTCAGGATCAGGTCGAACAGGTAGGCGCCCGTGATGCCGAGTGCCAGCACCCAGAGCGTCGCCTCGGCCTGGTTTGGCACGACACGGTCGTAAACGTTCATCACGAACAACGGCGCGGCCATGGCAATGATGTTGATCAGAAAACTGGCGGCGATGGCGTCGGCGTACAACCAGCGCGAACGCTTGAGGGTATCGCGGAACCACGAGCGCGCACGCGGAATCAGCGTGCCGTGATTGACGTCGAACTTGTGCTGCGGCTGGGCGAAAAAGACTTTGCCGGTGTAGTCATCGGCCAGCAGGTCACGGCTGACCAGGGACTCACCGCCGTCGCTTTCGCTGAGCAGCACCCGTACCTGATCTTCGCCTTGCCAGCCGAGCAGGACGGCACTTCGACCGTCCCTGAGCAACAACAATGCTGGCATCGCAATCGCCGGAATATCCTCCAGCTTGCGTTGCAGCACCCGACCTTGCAGCCCCGCGCGAGCTGCCGCGCGAGGTAGCAAGTCGACACTCAAGCGTTGCTCGGGCAGCGGCAGGCCGGTGGTGAGCATTGCCGCGCTGGCAGGCTTCTGGTGCAGCATGCAAAGAGCGAGCAGACCATCCAGCAACGGATCGTCATGCAACGCGCGCGGATCATGAATGAGTTGAACCCGACTGACTTCTGATTCCACGCTCGGCACTCTTGGCTAACAATTGAACAATGAAGGTCCTGCTTAATTCATACCGGGCAATTGGACCTTGGGCTTCATATCGTTCTGCACAACGGATGCCAATGGTGCGACCACTCCCTGGCTCTTGAGCAATTCGCCCATGGTCGCCTTGATTCGGTACTGGGTAAATAACTGAATGTTCTTGATCTCCGCCAGACGGCGGGAGGAGGAAAACAGTTCGTTCTCACTATCGAGCAAATCGAGCAGGGTGCGCTCGCCGAGGCTGAACTGACGCTGGTAAGCGGTACGCACGGCGGTGCTGTGCTCGACGTATTGTTGGGCGATCGGCACTTGCGCGTTGGCGTTGTTCAGGGCGTTCCAGGCCAGGCCCAGCTCTTCATTCAATTGGCGCAGGGCGTTGTTGCGGATGTCCAGCGCCTGGTTCGACAGGTAGGACTTGGATTCCAGATCGGCCTTGTTGCTGCCGCCGGCATACAGATTGAAGCGCATGCGCAGCATGGCCTGCCATTCGTTGTTGTGGCCGTTCTGACCATCAATGTCGTTGTCCGCGGAGCGACCCAACTCAGCATCGAAGCGCGGGTAGAAGGTCGACTTGGCCGTGTCGTATTGCTTCTCGGCAGCGGCGATATCGGATTCGGCCGAACGCAGGATCGGGCTGTTTTCCAGCATCTGCGCACGGGCTTCATTCAGGTTGGCCGGCATCAGCGCCATGAAACTCGCCGGGCGTTCCAGTTGATCGGGCATCTGGCCAACAGCGGAGAGGTAGTTCGTTTCGGCGTCAGCCAGGTTGGTCTGCTCGGTGATCAGGTTGTTGCGCGCCTGGGCCATCCGCGCCTCCGCCTGATCAAGGTCGGCGCCACTGCCGACGCCACGCTGGGTGCGCAGTTGGATCTGGTCGTAAATGCGCTGGTGGCTCTTGAGGTTGTCCTCGGCCAGACGTACGAACTCGCGACGAGTCAGGACGTCGAGATAGACCTGGGCCACGGTCAGCCCGGTACGCTCGGAAGTACTCAGTAGCGAGTAGGCGCGGGAGTTGACGGTGGCTTGTTGACGCCCTACTTCGCTGGACGTCGCAAAACCGTCAAAAACCATTTGGGTCAGACGTAAATTTGACTCACTGCGATTCAGGGTTTCCCAGTGATTGTTGCTGCCGCCCGTTCGCGTCGTCACGCTATCGGTGCCTTCACGACCATAACCGCCCAGCAGGTCGACCCGTGGCAAATATCCACCTTTTGCAGCCTTCAACTGATAATCCGCAGCCAACCGACTGTTGACACCCGCCTGAACTTCCGGATGGACATCCAGCGCTTGTTGCATGGCTTCTGGTAAGGACTGTGCCTGCACAAAAGACGCGGTGAGGACGAAAGGTATTGCCATGAACATAGGCGAACGCATTGTAGGAATTTCCCAGAACTTCTTGTCTTGAATCACAGCAAAAGAACGCGCTGCGTCGAAAGATGGCAAGCGGAATGACCGTATGTCGGAAAGTTCAAAAAACGGAACTGAATCACATACCGAGGACGAGTCACAGCTGAAATATCAATGTGACATTACTGGGGCGATTGTTTAGGATGGCTCGAAGAAGGTCAATAGTTTGGCATAAAGTTAATAACGAAAAAATATAGCCAATATATTGACGAACTGATGCGTCAAATTTGTGCATCTATTTTGCAATGTACGTCCAGACTGGTCGGCACAGACAGATGCCATCAGGTCCATGGAAGTCAACTGAACGTGACACCCCGGAGAGTCTTCAATGAGCAGTGTTGTTGCCATCGTCAAAAGCATTGTTGGTCAGGTTTTCGTGGTGTCCCCAGAGGGCATCCGCCGCGTTCTCGTTGAAGGCGACAAACTGTTTGCCGGCGACCAGATCGACACCGGCCTTTCCGGCGCCGTGTCCCTGGAACTGGCCGATGGCCGCACCCTGGATCTGGGCCGTGACACCCAGTGGAGCGCTGACGCCCCGGACTCCGGCACTGACCTGGCAGCTGCCACCGCGCAAGCCGCGCCGTCCGTTGAAGAGCTGCAACAGGCCATTGTCGCCGGTGCCGACCCGACCAAAGACCTTGAAGCCACCGCTGCTGGCCCGGCCGCCGCAAGTTCTGGCGGTGCCGCCGGTGGTGGTCACAGCTCCGTGATGCTCGACGCCACCGCTGGCCGCGTCGATCCGACCATCGGCTTCCCGACTGCGGGTATCAACACTAACGGGCAAACGACTCTGGAAATCCCGGGTGGCCAGGTCACCAACGTCAATACCAATACCAACGTTAATACCAACACCAATACCCCGAGTGAGTCAGCCCTCAGCCTCAGTGCCACGCCGACCATCACCGAGGCCGGTGGCGTGCTGGTGTACACCGCGACCCTGACCCAGGCACCGCTGACCGACCTGACTGTCACGTTGTCCAACGGCGCCGTGATAGTGATTCCCGCAGGCGGGACCACGGGCACAGTCAACGTGCCATTGTCTGCGAACGACACGGTCTATAACGACGCGACCCAGATCGATGTAACTGTCACCGGTACCAGCGGCGGCAGCGGCATCACTGTGACGCCGCCTACGGTCCCGGCCGTGACCCAAGTCACCGACACCCTCGACACCACCTCGGTCACCCTGACGGCCGGTAACAGCGTCATCGAAGGCGGTCAGATCACCTACACCGCGACCCTGAGCAACCCGGCCGGCACACCGATGACCGTGACCTTGAGCAACGGCTCGGTCATCACCATCGCCGCGGGCCAGACCACCGGCACCGTCGTGGTCGAGACCCCGACCAATGACGTTTATGTCAACGGCAGCACCGTCAGCACCACCATCACTGGCACCACCGGCGGCAACTTCGAGAACCTGGTGCCCAACACCACGCCGGTCGTGACCACCATTACCGATTCCGTGGACAACACCGGGCTGACCCTGACCGCCACCGGCAGCGTCATCGAAGGCGGTCAGATCACCTACACCGCGACCCTGAGCAACCCGGCCGGCACACCGATGACCGTGACCTTGAGCAACGGCTCGGTCATCACCATCGCCGCGGGCCAGACCACCGGTACTGTCGTGGTCGAGACCCCGACCAATGACGTTTATGTCAACGGCAGCACCGTCAGCACCACCATCACTGGCACCACCGG